>DATKBC010000040.1:0-21244 GCA_035514415.1 Pleomorphomonadaceae bacterium | reverse complement strand
GCGCCGTCGCTCAAGCTGGTGACCGACACGGTCGAGTGGGGCACCCGCGAGCTGCCGCGCTGGAACACGATCAGCATCAGCGGATATCACATCCGCGAAGCCGGCTCGACCGCGGTCCAGGAGCTGGCGTTCACGATCGCCGATGGGATCGCGTACGTGGAGGATGCCCTCCGCCGCGGACTGCGCTTTGATGACTTCGCGCCCCGTTTGTCGTTCTTCTTCAACAGCCACAACGACTTCTTCGAGGAAGTCGCCAAGTTCCGGGCCGCGCGCCGGATGTGGCACCGGTTGTGCGTCGAGCGCTTCGGCGCCGAGAACGACCGCTCGACCTGGATGCGGTTCCACACCCAGACCGCCGGTGTGTCCCTGACCGCCCAGCAGCCGCTGAACAACCTGACCCGGGTCGCGATTCAGGCCCTGGCCGCGGTCCTGGGCGGCACCCAGTCGCTGCATACCGATGCGTACGACGAGGCGTGGGCGGTTCCCTCGGAAGCGGCCGCCCTGCTCGCACTGCGCCAGCAGCAGATCCTGGCCGAGGAGTCCGGCGTGGCGAACACGGTGGACCCGTTGGGCGGCTCGTACTTCGTGGAAGCCCTCACCAACCAGACCGAGGCTGCGGCCTGGGACTACATCCGGCGCATCGACGAGATGGGCGGCATGCTGCGAGCGGTGGAAGACGGGTTCCCGCAGGCCGAGATCGCGGACGCGGCCTATGTCCAGAGCCGTGCCCTGGAAGACGGGGAGCATCACATCGTGGGGGTCACCCGGTACGTCGACCGCGACGAGGAGCTGGGCGTTCCGCTGCTCGAGATCACTCCGGACATGGAGCGGCGCCACCTCGACCGCTTGGCGCGGGTACGGGCCGAGCGCGACGCGGATGCGCACGCGCGGGCGGTGACCCGCTTGCGGGACGAGGCGGCCCGACCGGCGGTCAACCTCATGCCGGCCATCGTCGAGGCCGTCGAGGCCTACGCCACCATCGGCGAGATGTGCGGCGTCCTGCGTGGTGTCTTCGGGGAGTACCGCGAGCCCCTCGCCGTGTGAGCGCCGTGCAGGTTCACCTGGTCGACGCCACCTTCGAGCTGTTCCGTGCCTATCACTCCCGGCCGCCGGAGCGCGGTCCGGATGGCCGCCCGGTCAATGCGGTCCGCGGCCTGCTCGACTCGCTGCTCAGTCTGCTGCGTGAACCGGATGTGACCCATGTCGGCGCCGCCACCGACCACGTCATCGAAAGCTGGCGCAACGACGTCTTCCGGGGGTACAAGTCCAGCGCCGGCGTCCCCCGCGATCTGCTGGCCCAATTCGCCGATGCCGAGCGCGCCATTCGGGCCCTTGGCATCACCTGCTGGGCCATGGTCGAGGACGAGGCCGACGACGCCCTGGCCACGGTTACCGCCCGGGTCGCCGCCGACTCGCGCGTCGAGCGGGTCGTGATCTGCAGCGTGGACAAGGACCTGGCGCAGTGCGTCCATGGGGAACGGATCGTGCTGCGTGACCGGATGCGCAAGATCACCTACGACGAGGCGGGCGTCCTCGCCAAGTTCGGAGTGCGCCCGACCAGCATCCCCGACTACCTCGCACTCGTCGGCGACAGCTCCGACGGCTATCCGGGCCTACCCGGATGGGGCGCCCGGAGCGCGGCGGCGGTGCTCGCCCGATGGGAGCACCTCGAGGCCATTCCCGATGACCCGGTGGCCTGGGATGTCGACGTCAGGGGGGCGGGCCGGCTGGCCCTCACTCTTCGCCAGCATCGCGACGAGGCATTTTTGTATCGACGCCTGGCGACCCTGGGCCTCGACTCGGACGCTCCGGGCGACCTGGACCAGCTCGCCTGGAACGGCGTTCCCCGGGCACCGTTCGAGGCGTTGTGCGCGGAGTTCGGCTTCGACTCGATCCCCGGCCGCGTCCATCGCTGGGCCTGACCGGCGCGGTACTGACGGCGCGCGCGCGCCGGGACCATTGACCCGGCTGTCCCGGGCACGGCCGACCGATACGGTCGGAGGCGATGCCGCGCCGCACGTTGGCGGCGTCGCTGCTGGCCGCGGCCACCCTCCTGGGCAGCGGGTTCCCGGGGCAGATCGCCCCTGCGACCGCGTCCTCGTGCAGTGGTTGGACCAGCCAGGCGACTCCGCCGCCCACCATCCGCGTCTTTCGGGCTGCCACCGGAGCGGTCGACACGGTCGACTTCAGGGTCTACGCCAGGAACGTCCTGAGCCGCGAGTGGATCGGGTCGTGGACGACCGAGTCACTGCGCTCCGGCGGGGTGGCGGTGAAGATGTACGCCTGGTACCACGTCCTCCACTGGCGTGGCCTGACCAACGCCGAGGGGGCCTGCTTCGACGTCTACGACGACACCCGGGACCAGGTCTACAACCCGGCCCAGCCAACGTGGGCCAGCGCAGCGGCGGCGGTTGACGCCACCTGGGGCACCCGGGCCCTCAAAAACGGCAGCATCTACCCGACGTACTACAACGCCGGCGCCGCGAACGAGGCCTGCGGCGCCAACGTCAACGGCTGGCGCATGTACCAGTGGGGCACCCAGGCCTGCGGCCTGGCCGGCTTGAGCGCGGCGCAGATCCTGCTCATCTACTACTACCCCAACTGGACGGTGACCGATGCGCCGCCTGCGCCTACGCCGGTCCCCACACCCATCCCGACCCCGCCCCCGCCCGCGGCACCGACCCCGTCCCCGGCCCCAAGCCTGCCGCCCCAGGAGCCGCCGGCCCCCGCGGCCACGCCCCAGCCGACGCCAGCACCCACGCCCGCCCCGACGCCGCCCCCGGCGTCAGGTGGCAGCCCCGGCGGCGGGCAGTCGGGCATCGTCGGCCAGCCCGCTCCCCCGCCACCGCCGGCGGCCGATCCGGCCGCGGTCACCGTCACGGTTGCCGCCTCGGCTGCGCCCAGCGAGCGAGCGCCCCGATCGGTGCCACGCCCGCTCGGGCCGGCCTTTCCCGGTCCGGCAGCGACCCACGAATCTCCGATGTTCCGCGCCCTCGCGGCGGCGGCGATCCGCGACCTCGCCGTCCGGCTCGCCATCCCCTTGTTCGTCGGGCGCTCCGACCCCGGACTGACCGCGCCACCCGTCGATCTTCCGACCGTCAACGGTCGCTAGGCGGGACGCGCCCCGCTACCCGGTTGCTCTGGCCTCGCGCCACGCGGCCACGGCCAGGTCGGCGGTGGCCAGGTCCTGGATCGCCAGTCCCACGCTCTTGAAGACCGTGATGGCCGCCGGGTCGCGGTTCGCGGCCCAGTCGGCGGGTAGGCTGCCAATCTCGACGTGCGCGTCAGCGCCCAGCTGGCCGGCCGCAACCGCGGCCGCCAGGTCGCCCGCCTCGGCGGCGGCCGCGGTGCGCGAGTCGACCGCCACCAGGGACGCACGACCAAAGGCCTCCGGCGGGACCTCGACCATCCCCATCCGGAACGACCCGATGGCGTTGACATGGGCACCCGGCTCCAGCCAGGCGGCGTCGAACACCGGTGTCTGGGACGGGGTGACGCAGCACACGATGTCGGCGCCGCGGACCGCCGCCTCGGGCGAGTCCACCGCCCGTACTGACGCGGGCACATCCGCATCCATGGCCGCCGCGAACGCCTCCCGCGGACCCGGCGTGCGGGAATAGACCCGGACCTCCCGAATCGGCCGCGCGGCGAGTACGGCCCGGATCTGCCACTCGGCCTGCACCCCGGCGCCGAAGAGCGCCATCACGCTGGCGTCGGAACGGGACATGAGCCGCGCCCCGACCCCGGACGCGGCGCCGGTCCGCATGGCCGTCACCGTGGGTGCGTCCAGCTGGAACCCGGGTTCGCCGGTTTCGGCGTCGAACCAGGTCACGACGCCCTGGATGGTGGGCAGGCCCCGCTCCGGGTTGCCCGGGACCCAGCTGATGAGCTTGACGGCGGCCCCGGACCCACCCTCGCGGACGGCGGGCATGAGAACCAACAGCCCGCCGCCGCCCAGCTCGACGTGGTGGCGCAACGGTGAGCGGTCGCGGCCCGCAGCCACGTCACGGTAGGCGGCCTCGACCGCGTCGAGCAGGCGCTCGATGGGGACCAGCGAGCGCAGGCTGGCGGCGTCGATCAGCTCCATCGGCTCCCGGAGTCTACCCGCCCCCGGTGCGCTAGCATCGGTCCGCCCATGAGCCCCGTCCCGCTGATCATCGCCCACGTCAGCCTGGCCATCCTGCTCCTGCTGCCGAACCTGCTGGCGCCGTTCGTCCTGCGCCGCGACTCGGCGACCCGAGGCCAGGGCCGCCTGGCTCGATTGGTGCTGACGCTCCAGGGTCCGGGCTCGTTCTGGATCGGGCTCGGCGTGGCCATCACCGGGATCGGTCTGCTGGTGGTCATCGGCCTGGAGCTGCTGACCCAGCCCTGGCTGTTGGTGGCCCTGGGCTTGTATGCCGCCAACCTGGTCGTCGCGGCGGTCGTGGCGCGGCCCAACCTGCTGCGGCTGCTTGGCCTGTCCGGCGCCATGGATCAGGAGACGTGGGCGCGCCTGGCCCGACGGCAGCGCTACCTGGCCTACGGGATGGCGGGGGCCATCGGCGTCATTGGGCTATTGATGATGACCAAGCCCCAGCTGTGGTGAGTCTGCCGGGACCTTCCGTCAGAAGAGTCGGTCGAGCGGATTCGGCGTGCCCAGCACAAATGACGCCCCGACGATGATGACGAGCAGGGCGGCTGCGAAGACGCCCAGCCACTTCAAGACCTCCCACATGGTCCACGGATTCTAGGGCCGCGGCGCAAGTGGCCCCTCCCCGCCAGCTCAACCTGCGCCTGTATGACACCCGTCGGGCCGCAGTCTTGCCCCTCCAGCCGATCGGTGACGGACCCATCGGCCTGTACGTGTGCGGCATCACGCCCTACGACACGACCCACCTGGGTCATGCTTCCACGTACCTGGCGTTCGACGTCCTGCAGCGCTACCTGGAGTACCTCGGCCATCCGGTGCGCTACGTCCAGAACCTGACCGATGTCGACGACGACATGCTCCGCCACGCCCGCGAGCGAGGCGAGGACTACCTGGCCCTGGGCCGCAATCACGCGGACCGTTTCCTGGCCGACATGGCGGCATTGAACTGGCTCGCGCCGGACGTGTACCCGCGCGCCAGCGAGCACGTCCCGCACATGGTTGAGATGATCGAGCCGCTGCTGGCAGCCGGCCTCGCCTATCGGTCAGACCGATACGTGTTCCTGTCGGTGGCGGCCGACCCGGAGTTCGGGTCCCTGGCCCACGTGCCGCCGGCGGACCGCCTGGCGTTGGCCAACCAGCGCGGCAACGATCCGGACCTGCCCGGCAAGCGCGACCCGCTGGACCCGGTGCTGTGGCAGCCGTCGCTCCCCGACGAGCCCGCCTGGCCCTCGCCCTGGGGGAATGGGCGGCCGGGCTGGCACATCGAGTGCTCCGCGATGAGCGTGACCCATCTCGGTCCCCGGTTCGAGATCCACGGCGGGGGGCGGGACCTCGCCTTTCCGCACCACGAGACCGAACGGATGCAGGTGGAGGGCGCGACCGGTGTCCGGCCCGTGGTCCGTCACTGGGTCCACACTGGCATGGTCCACTACGCCGATGAGAAGATGGCAAAGTCGGTGGGCAACCTGGTCATGATCCGCGAGCTGCTCGAGCGCTGGCCCGCGGATGTCATCCGGCTGGCGCTCATCCGCCACCACTACCGCGCCGATCTGACCTGGTCCGAGTCGATGGCGGCGGATGCCCAGCTGACGGTGCAGCGCTGGGCCCAGGCCGTGGCGGTTCCGCCGCTGGCGCGGGACGTGCCCGGCGACCGGATGCCACTCACCGATGGGTTGGCAACGCTGCGAGAAAGCGCCCTGACCGCCCTGGACGACGACCTGGACACGCCCCGCGTCGTGACCACGCTCGACCAGCTGGCCGAGCTGTCGCTCGCAACCGACCGGGATCCGGCCGATCGGGAAGCGGCCGGATTGGTCCTGCGCGACCTAGCGACCCGGATCCTGGGTCTGCGCTTGGAGCCGGCCGCGTGACTGCGTCATCGCCGGTGCCACCCAGCGTCCAGCTGGGGGAGGTCGTCCCGCCCGAGGACCCGGAGGACTGGCGTCAGCCGCTCACCTGGGTCGTGGCCGGCGGCATGCTGACCGCTCCGGCGGTGGCCGCGGTGTGGTTCATCGTCGCCCCGCCGACCGATTCGTACGCGGCGACTACCGGTATCTCGGCCCTGGCGGCCACCCTGGCCGCGGGCGCGGCCGTCACCGGTGCCAGCCAGCGGGGCGGCGGGCGGGCGGCGCTGGTGACCCTGGGAGCCGGCCTGTTCGGTGCCCTGGGCGTGGTTGCCGTGGGCACCATCCTCGCCGATGGGTCCGCGCTCGGCACCGCAGCGGCGGCCGCGGTAGCCGGGAGCGGAGGCACCCTGGCCGCGGCGGCGCTGGCGGCGCTGCTGGCGACGGCCGGGCGGCTGCGGCGCTACCTGTCTCCGGCGCTGGCGGGTGGGTTCGCCGCCGCGCTGCTGACGGAGCTCCTGTTCAGCCTGTGATCGGTCAGCCGGAAGGCGACGGAGGGACGGGCGGCGACTTCCGCGCCAGCCGCTGGGCCAGCCCGCCGACGGTCAACGCCAGGCCCAGCCCGATGATCGCCAGCGCCCCGATCAACCGGAACGCCTCACCCCCGAATGCGGTCGCCAGGGCCATGTAGGCCACCACGCCGGCAATAGCGACGGCGGCGCCGATCCACTTGAAGGCCGGCGCATCGGCCAGCCAGCCGGCGGCGTACAGGCCCAGGCCCAGGCTGAAGGGGACCACGGTCCACAGGGTGGCCCAGTCGGACCATCGATCGGTCAGGCTGGTGTACAGGAGCGCCAGGCCCACCAGCAACAGGAAGACGCCGGGGATCACCATCCCGGCCCGGAGCCGGCGCGACAGCCGCGAGAACAGGATGGGGATCAGGAAGAACAGCGACAGGAAGACCAAGAACAGCGGCCACCAGGCCAGCAGGTCGGTGTCGAGGCCGTGGGACGCGAACCACTCGCCGATCCAGGTCGAGCTCAGCACGATAAGCCCGATCACGAGCAGCATCAGGCCCACCGTCAGCTCCAGGCTCCGGCTCACGGCGGCGAGTATAGACGCGGGCTAGGACTCGCCCTCCCAGGCGGGCTGGGGCATGCGCAGCGGCTTGTCTTTGCGGTAGCCGAGCAGGTAGTCGGCCTGCATCAGGGTGTGGATCTGGCTCGTCCCCTCGTAGATGACCGATCCCTTCGAATTGCGCAGGTAGCGCTCCACCGGGTACTCGTCCGAGTAGCCGTAGGCGCCGTGGATCTGGATCGCGTCCATGGCGCACTGGACCGCGTGGTCGGTACAGAACCACTTTGCCAGGCCCGTCTCGCGGGTGCTGCGCAGGCCCTGGTTCTTCAACCAGCCGGCCTTCCAGACCAGCAGCCGCCCGGCCTCGATCCCCTGCTGCATGCGGGCCAGCATCTGCTTGACCAGCTGATGGCGGCCGATCTCCTCCCCGAACGCCTTCCGCTCGTGCGCGTACTTGACCGATGCGTCCAGGCACGCGACCCCGAGCCCGACGCTGCCCGCCGCGACCGTGTAGCGACCCTGGTCGATGGCGCTCATCGCGATCGTGAAGCCCTCCCCCTCCTCGCCCACCCGGTTGGCTGCCGGGACCTCGCAGTCGCTGAAGTACAGGATCCCGGTGTTGCCGGCCCGGACCCCCAGCTTGCCGTGGAGCGAATCGGAGCTGAAGCCCGGAAAGTCGCGCTCGACGATGAAGGCGGTGATGCCCTTGTGGCCCAGCGAACGGTCGACGGTGGCAAAGACCAGGAAGGAGTCGGCGGTATCGGCCAGGCTGATCCAGACCTTCGATCCGTTCAGGATGTACCGATCCCCGTCGCGGCGGGCAGTGGTGGCCAGGTTGGCGGCGTCGCTTCCCACGCCCGGCTCGGTCAGGCCAAAGGTCGCCAGTTGCTCCCCGCGCGCCTGGGGGACGAGGTAGCGCTGCTTCTGGTCCTCGTTCGCCCACTGCAGGAGCGTGAGCGAATTCAGCCCGGTGTGGACGCTGAGGATGACCCGGAACGCGGTGTCGGCCCGCTCCATCTCCTCGCACAGCGCCGCAAACGCGATGTAATCCATCCCCGATCCGCCGTAGCGCTCCGGGATCGGGAGCCCCAGGAAGCCGACCGCGCCCATCTTCTCGTACAGGCCGCGGTCGTAGGTGGAGGTCGAGTCGAGCTCCCGGATTCGGGGCACGATCTCGCGCTCGCCGAAGGCGCGGGCGGTGCGCTGCACCTCGCGCTGCTCATCGGTCAGGGAGAACTCGACCATTGGTGCCGGATTCTAGCCGCCTGAAACTCCCTCGCAGTGGCGGTTCAATTCCGATATTGCCGGTCGGGAATTGACGGTCGCGGCAGGTCCCGCGTAGCATGGCCCGGGCGCGCGCCGCCGGTCCCTTGCGACCGGCCTCCCGGCCCCAAACAGGAGACTCGAATGGAACTGGGTGCCCTGTCCTCGGGCCTGCTGACCGGTCTGCGCGAAGGCGTCGAGGCAGCGCTGATCGTCGCCATCATCCTCGCCTACCTCGATCGGACCGGGAACCGGCGCCACTTCCGGCGCGTGTGGCTGGGTGTCGCGGCCGCGGTCGCGCTGAGCGTGGGGATCGGCGTGGCCCTCTGGTTGACCATCGGTGGACTGCCCGAGCCGAGTGAGCAGGTCTTCGAGGCAGCGGCCATGCTTCTCGCCGCAGCGGTCGTGACCTGGATGCTGTTCTGGATGCGGCGCGTGGCGGCCAACATGCGGGCCGAGCTCCACGCCAAGGTCGACCGGTCTCTGACCGAGGCTTCCGTGTGGGGCCTGTCGGTTCTCGCTTTCACCGCGGTCATCCGCGAAGGAATCGAGACATCGCTATTCCTCCTCGGGCAGGTGGCCGCCGCATCCTCCGCGGAGTCGGGCGCCGTTGCCGTTCTGGGCGGCGCATCAATCGGGCTGCTGGCCGCGGTCGGCATCGGCTACGGCTTCTACCGCGGCGCCCAGGTCATCAACCTGCGGACGTTCTTCCGCTGGACGGGGGCGGCGTTGATCTTGATCGCCGCCGGGCTCCTGAGCCACGCCGTCCACGAGCTGGTGGCGGTCGGGGCCATCACCGTCGGCACCGAGATCGCCTTCGACCTGAGCGGCATCCTGCCGCACTCTGGGGAGGGCCTGGCCGCGCTCATCGGCAGCCTGCTGCGGGCGATGTTCGGCTACACCTCGCAGCCGGAGTGGGTCACGTTCCTGACCTGGCTGGGGTACATCGTCGCCGTGCTGCCGGTCTACCTGCGGCCGGTCCGGCCGGCCGAGGCCGTCAGCCGACCGGTGGAGCAGACGACCGCCAAGGCCTAGCCGGAGTTCAGCCCGGGACCGAAACCCCCACGAAGCCCAGCACCTGGCGCCACGCGTCCGCGGCGGCCTCGGCGTGCTCGGCCGCGCTGCGGTCGAAGAAGGAGTGCGGCGCGCCGGGGTAGGTGATGAGCCGATGCTCGACGCCGGCAGCCTCCAGCGCGGCATCGAACTCTGCGATGCTCTCGGCCGGGATGCCCGGGTCGGCGCCGCCGAAGAGCCCCAGGACGGGGCACGCGAATTGCGTCGCGCGCTCTACCGCGTCCGGCAGACCCGACCGCATGAGGCCGGTCGGCGGGCCGTAGAAGCCGATGACTCCGTCCAAGCCGTGGCCCTCGGCGGCCTGGAGGAACGACGCCCGCCCCGCGTAGCAGAACCCCATGGTGTAGACACGCTCCGCCGCACTGCCCTCGGAGGTGCGTAGCGCGTCGGCCGCGGCCCGCACGTCGGCCGAGATGGTGTCGTGGCGGACCTGCGCCGCGTGCGGCTCGTAGTCGAAGTCCGCACCTCGGTGCCCCGGGCCTGCGGTCCGCGCAAACAGGTCCACGCCGACCGCATGCACCCCGGCCTCGGCCAGCCGATTGGCCAGGTCCTCGTAGAACGGGTGCAGGCCGCGGACGTCGGGTAGAACGACGATGCCGGGCCCGCCCGGGGAGGCAGCGCACGCGAGATGGGCCGCGAACTGCGTGCCGTCGGCCGAGGTCAGGACCAGGTCACGGGCGTCGACGGCACCGCCGCGGATGGGGGGCAGCGGCGGGCGGGCATCGGCCGGATGGCACATCGGTCAGGCGATGTTGAGCATCGCCACCGCGATGCCCGCCACCAACAGCCCGGCGACCCCCAGGTAGACGGCCACCCGCATCAGCATCGGCATGCCGGCGATGACAGCCCCGCCGGCGACCTGCCATTGGCCGGCCAGGGTGAACGCCGGGGACGGCGGCAGGAGCCAGCCGAGGACGAGGCCGACAGCCAGGCCGCCCAGGTGGCCGGTGACGCTGATCCCCGGCACGAAGAACGTGATGGCCAGGTTGATGAGCAGCAGTGATCCGATCTGCCCCAGGATCATGCGGGTCTGCCGCGGCAGCGCCAGGTGGCGGCGCCGGGAGACGGCGAAGGCCAGCCCGAGCAGTCCAAAGATGGCGCCGCTGGCCCCAACCGCCTGCTGCTCAGGAGCGGCCAGGATGGTCAGGACGGACCCCCCCGCGGCACACAAGACGTAGATGGCCAGGTACTCGACGCGACCGTACAGCTGCTCGAGCAGCGGCCCGAACAGATACAGGGCCCACATGTTGAACAGGATGTGGAGCAGGTTGACGTGCAGGAAGGCGCTGGTCAGGATCCGCCACCACTCCCCGGCCGCCACCGCGTCACCGCTCACGAATCCTGCCTCCAGCAGGGGCCCACTCCCACCCAGGACCCCGCCGCCCAGGACCGAGTCGAGCACGAACACGCCCACGTTGGCGCCGATGAGGACCCAGGTCACGAAGGGGGCATAGGTGGCATAGGCCGCTCGCGATCGGTTGAACTCGCGGCGGGCAGTGAAGTCGTGGCCCGTCTCCTTGGCCAGCCAGGCCAGCCGGCTGGCGATGGCGGGGCGTTCCATGGGCGGGGCGTTGCGATCGGCCTCGCGGTAGGCCTCGATGGCGCCATTCAGATCGGCGTCGCGCACCAGTTGCTCGGCGATCGACCGCCAGCCGAGCCACGAGGCGGCGCTATCGGTGTCCGCGGCCGCTCGCCAGGCCTGCATGGCGCCGGCTTCATCGTCCATGCGGTACCGCCCGGTGCCGATCAACATCCACGCCGCGCCCGCCAGCTCAGGATCGCCGGATCGGGTCAAGTCATCGACTGCCGCCAGGGCTGGTTCAGGGTGGCCCGAGTCGAGGAGGCGGCGCGCCTCGGCGAGGACGGCCATCGGGTCGGCGGACATGCCGGCGTAGTATGCCAGCCATGCGAACGACCGCCGGACGTGGGTCCGACGGTCGTTTGCGCCCCCCTGGAGGGGCCTGCCCGCCCGTCGCCCCGGGCGGTGGTCTAATGGGAGCCCGTGTGCGGGCCGGCGTTACTTGGCCCGGTGCAGGAACTCCACCACGTCGTTGTACCGGAAGCGGCGGTCACCGCGCTTGACGACGCGGAAGAACGGCAGTTCGCCGCGGTCGCCCAGGCGCTTCACGGTGTTGACGTGGAGATGCAGCATCTCGGCCACCTCGGTGGCCGTCAGCAATTTGCCGCCTTCGTCTTGCATCATGTGTGGTGTTGCTCTCCCAACCACTCTGGTGAGGTATGAGCCGCGCCGGCTCGGAGGGTACTGGTCGGCGCGGCTCGTGGTCGGATAGTAGGGTTCCGGTGCTCTGCGGAGCCCCGGTACATTCGGTCCGAGGCGGGAGTACATTCGGAAGGAAATGTCCCTGTTCGAGCGCCACGTTTTCGTCTGCACCTCCGGGGAGTGGTGCCCCACCGTGGACGGTGACGGCCTGGGCGTGCATGCCACATTGAAGGCCCACGTGGCCGAGGCCGGCCTTGACGACCGGGTACGGGTCAACAAGTCCGGGTGCTTCTCCCAGTGCGGCAACGGACCGATGGTCGTGGTCTACCCCGAGGGGATCTGGTACGCCGCCGTCAGCCCGGCCGATGCGCGCGAGATCGTCGAGCACCACCTCGTCAGCGGGCAGCCGGTCGAGCGGCTGCGGTTCCGGCCAGCGACCCCGGGAAGCCACGAGCTGGAGCGTGATCCCGACGGCCGCCCCATCGGCCGCACAGCCCCGTGGCCTACTCCGGGGCGGACCGAAGTCGACTAGGTGGCGACGCCGCTAACGAGCCACCCCCGCCGCCTCGCCACCGCTGATCCGCTGGGCGACGTACACCGGTATCACGCTCAACAGAAGGAGGAGGAGAGCCACCACGTTCACCACCGGCAGTTGGGTGGGGCGCTGGATCGCGGTGAAGATCCACATCGGGATCGTCTGGGTGCCTGGCCCCGCCGTGAAGAGAGTCACGATCACCTCGTCGAGCGACAGGGCGAAGGCGAGCAGGGCACCGGCCAGCAGGGCGGTCCGCATCGCCGGCAAGGTGATGCGCCGGAAGGTCACGAACGTGTCGGCGCCGAGGTCGGCGGACGCCTCTTCGGCCGAGCGCGGCATGCGCCGCAGGCGGGCAATGACGTTGTTGTAGACGATGACCACGCAGAATGTGGCATGGCCCACGATGATCGTCATCAGCCCCAGGTCGATGCCGACCGTGCGGAACGTGGTCTGAAGCGAGATCCCGGTCACCACTCCGGGCAGCGCGATGGGCAGCACGAGCAGGAATGACACCGTTTGGCGGCCGAAGAAGGCGAAGCGCTGGACCGCGAAGGAGGCCAGCGTACCGAGGACGAGGGCAATGCCGGTCGCCCCAATGGCGGCCAGGAACGAGTTGATCACCGCCCGATGGAGCGCCGAATTGGCCGCGGCCTCGACGACCCACCGGAAGCTGATGCCGGTCGGTGGCCAGACGAGGAGCGGACTTGGGCTGAACGCCATGATGGCCAGGATGATCAAAGGCAGGTAGAGGAAAGCGACCGTCACGACGGAGGCGATCCGGATGCCAGCGCGGACCCAGGCTGATTCGACCATCGTGTGCCCTAGAGCGACTCGAACGCCCCGAGCCGTCGGGCGACGGCCAGGTAAACGACCATGATCGCGATCGGCAGCAGCGCGTACGCGGCCGCCAGGGGCGGGTTGCCCAGGTTCGAGTTGTCGTAGATGACGTTGCCGATGAACTTCGCGTCCGACACCAGGTCCGGGACGATGTAGTCACCCAGGGTCAGCGAAAAGGTGAAGATCGACCCGGCTACGAGGGCCGGGAAGACGAGCGGCAAAACGATGCGCCGAAACGTCATACCGGCCCTGGCGCCCAGGTCGGCGGAGGCCTCGAGGAGGGAGTTCGGGATGCGCTCCAGCCCGGCGTAGATGGGCAGGATCATGTATGGAAGCCACAGATAGCTGAACACGAGCCATGAGTTCGTCAGCGCGTCAAGGCCGGGTCCGGGAAGCCCGAAGAACCCGAGCAGCCAGTCGGCCGGCCCGTTGCCCTGGAGGATGGTCCGCCAGGCATAGATCTTGACGAGGTAGGCCGCCCACAGCGGCATGAGGACGGCGACCACCAACAGGGCACGCAGTCGGGGCGAGGCCAGTCGGGCCATGTAATAGGCGATGGGAAAGGCAATGATGGCGTCGGTGACCGTAACCAGAGCGGCGATGCCGATGGTGCGGACGGCGATGGTCCTGTACACCTCGTTGCCGAGCAGCGCCTCGAAAGCGGCAAGGCTCCAGTCGAACGGGACCACCAGCCCGGTGAACGCATCCTTCGCCCAGAACGCGCTTAGGAGCAGGACGAACAGCGAGCCGAAATAGACGAGAGCCATCCACCCCAGCGGGCCGCCCAGCAGGAGCCGCAACTGGGCACCCGGATACGCGTAGAGCCATGTCGCGAACCGTCTTCCGCGAGTCGGCGTGGCCGTCGGAAGGACAGGAGCCTCGGTGGTCATGCGGCGGATTAGGAGGCTCCCCGGGGCGGACCCCGGGGAGCCATCAGGTCATCTCAGCGGCGAGCGCCGACTGGCTCAGGCGCCGCGGAGCGTGGTCCAGGCATCGACCCAATCGTCCTGGGTCACGCAGGTGGTCGCGTCGTCATCATCGGCGCAGTCCTCCTGCGGGGTGCTCCAGTACCAGATCTGGTCGTAGTAAGCCTCGTCGGTCGCGTGCGTCAGCTCGCAGTGCCCCGACGACAGCGTCTCCGCGAACTCACACGCCTGCGGGCTGGTCGGCGCCTCGCCGAAGAAGACGGTTGCCATGCCGTTGGCCTCGGCCGACATCATGTGGTTCATCCACATGTACATGCAGTTCGGATTGGCCGCCTCTGCGGCGATCATCCACGTGTCTGACCACCCGGTCGATCCTTCCTCGGGAAGCGTGGCGTCAACGGACACGGTTCCGTCCCCCTGCAGGAGGTTCACCTGGAACTGCCAGGTCGTCCCCACCACGACGTCGCCGGCCGTGAACGAGGTGATCTGGTCGGTGTAGGTCCCCCAGTACTGGGCCCCGTTATCACGCTGCGCCTCGAGAAGGTCGATCGCGGCAGCGAACTGCTCTTCGCTGAGCTGGTACGGGTTCTGGATGCCGAGATCGGGCTGGGTCGCCATCAGGTGCAGGGCCGCATCGGCGATGTAGATGGAGGAGTCATAGACGCTGATCTGACCCTCGTAGTCACCACCGCCCTCCCAGACGACATCCCAGGTCGTGGGTGGCGCCGTGACGGCATCGGTATTCCAGACCAACAGGTTCGGTCCACGCCCGTGGGGCACGCCGTACGGGACACCGTCCACGGTGTTGTGGGGCAGGCCCTTCAGGCCTTCGAACACGTCTTCATAGTTCGGCAGCAGCGCGGTGTTGACCGGCGCCACGACTCCGCCTTGGATGAGGCGGGTGGTGGCGTCGCCGGATGCGGAGATTCCGTCGTACTCGCCCGACTGCATGAGCGACACGCCGTTGTTCGAGTCGGTCATGGCGGTCGTGTTGACGATGCACCCGGTCTCGTCTTCGAACGGCGTGACCCAGTCGAACGCTTCAACGATCTCACCGCGCTCGGCGTAACCGGGCCAGATGATGAGGTTCAGCTCGCCTTCTCCCTCGCCGAGCTGCTCGAGCATTCCACTCGGCGCAGGGGACGCACATGCCGCCGCCACCAGGCCGAGTACGACCATCAGCGCCGGGATTCGCAATGTCCTCATGGACTCTCCACTCCCTCTTGTGCCCCCTCCGTTTCCTGGCCGACGGCCAGGCCCAACACGTGGTGCCGCTTCCAGATCAGGCGAACAGGTCGCCCCCGCGCGGCGAGAACCTCCATGGATGATGTCTCCAGGTTCTGCTGGGTGACAACCAGTTCGCCACCAGCATCCAGGGCAACGATATATCGCGTATCCGATCCCAGGTAGACCACTTCGCGCACCTGACCGGTTGTCGACTGCTCATCGGCTTCAGGAGCCGTCGTCGGATCCTCGATCCGGATCTTCTCCGGTCTGACCGTGAAGATGCCGTCTCGACCGATGACCGCTCGGGCGGTCTCGTCCCGGAGCAGGTTCGATGTCCCGACGAAGCCGGCCACGAACGTGGTGGCCGGGTGCTCGTACACGTCGGCTGGGGTCCCCACCTGCTCGATCGACCCGCGATTGAAGACCGCCAGTCGATCGCTCATGGTGAGGGCCTCGTCCTGGTCGTGGGTGACGTACACGAACGTGATGCCAACCTCCTTCTGGATGTCCTTCAGCTCAATCTGCATCTGTTCTCGGAGCTTCAGGTCCAGGGCACCCAGCGGCTCGTCGAGGAGCAGGACTCGAGGCCGGTTTACGAGGGCCCGGGCCAGGGCGACCCGCTGCCGTTGACCGCCGGAGAGCTGGTTGGGACGCCGCTTCTCGAAGCCCTCGAGGCGGACCATCTCCATCGCCTCGGCGACCCGCGCATCGCGCTCGGCCCTCGCCACTTTGCGGATCTCGAGCCCGTAGGCCACGTTCTGCCCCACCGTCATGTGCGGGAACAGGGCGTAGTCCTGGAACACGGTATTCACGTCGCGGTCGAACGGCGGCACCAGACTGACGTCCTTGCCATGGAGCAGGACGCGCCCCGCGGTCGGCAGCTCGAAGCCGGCAATCAGGCGCAGGGTGGTGGTCTTGCCCGAGCCGGATGGCCCGAGCATCGAGAAGAACTCTCCGTCGGCGATCTCGAGGTCGATCCCGGCGACGGCTGCCACGTCGCCGAAGGTCTTCTCCAGGGCCTCCAGTTTGACCGCGGGGACCGATGACCGCGCCGCGGGCGCGGACTGCGGAGCAGCGGTATCTATCGCCACGGGCACCTCGGGCTCAGATCACGCCGCGCAGGAGCGGCGCGAGGATTGGCGCACTTTGCGATGCGTGATGTGGGCGTGTCAATACCGCTGGCTGATACAGTCCGGCACCTGTCCGGAGGGACGCAAATGATCCAGCCTGGGGTGTTGTGGGGAGTGGCCACCGGCGCCGCATGGGGAGTGGCGGACTTCGCCGGCGGGCTCGCGTCGCGCCGCGCGGCGCCGATCGCGGTAACGGCCGCTTCGCAAGTCATCGGGCTCCTCGCACTCCTGGTCGGGCTCGTCGTCCTGGGGCCGGCCGCACCGGCACCAGAGACGCTGGCTCTGGGCGCCCTGGCTGGGATCGGTGGCGGACTCGGTCTCGCCTTCCTGTACCAGGCCCTGTCGGCCGGGGCCATGGGCCTCGTGTCGGCGCTGTCCGGGGCAGGCGCGGCCGTCATCCCTCTACTGGTCACGGTCCTGCTGGGAGCCGAGCTGGCGCTGGCGGCGGTGGTCGGAGTGGGGTGCGTGGTCGCCGCGGCAGTGGCGGCCACCGATATTTCGCGCGACGCCGCGAGTCGCTCGGCCCTCCTCCTTTCGCTGGGCGCGGCAGTCGGGTTCAGCACCTGGTACCTGATCATCGATCGCGCGGCCGAGCAGAACGGGCTCTGGGCGCTCGTTGCCAGCCGAGCGGCCGCTGTCGCGGTGACGGTCGCCATCGTGGCGTTCACGCGCGCACGGTCGAGCCTGCCTGCCCTCCGACCCGTCTTCCCGCTCATCGTGGCGGCCGGCGTGCTCGACGTGGCGGCCAACGTGTTTTTCGTTCTCGCGCGCGGCGACATCAGCGTGGCGCTGGCCGCCCCGCTGTCGGGCCTCTATCCGCTGGCCACCATGATCCTGGCGCGGGTCGTCCTCGGAGAGCGACTGCCGCGCCTGGGACTCCTCAGCGTGCTGCTGGCCGTGGCCGGGATCGTGCTCATCTCGCTCGGCCGTTGAGGCGCCCACAAGCGCCTGGTAATCCGCCCATAAGCCCGCGGTAACCCCCCGTCGGTTCTCCTTCCCGCCAGCCACTCGCGGAGGAGGACCGATGTCGACGCACACCCGCGCGACAACCGGCGGCGGCTTCCCGGGCTGATCGCCGGGAGAGGGGCAGCCCGGCGCTATGATCGGCGCCGCATGACCTTCGACCGGGTCGCCGTGGTCGAGGATGCCCTGGACGGACTCCTCACCGGCCTGACGCCCGCTGCCCGCCTTGAGCCGGACGCGCCGCTGCGCCCGGGCTCGACCCTGACCGCGCGGGAGGCGGTCGGGCTGTTCGAGGACCAGGTCACCAGCCGCCAGCTGGACGTGGCTGCTCGGCGGCTGAAGAAGACCAACCGAAGCTTCCACACCATCGGCGGTGCCGGCCACGAGAACAACGCGGTCCTCGGCGCCCAGCTGCGGATCACCGACCCGTCCTTCCTCCACTACCGCTCGGGCGGATTCATGATGGCCCGGGCCCGGCAGCTGGCGGGCAGCACCCCGGCCTTCGACGCGCTGCTCGGGATCGTCGCATCCAGCGAGGATCCCATCGCCCAGGGACGGCACAAGGTGTGGGGCAGCCGCCCGCTATGGGTGCCGCCGCAGACTTCGACCATCGCCTCCCACCTGCCCAAGGCGGTCGGGATGGCTTTCTCCCTGGCCCGCGCGCGGCGGTTGGGGGTCGGCGACGGGCTGCCAGCCGACGCCATCGTGATGTGCTCGTTCGGCGATGCCACGGTGAACCATGCCACCGCCCTGGCGGCCTTCAACACCGCGCGCTACGGCGCGCGCATCGGTCTGCCCATGCCCATCCTCTTCGTGTGCGAGGACAACCAGACCGGCATCAGTGTGCCCACCCCCGAGGGCTGGCTGGCTGAGACGTTCTCGACCCAGACCCACCTCCATTACCGGCACGCGTCGGGCGAGATCGACGAGGTGTGGGACGTGGTGGAGGAGGCCATCCGGCTGGTCCGCTCCGCCCGCGAGCCGGTCTTCCTGCACCTCGAGGTCGTACGGCTGTGGGGCCATGCCGGAAGCGACGCGGAGCAGGTGTACCGATCGCTGGACGAGATCGCCGCCACCGAGAGCCACGATCCGCTGCTGCGCAATGCACGGCGCCTGGTGGCAACCGGTGCCGCCACGCCCGACCAGCTCCGGGCACTGGTGGCCGACGTCCGGGACCGGATCCAGGCCGCCGCGGAGGAAGCGACCCTTCGCCCCCGGCTCACGACCACCGCCGAGGTGACGGCCCCGCTGGCGCCGTACCATCCCAAGCGGGTGGCGGCGCGGGCGGCCAAGCCCGTGCTCGAGTCAGACGTCCGGCGCGCGACGTTCGGCGGGAACCTTCCCGAGGAGGCGACCAAGCCCAACTCCCGGACCCTGGCCGGGCTCATCAACGCCGCCCTGTCCGACGAGCTGGCACGCCGCCCCGAGCTGATCGTGTTCGGCGAGGACGTCGCTCGCAAGGGCGGTGTCTACAACGTGACCCACGACCTCCAGCAGCGGTTCGGGGCCGGTCGGGTCTTCGACACCCTCCTTGACGAGACGTCGATCCTGGGCATCGCCCAGGGTGCCTCCCACGCGGGGCTGCTGCCCATCCCAGAGATCCAGTACCTGGCCTACCTTCACAACGCGCTGGACCAGATCCGGGGCGAGGCGGCCACGCTCCAGTTCTTCAGCTCCGGCCAGTTCCGCAACCCCATGGTCGTGCGGGTGCCGGGCCTCGCGTACCAGAAGGGCTTCGGCGGCCACTTCCACAACGACAACAGCATCGGCGCCCTGCGCGACATTCCGGGGCTGGTGATCGCCGCGCCGGCGCGGGGCGACGACGCGGCCCGGATGCTGCGCGGGGCGGTTGCCATGGCCCGCGAAGACGGGCTGGTCGTGATCTTCCTCGAACCCATCGCCCTGTACCACGAGCGCGACCTGCACACCGATGGCGACGGCGCCTGGCTGGCGGACTACCCACCCCCACCCGGGCACCTGCTGCCAGGCGAGGTGGGGGTGTACGGAGCCGATGCGGCCGATGTGCTCATCGTCAGCTACGCGAACGGGCTCCGCCTCTCCCTCCAGGCCCAGGCCATCCTGCGCGATGAGCATGGGATCGCGGCCCGAGTGGTGGATCTGCGCTGGCTGGCGCCGCTCCCGCTCGAGGCAGTCCGCCGCCATGCGGCGGACTGCGGACGGGTGCTGATCGTGGACGAATGCCGCGCCACCGGCGGCGGCGTGGCCGATGCGTTGATCGCCGATCTCGCCGAGCGCTCCTTCGGGGGCCGGCTGGCGAGCGTTCGAGCGGTCGACTCGTTCGTCCCGCTGGGGACTGCCACGTCGGCGGTGCTGGTGGGTCTGGACCACGTCGTGGCCGCGGCGGTCAAGACCGCACGCCCGAAGGCCCGCGTCAAGCCGCGCCGACGCCGCGCCGGCGCGGCGTCGGGCAGTCGGTCATGATCGACGAGCGGCCCCGGGCGGTGCTGGTCTTCCCGGGGCGCGGCGCCTACACCGCCGCGTCGCTGGGATCTCTCCCTGCCGAGCACCCGTTCGTCCAGCGGGCCGAGGCGCTGCGCGCTGACCTGGGGCTCGACAGTCTGCTGGCGTTGGACGCTGCCGACGAGTTCGAGGCCGCCATCCATCTCCGCCCAGGAAACGCGGCCCCCTTGATCTGGCTCCTCTCGCTCCTGGACGCCGAGCGCGCCATGGCCGACCACCGGGTCGTGGCCGCCATCGGCAACTCGCTGGGCTGGTACACCGCCCTGACCGTCGGGGATGCCCTGGACTTCGACGATGCCTTCCAGCTTGTGCAGGGCATCGCCCAGGACCAGGAGGAGGCCGCGGCGGACGGGCGCGGCGGCGGCCAGGTCATCTACCCGCGCGTGGGTGCTGACTGGACGCCCGTGCCCGAGCTCACGGCCGCCATCGACGCCGTCCTGACCAACGGCGGCGAGGTGTTTCCGAGCGTCGACCTCGGCGGCTATCTCGTTCTGGCGGGTACCGAGGCCGCCATCAGCCGTGTCCTCGACACCTTGCCCCCGATCCAGGTCGGTGAGCGGCACTTCCCCCTTCGCCTGGCGTTCCATGGGCCGTACCACAGCCCACTCCTGTCAGGGGTGGCCAAGGCCGCGGCCGAGCGGTTCAGCAGCCTCGCATGGCACGCACCCCGCCTGACCCTGATCGACGGCCGCGGGGCACGCTTCACGCCCTGGGCCACCGATCCGGCCGACCTGGCTCGCTACACCCTGGGCGAGCAGCTCATCACGCCGTACGACTTCGCGGCCGGGGCGCGGGTCGCGCTGCGCGAATACGCCCCGCAGGTCCTGGTCCTGACCGGTCCGGGGAACACGCTGGGGGGCGTGGCCGGCCAGCTGGTGGTGGCCGAGGGCTACCACGGCCTGCGAACCCGGGCCGACTTCGAGTCGGCCCAGGCCGGCAACTCGCCCCTGGTCCTGTCCATGCATCGGTAGAGCGTCCCCGGCAGGTATCGGGGCCGCGCTAACAACCATACCTATCGTTGGCCGACATGAGTTCGAGTCGGAGCATCAGTCGGCTTGACGAGCGGGCAGCTTGGATTCTGAGGTCGGAATTTCAAGAGGACGCCACCGGCTGATGCCGCATACCGGATTCCCAGGTCAACCGCTCATGCGGTTCAACAGCGTTCGCGATGCGCCACCCAGAGACGCACGAAACAAACATTGCAGCGGAGCCGATTAGGGTCCAGATGGGTCCGAGGGGGCGTGCCGGAGTATCTGGACGCTCTGGTCCTTGGCCATGCGTGATAGACATAGCCGTCGAACCTGAGCTCGCACTCAAGGCGGTCACGATATGGCGCCGGACGCACCGAACTACGGGGAACAGATCCGTGCTGCCGAAATGATCGCTGCACTGTCCTTGGCGACGGATCTCGGGATCGGCGTCCCGCTGGAGCATGGGCTGCAGAGCACTCTCATTGCGATGCGGCTAGGCGAGCAGCTTGGTGTGGATGCCGAGACCGCGTCCCAGGCGTACTTCACCTGCCTGCTGTTCTACGTCG
>DATKBC010000039.1:0-5854 GCA_035514415.1 Pleomorphomonadaceae bacterium | reverse complement strand
TCCGGAGGACGGTGGTCGGCCCGACGCCGATCAGGGACGCGACCTGGCGTATGGTCAGTCCTGCGGCAAGCCGCGCCCGCCGCAGCTCATCGGCCGTGTCTCGGACGTCACGCTGGATGTGCCACTCCGCCCGCTGCAGTCGGCGCTCACGATTCGCCATGCCAGGAAACTACTTGGGCCGCGTTACCCCCGGATTAGGTTGAATGGGCGCCGTTGTCCCGCCGGGTGGATGTATCGGCCAGGCAATGCTGTTTGCACGCCCGTTTCGGCCGTTTCGTTGTCCGCCTGTCCCTGGCTGAGGGTTAGTCAGCCACGAAGTCGCCGTTTCCTGGCCCACGCTTTGGGCTGCTTGGCCGATAAGTCCGTGGCCAGGGACAAACTGCCCCGAGATGCGCCGCCAGGGTTGCCCTTAGGCGGAGTTGGTGGCGGCGAGGGCCTCGGCGAGGATCGATACGGATTGGTCGATTTCCTGCTCGGTGGTGACGAGGGGCGGGATGATCCGGACCACCTGGCCCCAGGTGCCGCAGGGCAGGAGCAGGAGCCGATGGGCGAGGGCCTCGGTGAGGACGGCCTTGGCGAGGTCGGGGCGGGGGGCCAGGGTGTCGGGATCGGCGAACTCGATACCGACCATCAGGCCGCGGCCGCGGACCTCCGCGACGTGCGAATGGCCGGCGGCCGCCTCGCGCAGACCGCTGAGAAGCCGATGGCCGAGCGACTCAGCCCGGGCGACCAGGCCCTCGTCCTCGAACACGTCGAGGGTCGCCACTGCCGCCGCGCACGACACCGCGTTGCCGCCGTACGTGCCGCCGTGGCTACCGGGCGGGAACTTGGCCAGCAGGTCTTTGGGAGCGAGGATCCCCGACAGTGGCATGCCCGAGGCAATGCCCTTGGCCATGACCACGATGTCGGGACGGACGCCACTCCACTCGGTGGCGAAGAATCGGCCCGTGCGCCCGTAGCCGGACTGTACCTCGTCGACGATGAGCAGGATCCCGTGGCGGTCGGCCCGCTCCCGCAGGGCGGGGAGGAAGCCGTCGGGCGGGACCACGTACCCGCCCTCCCCGAGCACCGGCTCCACCAGGAACGCGGCCACGTCCTCCGGATACACCAGCGTGGCGAACAGCTCGTCCAGCTGCGACATCGTCCACGCTAATGCCGCCGCCTCGGACCGCCCGGTCGGGTTGCGCAACGGATACGGGTACGGCGCGAAATAGGCGCTGGCCAGCAGCGGCTCGTAATGGCCGCGGTTCTTGATCGCGGACGAGGTGAGCGACATCGTTCCGTGGGTCCGGCCGTGGAATCCGCCCCGGAACGCCACGATCGCAGGCCGATGGGTCGCGATCTTCGCCAGCTTGACGGCAGCCTCGATGGCCTCCGCCCCGGAGTTCGACAGGAACAGACCGATGTCGTCGCGCCCCCGCGCGTCGCCGGCCGCGTCGCCGGCCGCGTCGCGGGCCGCCGTGTCCACCCGCGCCCCCGGGAAGTAACGCGGCAGCCGCTCGTGGAGCTCCAGCCCGGGCTTGTGGTACAGGATGTTCTGCTGGGCGTGGATGATCTTCCCGGCCTGCTCGGCAATCGCCGCCGCCACGCGCGGATGAGCATGCCCGGTGTTCGTGACCCCGATCCCGCAGGTGTAGTCCAGGTACCGATCTCCATCGTGGGTGACGACCCACGACCCCTCCCCGCGGTCCACGACGAGCTCCGTGTAGCGCGCCCACACGGTGGGGATGCCGGCGCGGCGCGCCAGCCACACGCTGGAGTCGTCGGCGCGCTTGTCGAGCATCGGTCCGGTGGGGGCTTTGGTCGTGGTCATTTGTCGCGGGTCGTGGTCATCTGCCGCGGATGGTAACCGTCTGGCCCGCGGCTGCTTGGCGGCGAGCCTGCCACAGCTGGACCGCGATGAACGCCACCGCCAGCAGCAGGATGAGCGACCCCAGCACGTTGACCTCGGGCGGGATGCCCAGGCGGCTCACGCCGAAGACCCACAACGGGAACGTGACGGTCCGACCGGCGTTGAAGACGGTGATGACGTAGTCGTCGATCGACAGCGAGAACGCCAGCAGGGCCGCGGCCAGGATTCCAGGGAATATGAGCGGGAAGGTCACTTTCCAGAAGGTGGTCCAGGCATCGGCATACAGGTCCATGCCGGCCTCTTCGAGCGACCGGTTGAAGCCGATCAACCGAGCCCGGACGGTGACCACCACGAAGCTGACGTTGAACATGATGTGGGCCACCAGGATGGTGAGGAAGCCGCGCCCCACTCCCATCGAGACCCACAGCGTCAGCAGCGACGCGCCGAGGATGATCTCGGGCGCGGTCATGGGCAGGAAGATCAACAGGTTGGTGGCGCTGCGACCCCGGAAGTCGTAGCGGGTCAGGGCCAGCGCGATCAGCGTCCCGAAGAGCGTGGCCACCAGGGTCGAAATGGCGGCGATGGTGATGCTGGTCAGCATGGGCCCGGTGATGTCTGGCCGGCGCCACAGGGTCAGGTAGTTGTCGAGCGTGAATCCCTGCCAGGTGATGTTCTGGCGGCCGGCAGGGTCGTTGAAGCTGAAGATGACCATCACCACCAACGGCGCGAAGAGGAACACCACCACCAGCGCGCTGATGACCGGCAGAACCAGGCCTGAAAGGCGCTGACGGATGGGCGCGGACCGCAGGGGCGCCGCCGGGAGGGGCGCGGCCGGGACGGGCGGGGCAGCCGCGGTCATCAGGTCGTCAGCCGCTCGGTGCCGACCACGCGGGTGTAGATCGCGATCAGCACCGTCACGCCCACGAGCAGCACGAAGCCGAGCGCCGACGCGGCCGGGAAGTCGTTGGCGTTGAGGTATTTGAACTGGATGATGTTGCCGATCATGGTCACGTCCCGGTTGGCGGCGCCAATCAGCTCGGCGTTGATGAAATCGCCTACGGCCGGGATGAACGTGAGCAGCGAGCCGGCCACCACGCCGGGCAGTGAGAGCGGGAACGTCACGCGCCAGAACGCCTGGAAGCGGCTGGCGAAAAGGTCCATTCCCGCCTCGATGAGCCGCGGGTCGATCTTCTCGAGTGCCACGTACAGCGGCAGGACCATGAACGGCAGGAAGTTGTAGGTCAGCCCGCCGATGACACCGGCCGGGCTGGCGATCAGATGGAATCCCTGGTCCAGGACGCCGAGG
Source organism: Pleomorphomonadaceae bacterium (assembly GCA_035514415.1). Lineage (GTDB taxonomy): Bacteria > Chloroflexota > Limnocylindria > QHBO01 > QHBO01 > DASTEQ01. The sequence continues at coordinate 2,696 of DATKBC010000039.1, read as the reverse complement.
TCCTTGAGCGTCCCCAGCACGATCCCGTTGTCGGCCAGGATCATCTTCCAGTTGAGAGTCCGGATGATGAAGCTGACGAAGAACGGCAGGATCACGATCAGGAGCAGGGCGTTCTTCAGCCGCCCGCCACGGAAGGCGATGGTGTACGCCATCGGGTAGCCGATCAGGAGGGTCAGGACGGTCGTCGCGAACGCGTACGACACCGACCGGATGATCTGGTCCGACGACTCGGCGAGAACCTCCGGGTAGATGCCGAAATTCCAGGTCAGCTCGTACCCGGATTGGAGCGAGCCCTCCTGGAGTGAGACGACCAGCATGAACACCATGGGGATGGCGAAGAAGAGTCCCAGCCACGCTCCTCCGGGCAGCAGGAAGAGGTAGGGGATCAGGCCGCGGCCGCGGCTCATGCCACGCCTCGCGAGGTCAGGGCGCGGCTGTCGGCGGAGAGGCTGTCACGTCATGACCTGGAGCCAGAGGTCGTTCCACTGTGCTTCCTCGTCCTCGGCGAGCTGCTTGTACGGGTACGTGTTGGCGATTTGATCCTCGGTGGGCGCCACGGTGGCCGCGAAGACCTCGAGCTCGTCTGCCCCGGCATCGTCCCCGTCCGCCCGGGCGGCATCGGCGTCGGCCTGGATCAGCTCGGGTACCTCAGCCACCGGAGAGAAGTAGCCGATGTACTCGGCCAGGGTCGTCGCGGGCACCGGGTCGTACCAGTAGTTCATCAGCTGATGGACGGCATCGACGTTGGTGGAGCCGTTGGGGATGACCAGGTTGTCGTTCCAGCGCATGCCTCCCTCGACGGGAACCACGAACTCGACGTCGGCGTTGTCGTAGAGCTTCATCTGCGTCACGTCACCGGACCACGCCACGGTCAGGGCCAGGTTGCCGGCGTTCAGCTCGTCGTAGTACTCGTTGCCGTAGAAGCCGCGGAACTGCCCGGCCTCGGCCGCTGTCAGGAGCCTGTCCTGGGCGCGCGTCACGTCGTCCATGGTCGCGTTGGCGGGCACGATCCCGAGTGAGAGTAGGCTCAGGCTCAGCATGTCGCGGGTGTCGCTGAAGAGCCCGACGCCCAGGTCCTTGAACGCGGGGTCGAACAGGTCATCGAAGCTGGTGATTTCGCGCCCCGTGAGCGTCGGGTTGTAGCCGATGCCGGTGATCCCACCCTGCCAGTACACGCTGTACGCGTTCCCGGGGTCGAACCACTGATCCTTTGCGAAGTCGGCCGCGTTGGCGGCGAAGTTCGGCAGCTTGGAATGGTCGAGCTCCTGGATGTAGCCCAGCCGGATCAGCTTCTCGACCATCCAGTCGGTGGGGGTGACGATGTCCCACCCGGTCGGGTTGCCGGCCTCCAGGTCCGGGAAGATGGTCCCGAAGAACTCCTCGTTGTCGTTGATGGCCTCCACGTAGTTGACGTTGATCCCGGTCTGCTCGATGAACGCGTTCAGGGTCGGGTATGGAGTCGGGTTCGGGCTGCCCTCCTCATCGATGTCGATGTAGGCCGGCCAGTTGGCCCATTCGATGGCACCGCCCCCTCCCGGCGTGCAGGCGGCGATCAGCCCCGGCAGGGTCAGCGCGGCGCCGATGGCGATTCCGCCCCTTCCGGCTCGGCCCAGGAAGGTCCGCCGCGAAACGCGGTCCTTCTGCATGGCGCGGACGATGGCCATCTCGATGCGGCTGCGCTGCTCGTCAGACATCGGGCTCTCCTTCTTCCTCCGGGGCATGGGGGTCGCCGCCGACGTGCTCTGCCGGACCGGCAATCACAAAGGTGTGGCGCGGCTGCCAGGTGAGCCGGACCTTCTGGCCGTCGGCCAGGGCTTCGGCCACGCTGGCGGTCTCCAGGTTCTGGGAATAGGCGGTCATGCGGTGGCCGTCTTGGGTCTGGACCAGGTATTGGGTGCTGACCCCGACGTAGCTGGAGTCCAGGACGGTGCCCTCCACGGCGTTGAGATCCGCAGCCGCGGCCTGGCCGTCGCCGGACTTCACCACCCGCAGCTTCTCGGGCCGGATGCCGAGTCGGACCTGCCGCTGGCCGTTGTCGCCGGCAGGGGCACGGATGACCGTTCCATCGGTGAGGCGGATGGAGATCATCCCGCCCTCGTGGCCGGCGACCTCGCCCTCCAGCAGGTTCGACACCCCCAGGAAGCCGGCCACGAACGCGCTCTCGGGCCGCTCGTACAGGCTCTCGGGGTCGCCCAGCTGCTCGATCCGGCCGGCGCGCATGACCGCGATCCGGTCCGACATGGTCATGGCCTCGTCCTGATCGTGGGTCACATAGATGAACGTGATCCCGACCTCGGTCTGGATTGACTTCAGCTCAATCTGCATCTGCTTGCGCAGCTTCAGGTCCAGCGCGCCGAGGGGCTCGTCCAGCAGGAGCACCTGGGGGTGGTTGATCAGGGCACGAGCCAGGGCGACCCGCTGCTGCTGGCCGCCAGACAGCATGGTCGGCTTGCGCTGCTCGAATCCGGGCAGCTCCACCAGCTCCAGCATCTTTCCGACCTGGGTCTTGATCTCCCCATCGGACACCTTGCGCCGGCGCAGGCCGAAGGCCACGTTCTCGTAGATGTTCAGGTGCGGGAAGAGGGCGTAGTTCTGGAAGACGGTGTTGGCGTCCCGCCGGTAGGGCGGGAGACCGGTGACGTCGCGCTCGCCGAGGAAGATCGTGCCCTCGTTCGGCTCCTCGAAGCCGCCGATCA
>DATKBC010000038.1:0-3503 GCA_035514415.1 Pleomorphomonadaceae bacterium | reverse complement strand
TCATCCCCAAGGGAAACAGGCACGGTCCGAATTCCTTGTCTGACTGTTGCGCTGTTCTGCGCGCTGATCTCCTTGCCGACCCAGGCTTCACGCCGGTCTATGACGATCGAGGCGCCACCATCTTCCGTGTCAACGGGCAAGGCAACCCAGATCAGGGCAGCTCGATCACCGTCGCTCCCGGTCCGTCATAGATCGCCCGAGCCCCCGGAACCAGCTCCACGCTATGGCGTGGCGCGGGGCAACAGTCCAACGCGCCAATCGGCCCGTGGAGATACCCCTTGGGCAGGAAGACATGGGTCACTGGCAGCTCATACCTCTCCGCCCAGTCGACGACACACGGCAGCACGTCGCGGGCACAGCCCTGCAGCTCATCGTAGGCAGCCTGCTGGCGCTGCCACGCCTCCAGGCCGAGCCATTCGTATCCCTGCACCGTGGCGGCGCTACGCCTGTCGGTGAGCGCTGGGAACCACTCCGACACCGCGTCGTCTTCCCAGAAGGCTCCCCCGGTCACCACCGCGAAGACGGCCTCGTCCGGCGTGTTGTCAACTGCCCAGACGAGTGCCGATTGTTGGTCCGGGTCCAGGCCGTGGAGGGGCGAAGACGTGCGGAGTCCGGAATAGTAATTCGCCAAGACCAGCGCGCTCAGAACGGCAACCATCACCGCCGTCCCCGCCGGATGCTTCCGGACGTGGCTGAACGGACTGCTACCGGCCGCGGGAAGCCATGACGGCATCAGGCTCAGCAGCGCGTATGCGGTCAATAGCGCCAGCGGCACCATCGCAAAGGTGAAGCCAGCGCGGCTGTCCACCACCCAGATCGCGACGAGCCAGATCGGGAGCATGAAGGCTCGGCGCCTGAGCGCCAGGATCGTCCCGATCAGGGCGCCAATGGTGATCACATCGAATACCACCAGTTCAGCGAAGCGCAACGAGACGAGCTGCGCCAGGCCTTCCGGGCCACTCTGGCCGCTCTGAATCGCCGACATGAGCGGTTCGACACCGTGGGTGCCAATGACGGGGATGAGCCATGCCGCCAGCACCGCCACACCGACCAGCCCCGAGAAGACCAGGCGGCCGGCGCTTGCCCGCACATCGACCGCCCACGGCAAGAACACGAGGATGCTGGTCGCCAGAAACACCGCCGCTTGTGGATGCGCGAGGGCTGTCAGTCCACCATCCAGGCCCAGCATGCCCGCCGCCCACCATCGGGGCTGGCGGTCCTGCATGAGACGCCAGGCCAGGCCCAACGCGATGATGGCGAGCAGGAAGCCAAGCCCCCGCGTGACGCCGCCCCCGGTGATGAGAACCAGGTACGAACGGGGGAGGAGCGCAAAGGCCAGCGCTGCCAACATTCCACCCGACCGCGAACGGAGCATGCCGGACGCCAGCCAGTAAACGGCGGGGATGGCGGCCAGGCTGAACAGGAGTGGGACCGCGCGCAGCGTTTCGGTGATCTGGAGGCCGAAGACCTGGTGGCCGATGCCCGCGACGTAGAAACCCAGGGGTGGGTACGCGAAGGGGATGTCGAGCCCGTTGTAGGTGGTCGAGACTGGCAGCCGGAAATGAGCATCGACGAGATCCTGGATCATGGTCCCGAACAGCCCGCCGTCGTTCAGCGGGAAGTCGGTGCTCAGCATGGGCAGGATCCGAACGATGCCTCCGGCGAACAGCGCGAGACCAACGCCGAACCAGGCGGCTACCGAATCGGTGTCGTCAAGGTCAGGATCGGTCGTCATGTGCCCCGGCCCTGCCATCCGCGGGAGGCTAGCATCCGTGGGCCGGAGCCTGAAGCGCGGAGCATGCAGACTTGGACGACCATCGCGTCGCAGTCTTGGGGGCGGGCGCACTGGGCCTGACCGCCGCGCTGCGATTGGCGCAGCGAGGGCATCGGGTCACCGTCTTCGAGCGCGAACTGGTCCCGGGAGGCTTGGCCGCGGGCTTCAAGCCCGCTGGCGCTGAAGGTCCGTGGCTCGAGAAGTTCTACCACCACCTGTTCCAGAGCGACCATCACGCCATCCGGCTCATCACCGAGCTGGGCCTTGGCAACGACCTCACCTGGCATCGGCCGCGTACCGTGGTGCTCCACGGCGGCCTCCTGCATCAGCTCGACTCGCCGCTATCGCTCCTCCGATTTCGCCCGCTGCCGATATGGGATCGGTTCCGGATGGGGATGGCGTTGGCGTACCTGAAGGTGCTCAGCGGGCCGGATCGGCTCGAGGACGTCCTGGCCAGCCCGTGGATCCGGGGGCAGATGGGCGACCGTGCGGCGGACGTGGTCTGGGATCCACTCCTGCGGGCCAAGTTCGGGGATGCGGCCCAGACCATCGCGTTGCCGTGGTTCTGGGCTCGGGTCCACGACCGAACCAGCAAACTCGGTTATCTCGGCGGCGGGTTCCAGCGCTTCTATGAAGCGCTCGCGGCAGCGGTCACGGCCCACGCCGGGGAGATCCACCTGGGCCGCGAGGTCACGCGCATCCAGCGCCAGGGCGACGGGATGACGGTCGCGCACCAGCCCGCGGGCGGCGGCGACGCGGCGGAGGACGCGTACGACCTCGTGCTCTCGACTCTGCCCACCCGGCTGACCGCCCGCCTCGCCCCCGAGCTGCCCGACGAGTGGCGCGAGCGTCACGACCCGGGGCCTGCCCTGGGCGCTCATTGCCTGATCCTCGCCCTGGACCGTCCCCTGACCGATGCCTACTGGGTCAACCTCAATGACCCGGGTTTCCCATTCCTGGCCCTGGTGGAACACACGAACATGCGATCGCCGGCCGAGTACGGCGGCCGACATATTGTCTACCTCGGGAGTTACCGGCCCATGGACGACCCGGTTCTCAAGGCCGATCCGCAGCAGCTCCTGACCGACTGGCTGCCCGCCCTCCAGCGCCTGAACCCAAAGCTGGACCGATCCTGGGTGACCGATGTCTGGGGGTTCGGCGCGCCCTTCGCCCAGCCGATCGTGACCGTCGACTACGCGAAACGCATCCCGCCCTTCGAGACGCCGGTCCCGGGGCTGTGGATCGCGAACATGTTCCAGGTCTATCCCCACGACCGCGGACAGAACTATTCCATCGACCTCGCCGAGCGCGTCGTCGCAGCAATATGAAGGTGCAGCGCGCGAACCTTGGGATCATCGCGGCGGGGCTGGCCCTAGCGTATTTCGTGATTCTCGGGGAGGCCGGTCAACTCGACGCTCATCCCGTCATTCGCATCCTCAACGCGGCCGCCGCGGGGACGCTGATAGTGATCTACCTCCTGATGGCCCCGAGGCTGGCCGATCGCGTCGACCGCGGCGTACTGCTGGGTCTACTGCTCTTTGCGGCGGCAGCGGTCCTCGCTCAATTTCATCGTCAGGCCTTTGATGCGGTGCTTGCCGCCTTGCTGTTCACGGCCGCCCTGTTCGTCGCCCGCACGCTCCTCGCGGTCGAGGCAGCCCGCGTGGCATTCGTTCGCTGCCTCATCGGTCTTTCGGCGCTTCTGACGTTTCTCATCGCGGCGCGTTGGCTG
>DATKBC010000037.1:0-5183 GCA_035514415.1 Pleomorphomonadaceae bacterium | reverse complement strand
GGGGGTCGGGGTGGGCGACGGAGTAGGCGTCGGCGTCGGAGTCGGGGTGGGGGTCGGGGTGGGCGACGGAGTCGGGGTGGGCGTCCCGCTGGGCTCGTCTTCGAAGCAGAACCGGACGTGGCCCAGGCCGTAGTAGGAGCCGCCTATCAGGTTCAGCGGCGCGTGCAGACCGTCATCGGTCAGGACCGTGGGCACATACAGATACAAGTTGGCGTTCGGCCCGCCCTTGACCAGAACGGCGTCGACCGGAAGGTTGCCCACGAAGTCAACCGTCCCTCCGAGCGCCGAGCTGCCAACCGCGAGCTGTACCTCGAAGTCGCTGCCCGAATCGGCATGCATGCCGTTCGTCACGGGCTCGACCTTGAACTCGTGGTCGTAGTCGCCGACCGACGCACAAGTCGGGTTCCCCAAGATCAGGACCGGCACCCCATGGGATGCGAGGACTGGTACGACACTCAGGAGCAGCGACAGCACTGTGACCAGGACCGCGAGGGTGACACGCATCGGTCGCGCCGCCCGACCGGCAGCTCGTCGGAGCCGGTGACGTCGAAGGCCGAGCGCAGCGCGTCCGCGCTTACCCGACCGCGTCATCCGATGCACGACGGCGCCCTCCCTGGATGAATGCATTACACGCGAGGATGGGATGCGGGCGTATCGCCAGCCATGGCGTGATCGTCCCCCGGGTACGCCCCGGTGCGAGTGGGCACCTGGCGAAAGACTGCCGAAAAGCGCGGAGTGGGGTCTGATGCAGTACTCGCGCGGGACCGATGTACTGGTGCCCGTCGGCGCGAGATCGCGCGCCGCGACCGGCGGTCATGCCCCGATCGGGCTATGCGCTCCAGGCCTGAAGCTCGAGGATGTTGCCCTCGGGATCGGTCACGTAGCACCAGGTGACGCGCCGCCCGTCAGCCGTGGTCAGCGTCACGACGTCCCCTACTCGACCGCCGCCCGCGGCCAGCACCTCGCGCTGCGCCGCCTCCACGTCGCGGACCGCAAAGGCGATGTGCGCGAATCCAGGTCGGTTGGCCGCAGTCGGAGGCCGCTCCTCGGCGTGGCCGTACTGGTAGATCTCCAGGGTCGGCCCGTCTTCGCCATGTCCGGGCAAACGCACGTGCGCGCCGCGCAGCGCGGCCCCGGCCACGCCGGTCCCCCGCTCCAGGTCCGGTCCGGCGTAGTTCCGTTCGGGCGGTACGACCTCGCATCCGAAGACCGTCCGATAGAAGTCCACCAAGCGGCGCCAATCGGCAGCGACGATGTTGACGTGGCCAAAGCGGACACCGCGGAGAGGCAGCTCGGTCAATCGTTGGGTACCCTACCGCACGAATTGACCGCACTTCCCGACGGCCTCGCGCTGGCCACCCGTGACCTGCGCAAGAGCTATGGCTCGCGCCTGGCGCTGGCGGGTCTGGACATCTCCGTCCCCACCGGGGTGGTGTATGGCTTCCTGGGGCCTAACGGGGCGGGCAAGACCACGACCATGCGGCTGCTCACGGGGCTCATCCACCCCGACCAGGGCAGCATCGAGCTCCTGGGCCGGCCGTTCAGTGGGCGGGATCGGCGCCGGCTTTTCGACATCGGCGCCCTGGTCGAAACGCCCTCGTTCTACCCCTTCCTGTCGGGGAGGGAGAACCTGCGCGCGATCGGCGCCAGCGGCGCTCCGACGACCAAGGCACGCATCGAGGAGCTGCTGGAGCTGGTGGGGCTCCGCGATCGAGCGCGGGACAAGGTCTCCGGCTACTCGCTGGGCATGAAGCAGCGCCTCGGGATCGCGGCGGCCCTGCTCAGCGACCCGCAGCTCCTGCTCCTGGACGAGCCCGCCAACGGTCTGGATCCGGCGGGCATCGTCGCGATCCGCGAGACGCTCCGCCACCTGGCGGCTGAGGGCAAGACGGTGTTCGTATCCAGCCACCTGCTGGGCGAGGTCGAGCAGATGGCAGACGTGATCGGGATCATCGCCGCCGGACGCCTGGTGCGCGAGGGCTCGATGAGCGAGCTCTTGCACGGCGCCGACCTGGTGCGCGTGAACGTGGCTCCGCATGAGGTGGCCTCCGCGGCAGAACGTCTGGCCAGACTTCCCGGACACGAGGGGGTCGAACCAGCGGTCGATCCCGGGTGGCTCACGGTGCGCATCGCGGCCGTCCGTGCCGCCGAGGTCAACCGGGCCCTCGCCGATGCTGGGATCTACGCCGCGCGGCTGGAGGCCGGCAGCGATCTGGAGGAGCTCTTCCTGTCGCTGACCGCGGATGGTGCCGACAGCCACGAGGGGACGTTCCAGGGGATTGCCAGCCCGATGGCGCCGGGAGGCGACCGATGAGAATCCTCCTCTCCGGGCTGCGGAAGCTCCAGCGTCGACCGGCCACCTGGCTCACCTTCGGGATCCTGGCCGGCCTGCTGGTGATGATCATCTTCGCCGTGGCAGCCACGGCGGGCGAGCGCGAGGAGCCGGGCGGGCCCGATCCGCTGACCCTGGTCACGTTCCCGCTCGCCTACCAGCTGATCCTCGGATTCATCGTCGGGCTGGGGGGCCTGTTCGCGGTCACGTATGGAGCGGCAGTCGCCGGCTCGGAGTGGTCGTGGGGAACGCTGAAGATGGCCGTCGCGCGCGGGGAGAGCCGGAGCCGATACATGTTGCTCACCTTCGGGGCGGTGGCGGCGTACCTGGTGGCTGGTCTGCTGTTCTCGTTCCTCATCGGTGTGGCGGCGGCCTTCGTGGGCGCCAACCTGGCCGGCGTGCCCACCGACGGGATGAACAACGCGGACGCGCTGCGTGCGTTGCCGGAGCAGTTCGGGCGGGGGTGGTACGCGATGGCCGAACAGGGCGCGCTGGGCTTCGCGGTGGCCACGTTGGCCCGCAGCCAGCTGGCTGGGATCGGGGTAGGGATTGCCTTCTACTTCGGGGAGGCGTTCGCGGGCATCTTCCTGCCGGACATCGTGCGCTACATGCCCTTCAACGTCGCCAGCTCGGCGGTCGGCCTGGGCGGAGGCGGCTTCGGGGCAGGCCCTGACCCGCTGCCCCAGGAAACCGCGATGCTGCTGGTCGGCGCGTGGCTGATCGGCTCCCTGGTCGTGGCGGCCGTCTTCACCGAACGCGCCGAGATCACCGGCTGAGAATGGTCGGGGCGGGCGGATTTGAACCGCCGACCCCTGCGTCCCGAACGCAGTGCGCTACCAGGCTGCGCTACGCCCCGACCGGAGCCGCATCGTAGCAGCCGGTCCCAGGAGTGCCAACCGCGGACGGAGACTGATACGCTGACTCCGATGGCCGTCGAGCATGCGAAAACCGCCGAGGACGAGCGGACCGAGACCTGGCGCAAAGTCCTGACCATTCCCGGCCTGGCCCCCTTCGCACGCTACTTCCGATGGCTGCCCAGCAGCCATCGATGCCCGCTGTGCTTCGCGCCGTATGCCAACCCCTTCGGGCCAATCGTTGCCCGGCTGGGATTCGGCCGCTCGTCTCGCTACCCGCAGCTGTGCAACCCGTGCTTCCGCGACCTCGCGAACACACCCGGCGGGGCCGAGGTTTCCATTACGGTGCTATTTGCCGACGTGCGTGGTTCGACAGGCATCGCCGAGCTGACCTCGGCCGCCGAGTTCTCGGCGCTGCTCCAGGGCTTCTACACGCTCGTCACCGATGCGGTTCAGGCCGAGGGCGGCATCATCGACAAGTTCCTCGGCGACGGGGTGATGGCCCTCTTCATCCCGTCGTTCACCGAGCGGCGTGACGCCGCGAGCGGCCTCGCGGCGGCGCGACGGATCCTGGCCGAGGCGCAGCTGCCGGTTGGGGTGGGCGTCAACACCGGGCTAGCGTTTACGGGCTTCCTCGGGCCCACCGCCGAGGTGGCGGGCTTCAGCGCCGTTGGTGACGCCGTGAACGTGGCCCATCGGCTGGGCGATACAGCGGCCGCCGGAGAGCTCCTGGTGTCGGCCGAAGCGGCAACCCAGGCCGGGTTCGAGCCGAACGCCAGCAGCGAGCCGTGGGAAGCCCGGGACCTGTCTGTCAAGGGCCGCGACCAGACGGTCCAAGCCTGGAGCCTGCACATCCCCACCCGACCTCCAGTCTCCGCCGCGGTCGCCTAGCCGTCCGAGACCGTCGGCCGAGGCAAGCGCCATCGGTCCAGGACCTATAGTCCGACGCCATGGAAGCCGTGCGGCAATGGCTGCGCACGACCGATGGCCAGCTGGTCGGACTGACCCTGCTGGTCAAAGGCTTTCTGTTCGCCTGGGGCCTGGTGATGGTGGCGCTGGTCCACGATCATCCCGTCGACTTCGGCCAGGTCTTCTCCATCTGGAACCGGTGGGACGCCCCGCACTACCTCGACGTCGCCCTGTTCGGGTACACCGCCTACGACCCGGGCAACCTGCCGATGTACAGCAAGCTCGGCGACCTGGACCTGTTCATCGTGTTCTACCCGCTGTTCCCCTGGGCCACCGCGCTGGTGCTCCCGTTCCTGCCGGACCTGGTGGCACCCGTCATGGTCAGCGCCGTCGCGTCGGTGGCAGCGGTTCTGCTGCTGTACCGGCTCGTCGCGCGCGAGTTCGGGGAGGGTATCGGCAAGCGCGCCGCGGTCTTCATGCTGATCTTCCCGACCGCCTACTTCCTCCACATCGGCTACACCGAATCGCTCTTCCTGGCGCTGGTGCTGGGCTCCTTCCTGGCTGCGCGGACTGACCGATGGTGGCTGGCCGGCCTCCTGGGCGGGTTGGCAGCCCTGACACGGGTCAACGGCTTGATCCTCATCCCGGCTCTCGCGGCCGAAGCCTGGCTGCAGTTGTCCCGGGATGGGCGCTGGCGCGTGGCGTGGGCCGGGATCGGCCTGGTGGCGGTGGGGTTTGGGGGCTACCTGCTGGTGAATTACGCGGTGTACGGCAACCCGATCGAGTTCCTGGACATTCAGAACGAGCACTGGTTCAAGTCGCTGGCCTGGCCATGGGAGGGGATCGGCGGCGTGTTCGGGTGGCTCGAGAATGACGAGCCCGAGAACGTCGTCATGTATGGCGTCACCGAGCTGGCGGCCATCGGCCTGGGTTTGGCGGGGACGGTCGTGGCGGCGTTCCGCTTCCGCCCCGGCTGGTTCACCTGGATGACCGGCAACTGGCTGTTGTTCGTGAGCACATCGTTCGTGCTGTCCGTGCCGCGCTACACGCTCACCATGTTCCCGCTGTTCACGTGGTTCGCCCAGCTG
>DATKBC010000036.1:0-3996 GCA_035514415.1 Pleomorphomonadaceae bacterium | reverse complement strand
CATATCGCTCCAATGTGTCCGATGAAAACGGGTAGGTGTTGCGCAGCTCGAGCGGCGTAACGATGCGCCGATCGAGTGCTGCCTCGTAGGTGTCGCTCGTGACCGATTCGATGATCGCACCGAGCAGTTGGTAGTTCGTGTCGGAGTAGTAGGCCTTGCCCCGCTGTCCGGGGGCGAACTTCGGGCGCATCTGCTGCTTGGCGATCTGCACCGCCTCGGCAAACGTCCAGCCCCGGTCAGCCTCGAGGGCGCGTCCGAACGTGGTCGCACCGTCGTCTCGGCGCTGCTCGAAGTAGTCGGCAATGCCCGAGGTATGAGCAAGGAGCTGACGAACCGTGATCCGCGAGCTCCGGTCCTCGCCGTCCATCACGTTCAGGCCACGCACCACGTCGCCGGAAAGGTACTGCCCGATGGAGGCATCGAGCTCGACCTGCCCGTCGCGGACCAGTTGCATGACGACGGTAGTCGTGTACAGCTTTGTGATGCTGGCGATGAAGTACGGCGCATCAACATTGCCGTAGGTCCAGGTCCAGCCCATGGCGGGTCGATGTACGACGAAGCCGACGTGCGTGGTGTCGGGGCGACGGTCGTATTGGTCGAGGAGAGCCTGCAGCAGCGCTTCGGTTTCAGCTCGGTGATGCCGTCGATCCAGCCGAAGCACAACGCTTCCTCGACCGCCTGCGGATAGGTCATCGCCGTCTTGCCGGAGCCTTTCCGGTAGTAGCCCACCCACAGGTCCGGCGCCGTGTCATGGTTCGCCTCCAGCCATTTTCGGAACGCCGCCTGGTAGCGGAAGACGGAAACCTGCTCTCGCGTGGGTCTGCTCATTGGGCTCACCAGCCGCCCTCTTCACGGATCACGCGCCGCAAGACGCGACCCGCCACCAGGCGCCGGTAATCAGCCGAGGATCGGACGTCGTCGATGGGCTGAATCTCGGCTTCCAGAGCGCTGACCGCGGCATCGGCCATGGCCGGGACAGCACGCTGACCGTCGAGCGCGGCCTCGGTGGCGCGGGCTCGAACCGGAACCGCCGCCACCGAACCCAGCGCAACGCGGGTGTCGATCCAGGCCCCATCCTCACCGGTGAGCCATGACACGGCCATGACCACCTTGCTGATCGCCTGCGCGCGCCGCGTCCCCACCTTCCGGAACCGGACGTGCCGGCGGGGGAGGAGTGGGACCCGGACCCGGAGCACCAGCTCGTCTTCGCGACGGGCGGTCTCCCGATACCCAGTGAAGAAGTCCAGAGCCGCTACGAAACGTTCGCCCGCGGCACTGCCGAGCACGACCAGCGAGTCGGTGGCCAGCCAGATGGGGAGGGTGTCGCCGGCAGGCGAGGCGTTGACCAGGTTGCCCCCGACGGTGCCCCGGTTCTGGATCTGCGCCGCACCGATGGTGGCCGACGCCTCCGCCAGGGCCGGGAGCAGCTCATCCACCAGGGCCGATTGACGCAGCTCGGTGTACGTCGTCAACGCACCGATGACCAGCTCGTCGCCATCCAGGTTGATCCCACGCAGCTCCTCGAGGCCCCAAATGTCGAGTACGCGATCCGGCGGGGGACCCAGCTCGCCGGTCAGCTGGACCAGCAGGTCGGTTCCCCCGGCCACCGGCCGCCAGGCCGCCCCGCCATCGGTCAGCAGGCGATAGGCGTCGGCCAGCGACCGGGGGCTCTGGACCGGAGGCTCCACGGGCATCGGTCAGGCCTGGGCCTCCGCCGTCCCCGACCGACGGGCATCGGCCAGGACGATGGCGTCGATGATCTTGGTGTAGCCGGTACAGCGGCACAGGTTGCCGGCGATCGCCTCCCGCACCGCGTCCTCCGTCGCTTCCGCGCCACTGGCCAGGAAGGCCTCGCCGGCCATGAGCATGCCCGGAGTACAGATCCCGCACTGGGCGCCACCCGTCTCCAGGAATGCGGCCTGCAGTTGATTCAGCTCACCCACCGGGGCCAGGCCCTCCACGGTGTCTACCCGCGCGCCGTCGACCTGGCACACCGGCACCAGGCACGAGTCCACCACGGCGCCGTCGACCAGCACCGAGCACGCGCCGCACTCGCCCTCGCCGCAGCCCTCCTTGGTGCCGGTCAGGCCCAGGTCCTCGCGCAGGACGTCGAGCAGGCGTCGCATGCCCGGCGACTCGACCTCGGTGGCGACCCCGTTCACCGTCAGCCGGTACGTCATGCGGGCTTCTCCGCGCTGATCCCGGGCGGTCCGGGTGCCCGCGACCCGGTCAACGCCGCCAGCACGCGCTCCGGAGTGGCGGGCAGGTCACAGATCCAGGATCCGGTGGCGTCGTGGATGGCGGCCACGACCGCGGGCGCCACGACGTCCATGGGCAGCTCGCCCACGCCCTTTGCTCCGTGCGGCGCGCCGCTGTACGGGTGCTCGAGCAGGATAGAGGTGATGCGCGGCGCATCCATGGCGGTGGGGATGAGATACGTCGCCAGCCGGTCGTTCTGGTAGCGGCCGTCGACCAGCTTGAGCTCCTCGATGGTCGCGTAGCCGACCGCCTGAAGGGACCCGCCCTCGACCTGGCCCTCAGCCATCACCTGGTGAATCACGTGGCCGATCTCGTCGGCGCTGACCACGTCCCGCACGGTCACCTCGCCCGTGTCGAGGTCGACCTCCACCTCGGCCACCGCGCAGGCCCAGCCGAAGCACGGGTACGCGTCCCCGGTGTAGGTCGCGTCGTCGAACGTGACCCCCGGGTAGGGTTGGAACCGCTCGTCCACCCGCAGGCTTCCGTGCTCGGCGGCGAAGGACCGATAGGTGTCCGCAAACGATCCTCCGGCAGCCTCCTCGACCTGGGCGCGCATCCGCTGGGCGGCCTTGATCAGCAGACCCCCGACCACCATGGCCGTCCGAGACGCCACGGTGGGGCCGGAGTCGGGGACGATGGAGGTGTCCTGGGGCGCGATCTCGACCTCGTCGGGGCTGATCTCCAGGGCCTCCGCCACCAGCTGGGGAAAGATCGTCTTGGTGCCCTGGCCCATCTCCGTCGACGCGGTCAGGATCCGGATCCGCCCGTCTGTCGTGAGCTCCAGCGACGCGACGCTGGCCAGGTGGACCTCGCCCGATCCGGTGAACCCGGCGCCATGCCAGGCCAGCGCGATCCCGATGCCGCGGGCGGAGTGCGCGTCCTCTGCTCGCTGGGCGCGCGCCTTCTTGGTGTGAGCCGCGACTCCCTCGTACTCGCTGGCCTGCGCCGCCGCCTCCAGCACCTCCAGCCCGGCCACGCTCTCGCGCAGCACCTGACCGGTGGGCGTCACGCCGCCCTCGCGGTACACCCACTTCCGTCGCAGTGCGAGCGGCGACAGCTCCAGGCGCTCCGCGATCCGGTTGACCTGGGTCTCGGCCGCGAACTCGGTCTGCGGAGCCCCGAAGCCGCGGAACGCCCCGTTGGGCGGGGTGTTGGTGGCCATGGCCCGGCCGCGGATCCGGACGTTGGGGCACTCATACGGGCCGCCAGCGTGGATCGTGCCGCGGCTCAGCACGACCGGAGTGAGGGTCACGTATGCGCCGCCGTCCATCACGACCTCGATGTCCTGGGCCACCAGCTGCCCGTCGCGGGTCACTCCGGTCCGGTGCCGCACCCACGCCGGATGGCGCTTGGTGGTGGCGCTGATGTCCTCGTGGCGGTCGTAAATCATCCGCACCGGTTTGCCAACACGCTGCGCCAGCAGGGCCGCGTGGAGGGCAATGATTGAGGGGTATTCCTCCTTGCCGCCGAAACCGCCGCCCGTTTCGGCCTGGATGACCACCGCTTGCGCATCGGTCAGGTTCAGGGCCCGCTTGAGTGCGCTGTGGATGTAGTACGGGCACTGCATCGAGCCGTGGACCTCGATCCCGCCGTCGGGGCGGGGGATCGCGATCATGGCCTGGTTCTCGATGTACAGCTGCTCCTGGTGGCCGACCCGGTACTCACCCTCGACCACGATGTCGGCGGCGGCCAGCCCAGCCTCGATGCTGCCCTTCGTATGCTCGAAATGGGCGAACT
>DATKBC010000035.1:0-12799 GCA_035514415.1 Pleomorphomonadaceae bacterium | reverse complement strand
GCCGATGGGGTGGATGGGTGGCAGGTAGACGACGGCAAACCCGAGCCGGGCCAGCTCCGGAAGGCGCCACTCGGCCTCGATCAGGGTTGTCGCCCGTCCAGGCTCCCGTCCCTGGTTGCGCGGGAACAGCTCATACCACGCCGCGGTCGCCGCCTTGCGACGGTCGACGACGACCTCAAGCTCGCGGTCATAGCGCGTGGACGCCGAGCGGTCCGGGTGTCGTCCGCCGGCGGCGAGCAGGACGCGCTCCCGCGCAATCCGGGCTGCCGCCCGCGCATCTGGCGCCGCGGCCAGGCGCGCTCGAGCCTCTCGCAGGAGCGCGGCATCTGCGGCGGCGCCTGCGGCGGCTGCCCGGCGCGCGGTCCGTTGCAGGAGGCGCTGGCCCTCGGCCAGCTCGACGGCGATCGGGCTTCGAGCCCGAGCCTTGCGCACCAGGCGGTCGCTCCAGCTGGCGACCTCGTCACGCCAGGCCTCCAGCGTGTACCGATGCCATCGATTGCGGGTGAGCCTGACTCGCCCGCTCCAGCGGTCGTGGCGGCCGGCACGCATCCGTACCTCGCGCCAATCGGGCTCATCGTCGGCGCGGATCAGGAGCGCTGCCCCGAGCAGGTCGTGGCCATCGACGATGATGTCGGCACTGACCGTCAGCCAATCCCCGACCACTCGCTTGGCTGGATAGCGGCCGCCGTCGAGTTCGGGCTCGACCCGCTCGATGACGATCGTCCGAGCGGTGCCGACCGCGTCCGGACCTGGCTCGACGGCGGATTCCAGGCGGCGAAGGCTGGATCGGGTAGTCGTCATGCGGGATCGAACCCTACCTGATCCGACCGGCTAGGCTGTTCACTCGATGACTCATTCGCATCGGCGCCGTCCGACCGCGAATCGACTGGCCGTGCTGGCGGCGTTTGCCGTGCTGCTGGGCGGCTGTGTGAGCGACTCCCCGGCGCTCTCGCCGTCGATCCCCCCAGCGGCCAGCCTAGAGCCGTCGGCCCCGCCTAGCCCAGCTCCTGAACCCACCCCGCCACGCCTCCGGTCCGGCCCGGAAAGGCTCGCCCTCGAGCTCGTCACCGGCACGTTCACGCACCCGACCGCGGTCACGAACGCCGGGGACGAGTCTGGGCGCCTGTTCGTGCTGGAGCGCGCCGGTCGCATCCGGACCGTGAATCGAGACGGGATGGTGGCACCGGCGCCATTCCTGGACATCGTCCCGCGCGTCCTATCCGGGGGCCAAGAGCAGGGACTGCTCGGACTCGCATTCCACCCGCAATACCGGAAAACGGGCCGCTTCTTCATCAACTACACCCGGCAGCCAGACGGGGCCAATGTGATTGCCGAGTACCGCGTGTCATCCGCAGCCGATACCGCGGACCTGGCTTCGGAGCGCATCCTGCTGGCCATCCCCGACCCCGCGGCCAACCACAACGGCGGGGCGCTCGCCTTCGGCCCTGACCGCCTCCTGTACATCGCCCTCGGCGACGGCGGGGGGCAGAACGACCAGTTCGGCAACGCCCAGAACGTGAACCGCCTGCTCGGCAAGCTTCTCCGCATCGACGTCGATGGGACCCCCGCCGCGGGCCTTCCATATGCCATCCCCGCCGACAACCCGTTCGCGAACGGCGGCGGGGCGCCCGAGATCTGGGCCATCGGCATGCGGAACCCATGGCGCATCACCTTCGACCGGGCGTGGCACGACCTGTACATCGGCGACGTGGGGGGAGGGAGCTGGGAGGAGATCGACCGCCAGCCACCCGACGCGGCGGGTGGGCTGAACTACGGGTGGCCGATCATGGAGGGTCGCCATTGCTTGGCCGGGAGCTGCGTGATGGAGGGCTACGTGCAGCCCATCGCGGAGTACGGCCACGACCTCGGGTGCTCGGTGGTTGGCGGCTACGTGTACCGCGGCGAGGCCCAACCCGAGCTCCAGGGCGTCTACATGTTTGGCGACTGGTGCAGCGGACGGATCTTCACCCTCGACGTCGACGGGGACACGATTGCCGTCAGGAACGTGCTGGAGAGCGGCCTCCAGGTCAGCTCGTTCGGCGAGGACGAGGCGGGTGAGGTCTACGTGGTCGACTATGCCGGCGGTGGGCTGTACCGGGTGGTGGTTCCCGGCTGACCCTCCGCGCCGATGCCGACGCTACAGCGCTCCGGCGGCCCGCAGGCTGACCCAGCAGTCATGCCCGATGACCAGGTGATCGAGGAGCTCGATGTCGAGCAGGCGGCCGGCGTCGGCCAGGTCGGCTGTGATCCGCAGATCGTCCCCCGACGGCGACGGGTCCCCCGAGGGATGGTTATGGGCGACGATCACCGCCGCGGCCTGGCGGCGGATCGCCTCGCGGTAGACCTCCCCGATACGGACTGGCGAACCGGCCAGGTTGCCCACATAGACCGTGGATCGACCCAGCACCACGTTGCGGGTGTTCAGCAGGCACACGAGCATCTCTTCGCGGTCCAGATGCCCCATCTCGGGGAGCAACCGCTCGGCCACGTCGGCCGGGGTGCGGACCTGCCAGCCGCGAGCCGGCCAACGCACCGCGGCCCGCCGTCCAACCTCGAACGCGGCAGCCACCGAGGCCGCTCGTCGTCGGCCGATGCCCGGCTCGAGGGAGAGCTCCGCGGCAAGCATGTACGGCAGCCGATCCAGCCCGTGGCGGTCGAGCAGGCCACGAGCCGCGAAGAGGGCGTTCGGCCCGCCCAGCACACGGGCCAGCAATTCGTCGTCTCCCAGGGCGGACGTCACGCCGCGCAGGGTAGCCCCGGGCAGTGCGCGGCGACTTACCAGCGTGTTGGCAAAGCTGCCGGCTCAGACCCCCACCGCGAACAGGACCAGGAGCGACAGGGAGTTGAACGCCACGTGCATCGCGATGACCAACGGCAGGCTGCGCGTGATCACGTAGGCAAGAGCGAGGGCCAGGCCAAGCAGAAAGATGAGGGGCAGCACCAGCAGCGTTCCCCCGGACACGTGCGCCACGCCGAACAGCACGGCCGACCCGATGACCGCGGCCCGAGTTCCGTGTTCGCGTTCCCAGGCGTTGACCGCAACCCAGCGGAAGAAGAGCTCCTCGGCCACCGGGGTCAGGATCCCGATGATCCCGATCGCGACCAGCGGCGGCAGGGTGGAAGCCAGGTTGGCAACCAGCTGATTGTCGACCGGCTCCTCCCCGGTGAGCTGTTTCACGACCCAGCCGAGGGCCGCCGCCAAAGTCGCGGCCAACACCCAGGCGACGGCGCCGAGGGCCAGGCCGCGTCCCAGGTTGCGGGCCGTCTTCGCGCCGTCGCCCAACCGGACGCCAGCCAAAGCACGCGTGCGAAGGACGAAGAGGGCGACCGCCCCGAAGACCAACGGAGTGACCAGCAGGAGGGCGGTGACGGCCACCGGGCCCGGATCCAACACGTCATGGCCCGCGGCATACGCGGCCAACAGGGGGATCAGCGACAGCACGTTGGCGGCTGCCACTGCCAGGAAGAACATGAGGATGATGCTTGGTCCGCGGTAGCGCTCGGCGGGCAGGTGCCGCCGCGCCCAGACACCCCGCACCGCGAGCCAACCCAGTCCGCCTAACAGCCCAGCCGCGCCTCCGGTGGTGAGGACCCCGGGGACGAGCCAGTCGCGGGCCGAAGCACCCAGGCTTGCGGCATAGAAGAGCCAGGCCGCCCCGGCCAGGACAACGATCAGGCCCAGCCCGGCGATGACCCAGGCCGGCCAGGCGGGGGGCAGTGAGGGCGGCGGTGCGGCGAACGGCGGCTCAATGAGGGGCGGCTCAGTGAGGGGCGGCTCAGCCGCCAATGGGGCGTTGGCCCCCTCGTTGACCGGGTCGGTCAGGGGTTGGGTGCCGCCTGGGGGACAGCGCCCTTTTCAGGGCCGTAGTCCGCCGCGCGGTCATCGGTCGCCTTCGCCGCCACGCGGACGGGCGCGGGCGCAGGCCGGGCGCGTGTTGGCAGCTCGGTCCCGCAGAAGGCGCAGATCGACCAGGCCGGTTCGGTCAGCCGCTGGCAGGCCGGGCAGATCCGGTGCAGCCGCGTGCGACAGCTGGGGCACACGATCCAGTCCTCGGCGATGCGGGCGCGACACGTCGGGCAGCTCCGGTGCTTCTCCATCTCCGCCAGCAGGGATTCCTCGGCCAGCGAGCGCTCGTACACCTCGGCCATCGTCTCGCGGGGCCGGATGATGATGTACATCAGCCACGCGAACAGGAACACGAGCGGGGTGAAGAAGATGATCAGTGCCGAGGCGAAGTAGGGCAAGATCGGATTCTCGGTCCGCGCCTGCATGTCGCGGAAGGCCCAGTACGCGGTGCCCAGCCAGAGCATCACCACGTAGATGACGATCAGGGTTGCTGCCAGCTGGACGACCGGGTTGCTGGTGAAGTCGCTCCAGATCTGGCCGGGGTCCGGCAGACCTTCCATTAAACCGATGCCTCACTGCGGGGACGCGGTGACGAGACGCGCCGCACCTGGGCGCACCAAAACGCGCGGGTCATCCTAGCAGATGACCATTCCGCCTCCCTCCGGGCGACCATCAGCCGGCGCCGGAGGTCCCGGGCGGGTACTGCACCAGACCGCACCTGCGCCCCGAATGCCGTTGTCGTCGCACGCCTCCCGAAACCACCTGACGAACAGGTGATGGCCGTTTGGGCCACGGACCCCGATGCTTCTCTGCGACCTCATCCTCTGGAGGAAGGCTTGCTCGGACTCCTGCGGCTCATCGGCTTCATGTACCCCGCCCTGGCCGCGGTCTGCCTGACGCTGCTGGGCGTCATGCTGGTGCACCAACCGCCCGAGACCCGGGGCTTCATGATCGGCCTGGTGGGGTTGGCCATCGGTGTCGGCGCCACGGCGATGGCGCTCGCGACGTGGGGTTACTTCGGGCTCCGTCTCAGGCGACTGGCCCGGGACCTCGAGCGGACTGTCGACCAGGGGACGCCCATCGTTCTCAAGGAATCGGGGGTCGCCGCCGAGCGCCGCCTGGCGCGCGCGTTCAACCGTGCGGCCGGCACGTTTGCCATGGCGGAGACGCAAGCAACGCGCGATCGACTGACCGGCGTCCCGAATCGTGAGTCCCTGACCCTCCAGCTCACCGCCGAGGTGGAGCGGGCGACACGCCATTCGAAGCCTCTGTCGGTGGCGTTCATGGACATCGACCGCTTCAAGGCGATCAACGACACGTACGGCCATCGGGTGGGTGATGCGGTCCTGCGTCAGCTGGCCGGGCTCATCACGCGCAGCATCCGAGCCAGTGACATCTTCGGTCGCTATGGCGGGGAGGAATTCATGCTGATCCTCCCCGAGACTACGCCCGAGGACGCCCTGATCCTGGTCGAGGAGCTGCGCGAGTTGGTCATGCGCCGCCCACTCAGCGTGGGGGTGGGCATCCTGGTGGATGCCACGATCAGCATTGGTGTGGCCGGCGGGCATGGCTCCAACCTGCAGGTGGACCGGATCGTGGATGCCGCCGATGCCGCGATGTACATCGCGAAGTCCGAGGGGCGCAATCGGAGCTTTCTGTTCGCGACCGTGGATGACGAAACCATGGTCCGACGCGCCGCCATCACGCCCGAACGCCAAAATGCGGCGGCAGCCATCGGCCGCTGGGCGAGCGCCAGCGCCGCCCGGGCGCTGGCATCGGTCCTGGCTCCCCAGCCGAACCATCGCGGCCGACCGTCGGACATGATCGCCGCCCTCTCGATCGGTGTCGCACTCCATATGGGGCTGTCCCGGGTCGAGTTGGAACGGATCCGGATCGCGGCGCTCCTCCACGACCTGGGCAAGCTGGCTCTCCCGGGCTCGATCCTGGACAAACCGTCGTCCCTGACGGAGATGGAATGGCAGGTCGTGGGCGAGCATCCCCGTATCGGGCAGGTCATCCTGGAGCAGGCGACCAGCATGCGGGACGCGGTCCCGATCGTGCTGCATCACCACGAGCGATATGACGGGACGGGCTACCCGCACGGCCTGAAGGGCGAGGAGATTCCACTCGGCGCGCGCATCGTGGCCGTCGCAGACGCGTACCACGCCATGATTCACGAACGGCCCTACAAGGGTGCCGTGTCCCACGCGAAGGCCATCGCCGAACTGCGACGCCATGCCTCGACCCAGTTCGATCCCATCGTGGTCGAGGTGTTCGTCGCCGTCTTCGGCGACGAGGTCCCGTCAGACGGGCAAGAGGAGATCCACCGCCTGCATGCGCACGCGGAAGGTGGCCTGGAGGCCAGCGACCCCAAGGCCGCGGCCATGCTGAACGCGGGAATGGTCGACGCTTCCGACGCCGATGGCCCCGTCGAGGCCGACGGCCCCGGCCCGGGAACGACCACGAGGGATGAGCGCAATCGTCGCGTGCAGTTGCGCCGTCCCCGCCGAGCCCCAGCCGAGCAGGGCGGCTAGCTCGGCCTCAGCCCCCCGCGATCCGGGTCACCGAGCCAATGGCGCCGATGATCCCCGACAGGAAACCGATCAGCCCTGCCGGCGACAGCCCGCGCAAGAGCCTGATCAGGTCGTCTCCCAGCCCCGAGCCGATCTCCACCAGCACGAACAGGGCCGCCAGCGCCGCACACCACGCGATGGCGATCCCGAGCCCGATCCGCTGGGGCCGGCCGGGTGCGCCTCGAACCATGCCCACCACGGCCAGGATCAGCAGCAGCCCGACGGCCACAGGCAACGGGGCGGCCACTCCGAAGTAGGCCGTCTGCAGCAGGCCGGCATCCGCGGGGTAGGCGGACCAGAAGGCGAGCCCGTAGCCGCCCGGGCCCAGAGCCTGGTCGGCCAACGAGCCATCAGCCAGGGAGAAGGGCAGGAACCACGCGGTCGCCAGGCCGACGGCGGCGATGGCGAGAACGATCGGCCCCAGCCAGGCGCGTACCGGTCGCGGCGCGGCGGAGGCGTCCGCCTCGGGAGGTGGAGCGGAACCTTCGGCGGCCAGCGGACCGGCCGCCGGGGCCACCGCCGGACGGATGTTGAATCCGCATTCCGAGCAGAACGCGGATCCCAACCGATTGAGCGCACCGCAGCGCGGGCAGGGTGCCGCGTCGCCAGCAGTTCCCGGGCGGGCCATCGTCGCTTCGTCGGCAGCCACAAGGCGCTGTCCGCAATTGGCGCAGAAGGAAACTCCGGGCAGGTTCGCGGTCCCGCAGCGGCGGCAGGTGGAGGCGTCGGTCATCGGACGTCCTCTCCGTGCTCCTCCGACTTGGCCTCGGGTGCGGCCGGCAGCATCCCGGCGTCGCGTGCCGCGTCAGCCAGTCGATCCATCAGCCACAGGGCAGCCAGCACCAGCGCGGCGCCCAGGAATGCCAACACGTAGAGTCCGGCGCCGGCAGCCATGCCGACCGCGGCCACCGCCCACAGGGAGGCGGCTGTCGTCAGACCCCGCACGCTGCCCCGGTAGTGGAGGATGGTGCCGGCGCCGATGAACCCGATGCCCGACACGATCTGGGCCGCGATCCGGGTCGGGTCGGAACCTTCGAACCCGTACGCACTGACGATGGTGAACAGGGCGGCGCCGAGCGCAACCAGGCTGTGCGTCCGGAAGCCGGCCGCCTGCCGGTGGTATTCGCGCTCGAGGCCGATCAGCGCGCCAAGTCCGAGGCTCAACGCCAGGCGCAGCGCCAACTCGGCCTGGAGAGCAACCGGCAGGTCGGGTGTCATATCCATCAGCTCATCGCTCCAGCGCGGGGCGCCAGCTCCTCGGTCCACCAGGCCGAGATCCATGCCTGGACGACCCCGGCCAGGATCACCAGCAAGAGCCAGATCCACACGAAGCCTAGCAGCAGGACGGCAGTCGAAGGCTCCGACAGGCCACCCTCCGCCAGCCGCCCGGAGAGCGGCTCCCACACGGCGCTGAGAGCGACCACCGTGAGCAGCTGCCCGGCCAGGAACACGGCCATCGTCACCAGCGCCTGAGGGATGACCCGATGCGCCCCATGTCGCAGGGTCAGCAGCGCAAGGCGGAAGGGCAGCCGCAGGGCCAGCGCACCCCAGGCCTGGGCCACGGAGGCCGCGCCGGCCAGCGTGAGGAGGGCGGGCCAGGCAATACCGATCACGCGCACCAGGTACGGCGTGGACGGGTCAGGATCGCCGAACGCGTCGAGGAAGGCGGGCGCCGACGCCCACAGCAGCACGGCGGCCAGGACCAGTACCGGCACGGAGGCCAGCCCCAGCCGGCCCGCGGCACGCCGCACGCTCAGCGGGACACCGTGGCGGTCGTCGGACAGCCTCATCATGAGGGCCACTTCTCCAAAGGCCACCGCCAGCAGAATGGTCCCCAATCCGGACAGCACCGCGACCACCAGGGCGACCGCGTTCCAGGGCCACCACGGGCTGGCCGCGACGCCCATGGCGAGGAACAACGCGTCCCCCTCGTCGGGCGGGGAGGCAACGACCGCCAGGAACACGGCCCAACCTGAGAACGCGAACGAGACCATGGCGCCCGGGACCCACAGCTCGGCCCGACCAGTCGCCACCCGGGCGGCAGCCAGCCCGCCGCCCAACCAGTCGCGCACCGTTTGTGGCCTAGGGGCTGGGTGACGGAGACGGACCGGTGAGCTCTGCGATGCGGTCCAGGACGCGGCCCATCTCGTCGACGGCATCCTGGTAGGCGCCCAGGTCGCCGGTGGCCAGGGCGGCCTGCGCGTCGTCGTATAGGTCCTGGGCCAGCGCGATCAGCTCCGCGACGTCGTCGGGCAGGGCTCCGCCGCCGCTGCCGCCGCCGCTGCCACCGCCGCCGCCGCCCGGTTCCGGGATCTCCGCTTCACCCAGGATCTGGCGCAGCGCCTCGTCAATGGTCTCCGCAAAGGCGATCCGGGTCTGGTCGGCCAGGATCACGCGCTTGAACTCGGGGAAGCTGGCTTGGGTGGAGCGCAGATAGATCGGCTCGACGTACAGGATGGAGTCGCCCATCGGCAGCACCAGCAGGTCGCCACGGACGACTTCCGACCCGGCCTGGCTCCACAGCGTGAACTGCGCGCTGATCCGCGAGTCCTGGTTGATGCGGGCCTGGATCTGGGCCGGCCCCTGGGTCGTGGTGTCGACCGGGAAGCGGAACTCGATCCGCTCGCCGTACACCCCGGGATCCATACGGGCGGCGACCCAGGAGATCATGTTGGGCCGGCTGGCAGCAACCAGGGGCTGGATCAGGACGAACTCCCCGGCCTCCTCACCAGGGACCTTCATGATCACGTAGTACGGCTCCACCTGCCGGCCCTCGCCCGAAACATCGGTCTGTTGGGTCGGGAATGACCAGCGGTCCTCCTGGTTGTAGAACGTGCCGGCCCCCGATTCGGTGGGGGCGATGTGGTAGAGCAGGTAGGCCGTGTTCTGGGCCGTGAACAGGTCCTCCGGGTACCGTAGGTGGGCGACCAGGGATTCCGGCATGGCGTCCAGCGGCTCGAACAGCCCCGGGAAGATCCGGCCCCAGGCGGCGATGATGGGATCGTCCTCATCGGCCACGAAGAAGCGCATCTCGCCGGTGTAGGCGTCGACGACCACCTTGACCGCGTTGCGCACGTAGTTCGCGCCGCCGAAGGCCGTCTCGGCGGAAAGTGGCTGGGCGTTCGGATATCGGTCCGACGCCGTGTAGGCGTCCCAGATCCATGCCAGGCGGCCGTCGGCGGTGACCAGGTATGGGTCGCGGTCGTAGGTCAGGAAGGGCGCCAGCTCTGGAACGCGCTGCCAGATGGCGCGACGGAACAGCACCGCGGAGTCGCTCGTCAGCTGGTCGCTGATGAGGAGGTTCAGGTCGCCGAAGCGAATCGCGAACAGGAGGCGCGACAGGACGTTGTCGACCCGCACTCCGGTGTCGCCAGCCCACGAGGTGGTCTCGGCCCCTTCGTCACCCAGGGGGTAGTCGAACTCATCGGTCTGGGTCCGGACCACCACGTAGTCGTCGGTCGCCTCGCCGAAGTAGAGCCGCGGCTCGCCGATGGGCAGCTCGGGATTGCGGTTGATGCCGCTGATGAGGTAGTCGGGCTGGCCCTCGGGGGTGATGGCATTGGACACCACCGCGGTCAGGCCGTAGCCGTGCGTGAACACCAGCCGCTCGTTGGTCCAGGTGCGGGCGGCATCGGCGAGGCGGTCGATCTCGATCTCCCGGCCGGACAGCATCAGCTGGCGCTGCTCGCCATCGATCTGGTATCGGTCGATGTCGACGTCGAGGAAGTTGTAGTACTGGCGCAGGATCTGCTGCTGGCCGAAGGTCACCAGCAGCGGCCGGTAATCCCACAGACGCAGGTTGTTGAGGGTCTCGGGGTTGTCGTCGAACAGGGCTCGGGTGGGACGCTGCTCGCCGGTGAACTCGCGCAGCTCGATCGCATCCAGGTCGTAGGCGGCCCGCGTGGCCGCCAGGTGGCGCTCGAGGTAGACCCGCTCCCGGTCCAGCTCGTTGGGTTCAACCGTGAAGCGCTGGACGACGCCCGGATAGAAGCCGCCCACCAGGAGCGACAGCACGAACCACGCGCCCGCAGCCAGGCCAATCAGCCACAGGGTCCGGAACCAGATGTTGGCCAGCAGCAGCCCGGCCGACACGAGGGCCACCCCGGTCAGGATGAGATAGGCCGGCGCCTGGGCGTTGAGGTCGGTGTACATCGCCGCCTGGACCGTGCCGCCAATCCCCCGCGTCGAGTACGCCAGCTCGGCGGTGTCGAGCTGGTAGCCGGCAGCGATGGCCGCCAGGAGGGCGGCACCCAGCAGGCTGAGATGGACGCGGACGGGCGCCGTGAGCTGGAACGACCACCGGGTGGCGGACACCGCGTAGGCACCTACGGCCAGACCGATGATCACCGCCAGCGCGGTGACTGCCCAGCCCTGGACGAAGCGCCAGAAGGGCAGGTCGAAGATGTAGAAGCCGATGTCGCGGCCGAAGGCCGCGTCGGTGGTGCCGAACTCTCCCCCGTTGAAGAACAGGAGCAGGGTTTGCCAGTTGCCTCCCCAGGCCAGGCCACTGACCAGCCCGCCCAGCAGGGCGACGGCGACGAGGACGAATCCGACCGGGCGCGAGAGGTCTGGTATCTCTATCGGCCCGACCCGGCGAACTGGCACCTGGGGACCGAGCCGGCTGGCCACCCACAGGCTGAGCAGGGCGGGGACCGTGAACAGCGCGAACCCGGCCACGAACCAGCCCAAATGCGCCACGAAGCGCGTCAGCAGGACGTCGCGGCGCCCCAGAGCGTCGTACCAGGCCAGGTCGGTGAACAGCTCGACCAGGCCGCCGAGGAGTTGGAAAAGCACGAACGCGCCCACCAGGAAGAGACCCGGGCGTGTCCAGCTGGGGGTCGGACGATTCGGCTGGCCGCGCCGGCGGCGGAGGCGTCGGAGCGGGGGCGGCACGTCGCCGCCTTCGTCATCGGGGATCTGCTCCTCCGGAGGCCCCAGCGGCTCATCGCGGGGCAGGGGTCGTCCCTCGCGGGCACGGTCCTGCTCCATCTGCCGGCGCTGCATTTCTTCGAGCAGCTTGTCGAACCACGAGGACATCGGTCCGCCCATCCTACGGCGGATGGGCTACTCCCATTCGATGGTGGCCGGCGGCTTGGAGCTGATGTCGTAGACCACCCGATTCACGCCCGGGACCTCATTGACGATCCGGGCGCTGATCCGGGCCAGCAGTTCATAGGGCAGCCGTGCCCAGTCGGCGGTCATCCCGTCCTCCGAGGTCACCGCCCTCACGGCCACCACGTTGGCGTAGGTACGCCCGTCGCCCATGACCCCGACCGTATCGATGGGGGTGAGGATGGCGAAGGATTGCCACAGCTCGTGGTACAGGCCGGCAGCCTTGATCTCGTCGATGACGATCCAGTCCGCTTCCCGCAGGGTCTCGAGCCGGGAGGCGGTGACCTCGCCGATGACCCGGATCGCAAGGCCGGGACCCGGGAACGGCTGGCGCTGGACCATCGCCTCCGGCAGGCCGAGCTCGGCACCCACTCGCCGGACCTCGTCCTTGAACAGGTGGCGCAGCGGCTCGATCAGCCGGAAGCGCAGGTTGGCGGGAAGACCGCCGACGTTGTGATGGGTCTTGATCTTGGCGGCCGCCTTGGACTCCACCGTCTTGGACTCGATGACATCGGGGTACAGCGTTCCCTGGACCAGGAAGTCGATCGGCCCCAGCCGCGAAGCCTGTTCCTCGAAGACCTGGATGAACTGGTCCCCGATGATCCGTCGCTTTTCCTCGGGGTCGCTCACGCCGGCCAGGCGGCCGACGAATCGGTCCTGGGCATCCACCATCCGCAGCTGCATGCCGAGGTTCTGCTCGAAGGTGGCCCGCAGCAGCTCTGACTCGCGCTTGCGCATGAGGCCGGTGTCGACGTAGATGCAGGTCAGCTGGTCACCAACCGCCCGATGGACGAGGGTGGCGGCCACCGCGCTGTCGACGCCGCCGGACAGGGCGCAGATCACCTGGCCGGTCCCGATTTCGGCGCGGATAGCGGCCACGGTGGCGCCGATGAAGCCGGCCGGCGTCCAGTCACCGCGCGCGCCCGCAATGCGCAACGCGAAGTTGGCCAGGATCTCGCGGCCCTGGGGGGTGTGGACGACCTCGGGGTGGAACTGGAGGCCCATCAGCCCCCGGTCGTTGGCCATCGCCGCGTACGGCGTGGACTCGCTGGACGCCAGAGCGCGGAAGCCGGGCGGCGGCTCCAGGATGGAGTCACCGTGGCTCATCCAGACTGCGGCGGCCGTCGGCAGGCCCACGAGCAGCGGCTCGTTGGGCGCGGCATGGATGGTGGCGGGGCCGTACTCACGGCGCTCGGCGGGAGCCACCCGGCCGCCCAGCTGGTGGGCCATGAGCTGCATCCCGTAGCAGATGCCAAGGACCGGGATG
>DATKBC010000034.1:0-2598 GCA_035514415.1 Pleomorphomonadaceae bacterium | reverse complement strand
GTACAGCTGCTCCTGGTGGCCGACGCGGTATTCGCCCTCGACCACCACGTCCGCCTCCGCGAGGCCAGCCTCGATGTCGCCGCCCTTGATCAGCTCGAAGTGGGCGAACTCGCGGGTGGAGACAAGCGGATCGAAGATGGCTGGCAGGCGCTCGGTGCGGAGCGTGACCAGACCCTTGGCCGCGCGCAGCAGGTCACGGTCGGGAGCGGCCAGCAGGCACACGGGCTCGGCCTGGTGCTGGATCTCGCCGCCGACCGGGACGAGCACCGGCTGGTCATCCTGGATCAGGGCCACGACGTTCTCCCCGGGAATGTCGTCGGCGGTGACGACCACCACTTTCGACCAGTCGAAGGCCGGGTCGAGGTCGATTCCCAGGAGTCGGGCGTGGGGCTCGGTGGAGCGGACGGTGGCGCCGTACCAGGCCCCGGGAAATACGAGGTCGTCCGCGTACTTGGCCAGCCCGGTCAGCTTCTCGGGCCCTTCGCGCCGCAACGGGAGGGCCGGGCGGGCACGACCGGGGGCGATGGTCCCGGGTGCCAGCAGGAGCGGCGTGTCGGGCAGCGTCGGGGTGCTCATGGCGGCATGGTATCTAGTCCCGCCCGTGGCGCAGGGCGCGGCCTGGCAGGGCGCCGGTGTGCAGGCCCCCGTCCACCACGAGTGTGCCGTTGACGGCCACGTACTCGATTCCATCGGGAAACTGCCGTGGCTCGTCGTAGGTTGCATTGGAACGCACCCGGGCCGGGTCGAAGACGACCAGGTCAGCGACGTAGCCGTCTTCCAGCAGGCCGCGGTCACGAAGCCCCAACCGCGCTGCTGGAGCGGAGGTCATCTTGCGCACCGCCTCCTCCAATGACAGGCGCCGCTCATCGCGCACGAACTGCCCCAGCACCCGGGGGAACGATCCGTAGGTCCGGGGGGACGGTTTCAGGCCGATGAACGTCGAGTCGGTGCCGACCATGCCGGCCGGGTGGGCGACGAAATGGGGGAGCGACTCGGACCACGGCCCGGGAGTCACCTGGTTGATGCGCAGGTCCTCGTCCAGCAGCAAATCGCACAGCGCGTCGATGGGGTCGACCCCGCGTTCGCGACCGACGTCCTCGAGCGTGAGCCCTTCCCAGCGTTGGTTGGCCTCGGCCGCGAAGGCCCCCAGCCGCACGTCGCCCCAGTCCAGCGGGGCTCCGTGGGCCGGCCCGTGGCGCTGGATTTCCTCGTGCAGGCGGCGCCGGGTCCCGGCGTCGGCCAGTCGCTCCTTCAGCGGCCCGGGCCCGCCGGCTTGAACCCACTGCGGGAGCTGGATGAGGAGCCTGGTGGAGGCCCACTCGTAGGGGTAGGTATCGAACGTCACGTCGCGACCCGCGGCCCGCGCGTCGTCGACCAGCGCCAGCATCGGCTCATGCCCGCCCGGATAGGTCTGCCGATGGTAGAAGTGGGTCAGGTGGACCGGCCCGTCCGCCATCTCGCCGATCTGAAGCGCCTCGCGGAACGGGTCGAGGTAGCGGTCACCCAGGTCGTATCGAACGTGGGTGTGGTAGAAGCCGCCATGCCGTGTGGCGGCCGCGGTCAGATCCGCCAGCTCTTCCATGGTCGCGTACGACCCGGGTGGGTAGTCCAGCCCGCTCGAGACCCCGTACGCGCCCTCGGCCATCCCCTCCCGCAGCATGGCTCGCATGTCGGCCATGGCCATGTGGTCGGCCGGAACGTCATCCCAGCCCACGGTGCAGATCCGGAGCGCCGAATTCCCGATCAGGAACGCGACGTTGACCGCCACCTGGCCGTCGAATCGGCCGAGATAGGTCGCCACGGTGTCCCAGTCCAGGGCGATTTCGGGCCGCCCGTCGAGCCCCGCGTTCATCACGACCAGGGCCGCCAGGTCGGAAGCCTTCGACATCGGCGCGTACGACAGTCCATCGACGCCAATGACCTCGGTTGTGACTCCCTGGCGAACCTTGGGCTCATGCAGCGGCTCGTGCAGCAGCCACAGCCCGGAGTGTGAGTGGAGGTCGATGAACCCGGGCGCCACCACCAGCCCGGCGGCGTCGATCACACGCGCCGCGGGCGGCAGCGGTTCATTTGCTTCCAGCAGGCGCAGGCGACCCTCCGCCACGGCCAGGGACCCGGCCCGACCCGGCGTTCCGCTGCCGTCCACGAGCGTCCCGCCGGTGATGAGGAGGTCGGTCACGAGCCGCTCGCCGGTCTGCGCACCGGTCCACCTTCCCGACCATGGCGCGCGGCGACCAGCTCGGCCACGATCGCCAGCCCGATCTCGGCCGGCTCCCGACCGCCCAGGTCGAGACCGATCGGAGCATGGAGCCGCGCGAGCTTCGCGTCGTCCAGGCCGGCGGCTCGAAGGCGGACGCGACGATCCGCCTGGGCACGCTGGCTGCCGATAGCCCCCACGTAACCGATGTCTGCGGTCAGCGCCGCCACCAGGGCCGGCTCATCGATCTTTGGGTCGTGGGACAGGACGACCACCGCGTCGTCGGGCCGCAATCCGCGCGCGGCGAACGCGCGATCCGGCCAGTCGGCGATGACCTCCAGGCCCTCGAGCCGTGGCTGATCAGCGAATAACCGTCGCGGGTCGACGACCAGCGGGGCGAA
>DATKBC010000033.1:0-2906 GCA_035514415.1 Pleomorphomonadaceae bacterium | reverse complement strand
AGGCGGGCTGGGGCTGCTCGACCGCCGGCTCGGACCAGGCGGGCTGGGGCTGCTCGACCGCCGGCTCGGCCGTGGATCCCTCGCCAGACGCGGGTTCCTGATACGACCCTCCGGACGACCAGTTCGCCTGATCGTCGCCCCCATGGCGCGAGAAGGGCTCCGCTGGCGGATCGCCGTAAAGAGAGCCGGTCTCGTTTTCGGAGGATCGCTCATCCTGGACGGCCTGCCCTGGCTGGCTCCAGGCTGAGTCGGTTTCGCCGGGTCGCGTGTCCGCGCTCGACTCCTCGTCCTCCGGGTTGGTTGATCGTTCCACAGGTTCCTCCCTGGTTGGGTCGCGCAAGTGTACTCGCCCAGTCAGGGCACCTGACTATCCGCCACACCACTAGTCGCCGCGTGGATGTTGAAGATACGCTCCAGTTCGTAGGCCGGTGTGACCTCCAGCTGGTCGTAGCGACAATCCCGCGACGAACGGTCGGGGCGCCATCGCCTGAACGTCGTGGCGTGTCGGAACCGGTCGCCCTGGAGGTGGTCAAAGGCCACCTCGCAGACCCGTTCTGGCCGCAGCGGCTCCCAGGACAGGTCCCGGCCTCGGTTCCAGCGAGAGGTTGCTCCGGGCATGCGCTGCCCGGGGTGTTCGAGGTCCGACGCGCCGGCGTCCCACTCGGCCCACTCACGCCAGGGATGGTCGCGGAGGGCATCCACCCGGAGCGACGCCAGCTCCTGGGCGAGCTGCTCACGGCGCTCCCACGTGAACGACGAGGTGACGCCCACGTGGTGCAACACGCCTTCGGCGTCGAAGAGTCCCAGGATGAGCGATCCGATATGGGTGCCAGGCCCGTTCTTGTGCCAGCGGAATCCCGCGACCACGCAGTCGGCGGTGCGTTCGTGCTTGATCTTGAGCATGCGCCGCTTGCCCGGCTGGTACGCGGCGTCAGCGGGCTTGGCGATGACCCCGTCGAGCCCGGCTCCCTCGAAGCGCGTGAACCAGTCCCTGGCGATGGATCGATCAGTGGTCGCCGGCGTGAGGTAGACAGGCGCGCGGGCGGGCCCAAGTACCTCTTCTAGGCGCCGTCGGCGGTCCGCCTGGGGGACCTCCATGAAGCTTGTTTCGTCGAGGGCCAGCAGGTCCCAGGCGATGAAGGACGCCGGCGCGGCCTCAGCCAGCATCGCCACTCGCGATGCAGCCGGGTGGATGCGCAGCAGCAGGGCCTCGAACTCCAGGCCTGCCGGCCCGGCGATGACGATCTCACCGTCCACCACGCAGCGGGGCGGGAGGTTCACCCGGATGGGGGCCGCGAGCTCGGGGAAGTAGCGGTCCAGAGGCTTGCGGTCGCGGCTCTGGATGAAGACCTCCTCCCCGTCTCGGAACACCAGGGCGCGGAAGCCGTCCCACTTGGGCTCGTACAACCAGCCTGGCCCGTCGGGCAGCTCGGAGGTCGCCTTGGCGAGCATGGGCTCCACGGGGGGCATCACTGGCAGGCGCACCCCGTCACGATACCGTGCCACTGGCCCGGGCATGCGCACCCGGCCAGCAGCTCGGGATGTCGAGCACCGCCAGCGGTCGTGGTCCCCGTGGGGACCGGCTCCGGGAGCGATCGGGGCCTCGTGATACGCTCGGTCACGTATGTCTGGATCCAACTTTCGAGGCGACCCGTATCACGTCCTCGACGTGCGCCACGATGCCAGCGGTGACGAGATCAAACGCCGTTGGCGCGAGCTCGCCCGTGAGCACCATCCGGACCGCGCACCCGGTGACGCCCAGGAGCGGGCCCGGCTCACCACCCGAATGGCGCGCATCAACGCCGCCTATGACCTGCTCCGCGACCCGGTCCGCCGCGCCCGCTATGACGCCACGCCCGAGGCGTGGCGCAACCGCCATGACGTCGCCAGGGCATTCCAGGCGGGAGGCCCGCCGCCACCCCCGCCCACACGACCGGTCACCGCGCGCTTCGACACGTCGGCTCTCTTCTACCGGCGCAACTCGACCGTGGGGCCGCGAGCCGCGCCCCTCGGCGACCACCGTCCCTCCGATTGGCGCAACGGACGCCACGGGCGCGACCTGCGGGCCAGCCAGCCCACTGGCCCGGTGCACCGTGTGGCCACCGGGCGGCCGCCCGGCATGCCCAGCCTGGACGAGGCTCGGTCAACGGTCCTGGGCTTCGGGCGCTTCCATGGCCTGACTCTGGGTGAGGTGGCCGAGCGTGAGCCCACCTACATCGACTGGATCGCCAGCACCATCACGCGTGACCGGGACCTCGTCATGCGGGCCCGGGTCATCGCCGGTGACCTGGATGATCGGGGAATCGGCAGACGTCCGCGGACCGCGGACGTCTGACGTCCAGATGGACGGATCGATGACCTCGCCGTCGCTCCCGAAGAGCCGATCCTGCCCGGATGTGGCCGGACTTCCTGTTACTCGACTCGTGGTCCGGACCGGCGATCCCTGATCGTACGGTGCGTTGCCCGCTGCACGGTAGGCGGTGCACCGTCACGCTGCCTTGCGCTGGATCGCGTTTCGCTCCGGACCCGGTGATCGACGCCTCGGGGCTGGTTCGGTCCCTCAAGGACGACGGCATGGCCGAGATTAGGACTCCCGGTACTGCACCACAATGGCGATATGCGACTCGGGCAGGCAGGACCATCCGGTCAGCCCAGGGCCCAAGTGTCGAGCGGCCCCTTTCGATGCTCCGGATGGCCCGACACGTGGACCTCAGAGCGCGGAAGCCAGGACTCGAGTGAGCTCGTCTGGCGAGAGCTCGATGGGGTTCGAGCGCATGCTGCCGCCGGCGGAATCGCGGACCACCGCCTCGATGTCCGCGGCCGCCATCCCGAATCGCGACCGGGAGGGCACCTCCAGGATGCCGGTCCATTCGCGCAGCGTGTCCACCAGGCCGGCGCGCGCCTCA
>DATKBC010000032.1:0-9730 GCA_035514415.1 Pleomorphomonadaceae bacterium | reverse complement strand
GCGCGTCTACCGCCGCACCGGCCAGCCCTGTCTTCGCTGCGGGCGTCCGATCCAGCGCATGCTGGTCGGGCAGCGGGCGACCCACTTCTGCCCGCGCTGCCAGCCCGCGCCTGACGCGCCCGACGCGGCGGATGAAGCCGGGGCATGAAGGTCATCGGCCTGACCGGCAACATCGGCTGCGGCAAGAGCACCGTGGCCGCCCTCCTCCGTGAGCGCAGCGTGGCCACCATCGACGCCGACGAGGTGGCACGCGACGTACGGCGGCCGGGGAGCCCCGAATCGGCCCGGATCCTGGACCGCTTCGGGACCCTCGACCCGCGGCAGCTGGCCCGCCTGGTCTTCGAGGACGCCGGCGCCCTGGCCGACCTCGAGGCGATCATTCATCCCCGCGTTCGCGAGCTCGTCGGAGTGCATTTGGCGGAGCTGGAGCAGGAGGGGGTCGCCGTGGCCGCGGTGGAGGCCATCAAGCTGCTGGAATCGCCTCTCCGCGAGCGCTGCGACCAGGTGTGGGTGGTGGTCTGCCGGCCCGAGGATGCGTTCGGACGCCTGGCCCAGCGGGGCCTGTCCGAAGCCGACGTTCGGGATCGGCTGGCGAGCCAGATGGCCGCGGCGGACCTGGTGCGGGCTGCCGACGTCGTGATCGATGGATCGGCGGACATCGGCGAAACCGCGCGCCAGGTGGAAGTGGCCCTCGCCGGTCTGGCTGACCGCGGCGCTTCAGAGAGCCACTGAGAACGAACCGGGCCCCGGCGCCGCCGTCGGCGGCACCGGGGCCCTCACCGCCTCGTCGCGGCTGGTCAGTTCCCCCCGGACGTCTGCCCTCCCAGGTCAGGAGGTACGGGGATCGGGAAGTCGTATTCGTCGAGCAGCCTGTCCAGCGTCGACCCGACCGTGACCGCAACCCGATCGTCCTCGTCGGGCCGCAGGACGAGCGTGAACTGCCCGCCGGCGGCGGCCAGCTCGGCGATTTTCTCGGTCGTGGCCAGATCCGTACGGAGGATGTAGATCGATCCATTGCGAGCCAGCACGGTCAGCATCTGGAGCGTGACCTTGGTGGACGGGCCGGCGATGAACGCCGTCTCGGCGGCCGGCGGGGCGCCGCTGGCCGGCTCCTCGACCACGACCCCGATCTCGGGGTTGATGGCCAGGGTCACCAGGAGGTCGACCCGCTGGCCGGCGACAAGGGTGCCGGCCACGGCCCGGTCGTCCGGGACGCTGACCGAGACCGCTCGCAGGTCAGGCCCGGTCGGGTCGTAGACCTCCCCGGCCTCGAGGATGGAGTAGCCCTGCCCGCGGGGCGCCGCCGCGAGCACGTTGCGGGTGACGAGCTGACCGGCCGCGATCGGGACGCCGCTGACCCGACCCAGGACGTCCTCGATCAGGGTGAAGGCGGCCTCATTGGTCGGGTCGGCGGGCACCGTTCGCGTGGTGAGGTCGCCTTCCTCGATCGGCTTGCGGCTCGCGATGTCGCGGGCCGCGACGACGACCGTCCGCTGCTCCACCGGCTCGCCGAGCAGCGCGCTGCCCTGGAGCGCGACGAAGACCACGACGCCGACCAGGGCGGCAATGATGAGTCCGGCGACGATATAGACCATGGACCGACGACGGTGCTTATCGGTGTATTCGAACTCCACGACGAGGCTCCTTGATGCGGGTTACCAGGGGACGAGGCGGGCGCGCTGCGCGCGACGCAGCGCCGGATCGTTGGCGTCAGCCGCAATCGGGCTCACGGCCCGGGCGGTGATGGCATTGGCGTCGAGATTGGTGACCTCAAAGACAGCGAATCCGATGATGTCGACGTACTGGCCGCCGCTGGCCGACGTCGCCACGGTGAACGTGATCGGCAGCAGGTGGGTCACCGGCTGGCCGTCGCCGTTGGTGCCCTCGCCCCGCACGACGAACGTGTAGCAGCCCGGGTTGAGGCCGAAGCTGTCGATGGTCAGCGTCGAGAGGGCGCCGTTTCCGCCGGATGACGGCGTGACGCTGGACGGCGAGATCGTCAGCTGGCCGGGGTTGATGCTGGCCGCGCCATAACTGCATTCGGAGAAGGAGGTGGCGTCGACGTTCAGCGAGACCGCCGTCCCGGTCGCGCCCCACCGGGTGGCGACGGCGCTTGTGGTCGACACGTACAGGCCCAGGCTGGCCGTGCCACCCATGCTTGCGATCGCGGCGCTGACCGTCGAGTTGGTGAGGCTGAAGTCCCGCACGGCGCCGCCGATCCGGACCGGGGCCGGGAAGCGCCGGGTCTGGAAGTACGGGTCGCCCGAATGGCCTTCCAGCCACACGGTGTAGATGCCCGCCGGGACGATGTTGGACGAGAACGACTGCATCGCAACCGTCGTCCCGTTCTTGTCCGGGATGAAGGTGTCGGTGGACCACACCGGCTGGTTGATGTGGCCGACGGTCGGAGGGCTGTTGGTGGGAGGCTCGTCCGGGATCAGGTCATACAGTGGGTTGGGGGACAGGTGGTCACCGTGGAGGTGGAGGCTGACCGTGCTGTTGAAGGCGTCGTTCCGGGACACCGTGAAGTTCGGACCGTCGGTCGGGGCTATGGTCGTGGAGGGCAGCACGATGGCGGTTGGCGGAGTGATCGAGAAGTCGGGGATCTCCATCACCGTCCCGTTGTAGACCGCCAGCAGGACCCGGTCGCCAATGGTGAACACCTGCGAGAAGTTGCCGACCACCATCGAGGTGTCGTTGCCGGACATGACCGCGATCTGGTCGTTCGCATCGGCCGGGGTGACGACGGGCGGGAAGGCGGGGCCCGGATAACCGGTCAGCAGGTACTCACCCTGCATGTCCTTGAGGGTGTTGGTATTGATCCCGGCCGTTACGCCGTTGTAGTAGATGCGCGAGGTGGGGGACTGGAAGTTGCGCACGTCGAGGGCGATGAACCCGCGGAACGAGTTGTCGTTGTTGGCCTTGCTGCCCGGGCCGTAGAGCTCGAACAAGGGGCCAGGCTCGGCGTCGCTGGCCGGCGTTCGACCGTCGTATCCGTACACGCTGGTCGGGTCGACCCCGCCCGAGGTCGAGGTGGCTGCCGTCGCCACGGCGTCCACGAAACCACCCCCCGGGCCAGGCGGCCCTTCGTACCGGCGCGCGACGATGGGGATGGCCGGCCCACCCTGGAGGCGGCACTGGGCGCGACCTGTGGCCGCCAGGCTGTCGACCCCCACCAGTCGAGCGAGGACGGCCTCGACCTGGGAGGTGACGGCCACGCGGACCGTAGTTCCGCTGACGATGATCCCGCTCTGGAGATATGCCGGGTCGCCAGCGTGCCCGCTCTCATACTCGCGGGCGGCATCCGGCGCGATGACGGAGCTGGCGGCCGCGGGCGATTGCTCGAGGTTGACCTCGGCGATGGTCCTGGCCTGGGCCGCTGCCGATGCGTCCGAGTCGCCGGCGATGAGTGCCCGGCAGGCGGCGAGGGCCCCGGCATCGGCCGCGGTCTGCACGTGCCGCTGCTCCGCAACCTGGCGCCCGACGTCGATCGCCAGCCCGGCGAACACGAGGAGCAGGGTCATGGTGAGCGCGACCATGACCAGGACCTGACCGCGGGCCGACCGGGTTCGGGGCACGGTCAGTTGACCACCATGGTGGTGCTCGCGCGCTGGAAGAACCGCCCGCCCCCGTCGGTGGACAGCAGCGCGCTGATGAGCGGAACCACGACGTCGCTGTGATAGCTGATGTCCACCCTGATCAGGCAGCCCTCCCGGGTATCGGTCACGCAGTTGGTCAGGCTGTCGCCGGGGTCGGGACAGGGGTCACTGGTGGACGCCGAGGCGCAGTAGGACACCGTCACGTCACCGTTCACCAGGGTCGTGCTGCTCGGGGTCGGGCACGCACCGCTGGTCAGGGTGGCGCTGAAGTGGGGGCTGGCGTCATCCAGGAGGCCGAATGATTCCGTGGCCGCGGTCAGAACCGCGCCGCACCGGTGGGCGTCGTTCCAGAACGCGGTCTCGGTGTAGTCGTAGACGTAGATCGTGCCGGCCCGGGCACCCTCGCGAGCGGCGTTGGTCAAGGTGACGTGGGCCCCGTACAGCAGCCCGAACTGGATGATGCCGACCACGATCAGCATCAGGGGCATCAGGACGGCCACGAACTCGACCAGTGCCTGCCCCCGGCCGGCGCGCAGGTCGGCCCAGCGGACGGCATGACCCATCCGCCGCGCAGGCTGGCGCCGAGGCGCACCGAGACGCATTAGACCCCTGAGCCTAAGAGGGGCGGAGCGGACGGGATATGACCCGTTAGATCGCCTCGGGATAGGTACCGATGGTGTCGGCTAGAATCGGTCACCCCCAGGAGGTCGGCCGCTCCTTTTCATGCCCGAGTTCACCCTGAATGCACCCTTCGAGCCCACCGGAGATCAGCCCCAGGCCATCGCCGGGCTGGTCGATGGGCTGCAGGCCGGCATGCGCCACCAGGTCCTGCTGGGGGCCACCGGGACCGGGAAGACCTTCACCGCGGCCAAGGTCATCGAGGCCGTGCAGCGCCCGACGCTGGTGATGGCCCACAACAAGACCCTCGCCGCCCAGCTGTACCAGGAGTTTCGCGAGTTCTTCCCGCACAACGCGGTGGAGTACTTCGTCAGCTACTACGACTACTTCCAGCCCGAGGCCTACCTGCCCCGCTCCGACACCTACATCGAGAAGGACTCGTCCCGTAACGACGAGATCGACCGCCTTCGCCACAACGCGACGCGGGCCCTGTTCGAGCGGCGGGACGTGATCATCGTGGCCTCGGTGTCGTGCATCTACGGGCTCGGGGCCCCGATCGACTACGGGGCCACGGTCATCAACCTCAAGGTCGGTGGCCACTACCGCCGCGACGGCGTCCTGCGCCACCTGGTCGACCTCCAGTACCAGCGCAACGATGCCGCGCTGTCCCGTTCGAGGTTCCGCGTCCGAGGCGACGTGGTGGAGGTCCAGCCGCCGCACGGGGAGGAGGTGGTCCGGATTGACTTCCTGGGCGACGAGGTCGAGCGGATCGTGGAAGTCGATGGGCTGACCGGCGAGGTCCTCGCCGAACGGTCGGAGGTGAACTTCTACCCCGCCACGCATTACGTGACGCCGCGCGACAAGCTGCTGGTGGCCATCGACGACATCGAGGCCGAGATGGAGCTCCGCGTCCGCGAGCTGGAGGCCAACGGCCAGGCGCTGGAGGCCGCCCGCCTCCGCCAGCGCACGACCTTCGACCTCGAGATGCTGCGCGAGGTGGGCTTCTGCCCCGGGATCGAGAACTACTCGCGCCATCTGTCCCGCCGCGAAGCGGGCAGCCGGCCGTGGACCCTGATCGACTACTTCCCGACCGACTTCCTGCTGGTCATCGACGAGAGCCACATCACGATCCCGCAGGTGCATGGCATGTACAAGAACGACCGGACGCGGAAGGAGATCCTGGTCGAGTTCGGCTTCCGGCTCGCGTCTGCGCTCGACAACCGGCCACTGACCTTCGACGAATGGGAGGCGCACCTGAACCAGGTCGTCTCGATGAGCGCGACCCCCGGCCCGTACGAGTCGGAACGCGCCGAGCGGGTGGTCGAGCAGTTCATCCGGCCGACCGGAGTGGTGGACCCGGCCATCACGGTCCGCCCCACCGCCCACCAGGTGGACGACCTGCTGGCGGAGATCCGCGACACGGTGTCCCGCGGGGAGCGCGTCCTGGTCACCACGCTCACCAAGAAGATGGCCGAGGACCTGGCCGACTACCTGGCCGAGCTCGGGATCAAGGTCCAGTGGCTGCACAGCGAGGTGGACACCCTGGAGCGGGTGGAGATCCTGCGCGACCTGCGGCTGGGCGTGTACGACGTCCTGGTCGGCATCAACCTCCTCCGCGAAGGGCTGGATCTGCCGGAGGTGACCCTGGTGGCCATCCTGGACGCCGACAAGGAGGGCTTCCTGCGCAGTGGTGGGTCGCTCATCCAGGTGATCGGCCGGGCGGCACGCAACGTGGGTGGCCGGGTGATCATGTATGCCGATCGCGACACCGCGGCCATGCGACAGGCGATCGAGGAGACCGATCGGCGGCGCGCGAAGCAGGTCGCCTACAACTCCGAGCACGGGATCGTCCCCGAGACGATCACCAAGGCCATCCGGGATATCCACGAGGGCCTGCGACGGGTGGCCGAGGAGCGGAAGGCGCTCGACCTCGAGGGGCGGGGCAGCGAGGAGGTGGCCGAGCTGGCCAGCCGCCTGGAGTCCCAGATGCGAGAAGCCGCGCGCAATCTCGAATTCGAACGCGCGGCGGCCCTGCGCGACGAGCTGGTGGCCCTGCGGCGGCTCCGCGAAGAGCTGGCCGCGGCGCCGGGGGAGATCCCGGCCGACGTGTACGCGGCGGCCGCGGAGGCCGGCCGCGACTGGGGTCCCGGTTCGGGCCCCCGGCGCGAGATGTTCAGCCTCGCCGCCCGACCGCACGTCATTCCTGCCGGGACCCGGCGCCGCCCGCCGCGGCGACGCTAGTCGGTTCGACGTCATGGCCGGCACCCTGCCCCACGCCGTGTTCGTCGAGACCGGAATGGACGAGGAGGGCCGAACGATGGCCTTCGCCGGCGAGCTTCCCGGCTGCGCGGCGGTCGCCGATGACCCCGAATCTGCCGTCGCCGCCGTGCCGGCGCGCGTGACCGAGTTCGTCGGATGGCTGCGGGCGCACGGGGAGGCTCTGACCGAGCCGGTTGGGAACTGGTACGAGGTCGAGCGCGCGGCGGCCGGCGAGGGTTCCGCCGGGGGGCGGCAACGCGCGTCCTTCTCGCTCGACGAGCTTCCGCCGTCCGCCGATGAGTTCGCGACCTGGCTCGGGTGGGCGGAGCTCGCGCGCGAGGAGCTGGCCGCAGCGCTGGACGCTCGG
Source organism: Pleomorphomonadaceae bacterium (assembly GCA_035514415.1). Classification (GTDB taxonomy): domain Bacteria; phylum Chloroflexota; class Limnocylindria; order QHBO01; family QHBO01; genus DASTEQ01. Next base: position 2,887 of record DATKBC010000032.1, on the reverse strand, counting down.
CCGGCAGCCGCCCAGCAGATCGCCTGGCTGGCCGCCCAGGACGCGGCCCTGGCCGCTGAGCTGGGGACCCCGAGCTCGGGCGACGACCCGGCCGCCGACTTAGATCGCGTCTATACCGCCCGCGACGCCCTGACGACGGCTCTGATCACGGCCGGGCCGGGCGGAGCCGGCGTCCGGCGCGCGCTGCGGCTGGCCATCGCCAACGACCTGCGGGCGGTGGAGCTCATCAGCGCCCGGTGACCCAGGCGGCACCCCGGCTCGAGCGGCTGGCCTGGCTGGCGATCCCGCTGGTCCTGATCGGGATGTTGGTCCTGTTCCTGACCGTCGGGAGCCTGGGCGAGCGGCGAGCCGAGCTGCGACGGATCGACGTATCCGAGGTCCTGGCGGCGACGGACCCGGCGGCGGCGTACGGCTCAAGCCAGCTCCAGGTCGTGGGCTGGTACGCGAACCTGGCCGATGACTGCCACCCCGACCCGGACCAGCGCCCCGATGCGTCCTGGCTGGAGCGCAGCTGCCCGCTCCACCTGCTCCTCGCCGAGCAGCCCGCCATCGGCGCCACCCAAGCCGCCCTCGAAACCATCGGCCTCCGCCTGGCGGCGCCAACCGGCGAGCCGTTTCCTCCCCGTGCCCAGCCGAATGGCTGGCATCTGCTGCTCGAACAGGTGGTCGTGACCGGCCATTTCGAGGGCAACACGTTCGTGGTCACCGATACCGACGGGCTGGTGCACTAGGTATCGTGCCCCGGTGGACGCACCGACCGTGGTCATCGGGATCGTGGCCATCGCCCTCGGGGCGGGCTGGATGCTGCTGGGCTACCGGCTGGCCCTGACCCTGCTGCCGATCTGGGGCTTATTCGCCGGCTTCGTCTTTGGCGCCCACGTCCTGCAGGAGCTGCTGGGCCAGGGATTCCTGGCCACGACCCTCAGCTGGGTGGGCGGCGCGATCGTGGGCCTGGTCTTCGCCGTGCTGTCATACCTGTTCTGGTACGTCGCGGTGGTGATCGCGTTCGCCTCGGTCGGGTACTGGCTCGGGTGGGGCTTCATGACCCTGATCGGCTTCTCGGGCACCGGGCTGGCGGCGTTCGGGATCGGTCTCGGCGTCGGGGTCATCCTGGCCCTCCGGGGAGTGGTGACCGGCGTCCCGCTGGTCGCGCGGGTGGTGATCACGGCGGTGGGTGGGGCGCACGCCTTCATCGCCGGCGTCCTGGTCCTGTTGGGTGTGATCGACGTCATGGACCTGGGGACCGGCGTCGTGACAGCCATCATCTCGGCCAATTTCGGGTGGTGGCTGGCCGCCCTGGGGCTGGCACTGGTGTCCATCATCGTCCAGCTCCGGACTCTGGGCGAGCACCGGCTCGAACCGCCCGCGGCTCGGATCTAGGCGGCTTGGAAACCGAACAGGTGTTCATATCGGTCTGATATCATCCCGCCCGATGCCCTCGGATCGGATCGTCGTGCGCGGCGCGCGCGAGCACAACCTGCGCAACATCGACGTGGAGATGCCGCGGGACCGGCTGATCGTGATCACCGGCCTGTCGGGATCGGGAAAGTCGAGCCTGGCGTTCGACACCATCTACGCCGAGGGCCAGCGGCGCTACGTCGAATCGTTGTCTGCGTATGCGCGGCAGTTCCTGGGGCAGATGGAGAAGCCCGACGTCGACCAGATCGACGGGCTGTCGCCGGCGATCAGCATCGACCAGAAGGGCGCCAGCCGGAATCCGCGCTCGACGGTGGGCACCGTTACCGAGATCTACGACTACCTGCGCCTGCTGTTCGCCCGGATCGGTCGCATGCATTGCCCGGTGTGCGGCCGGGAGATCGAGCGACAGACGGTCGAGCAAATCGTCGACCAGCTGTACGGACTGGCTGAAGGGACGCGGGTCCTGGTCCTGGCGCCGGTCGTGCGTGACCGAAAGGGCGAGCACGAGAAGGTCCTGGCCGGGGCCCGGCAGGCGGGCTTCGCTCGGGTGCGGGTCGACGGGGAGGTCCGCGACCTCGACGAGGAGATCTCGCTGGCCAAGACCTTCCGCCACACGATCGAGGTCGTCGTCGACCGGCTGGTGATCCGGCACGGGCGCCGTGACGACCCGGACGGGGAGCGTCCGGATGCCGCGCGACTGGCCGATTCGATCGAGACCGCCCTACGACTGGCGGAGGGAACCGTGCTCGTGAACGTGCCCGAGAAGGACGCGCCGGGGACGGACCGCCTGTACTCGGAGCGCTATGCCTGCCCCGAGCACGGCGGCTCGTTCGAGGAGCCCGCACCGCGCAACTTCTCGTTCAACTCGCCCCATGGCGCCTGCCCCACGTGCACCGGCCTCGGCAGCCGGCTCGAGATCGATCCGGACCTGGTCCTGCCGGATCCGACCCGCTCCATCCGGGAGGGGGCCATCGTCCCCTGGCGGCGGATGGCCGTCACCGACTCGTGGTTCAGCAAGATCCTGGACGCGGTGGCCGTGCGCTACGACTTCTCAACCGAGCAGCCCGTGGGCGAGCTGAGTGAGGAGGCCCGCGAGATCCTGCTGCGTGGCAACCGCGGCGAGCGGGTGGTCGTCACGTACCGGTCCCGCTCGGGCGCCAGCCACGAGTTCACGACCACCTTCGAAGGGGTGCTTCCGAACCTTGAACGGCGCTACCGAGAGACGGGCTCGGAGGCCACCCGGACCGAGATCGAGCGCTACATGGCCAGCCGCCCATGCCCCGCATGCGGCGGGATGCGGCTTCGACCCGAGTCGGTGGCGGTCACGGTCGGTGCGGTCCGGCGGTTCTGCACAATGTGAGCACGTCTTTCGCGACCGACTGGTTCGAGGCGAGCTTCGAAGCGGCCGGCGCATCGCAACAACTCAGGTGGCAACGAACACCGATGTCAGAGGAAGAGATCATCGAGG
>DATKBC010000031.1:0-5117 GCA_035514415.1 Pleomorphomonadaceae bacterium | reverse complement strand
GTCGGCCAGCCCTACTCACGGTTCCGGCATTCGCCGAGACCCCATTCCTTCCGGGCATGATCATCATGCTCGGGCTGGCAGCGCTCTCGGTCGCCATCGGCCTGGCCGCGATCATCGGCGCCTTCCTGGCGGGCATGGTGGTAGGGGAGTCCAGCGAGCGGCAGGCGCTCGAGGAGGAGGTTGCCCCGGTGGCTGCCTTCTTCACGCCCTTCTTCTTCGGCGCGATTGGTGCACAGATCGATCTGAATGGCCTCGCCGAACCAGCCGCGTTGGGACTCTTGGTGGCCGTCACCGTGGTCGCCGTGGGCTCTAAGTTCATCGGGTCATTCATCGGCGCCATCGGGATGGGAGCCCGTCGGGCGGTCTTGATCGGCTGGGGCATGGTCCCACGGGGTGAGGTCGGTATCGTGGTTGCCGGGCTGGGCCTGCAGATGGGCGTCGTCGACGGCTCGATCTACTCGGTGGTGGTTGGCATGGCGGTCATCACCACCCTCATCGTTCCGCCCGCCGTGCCGGCGCTGGTGCGGTGGGCCGAGTCGTCCACGCAGGCTCCCCATCCCCACTCAGCGGCCTCGGAGCAGGCCGAGCACTGAGCATCGGGGGGCCCGGATTCGCGCCTTATTCGCAACCTCCGCGAGCAACATTCGAGGAATACACGGCACACAGGAGTCTGCCGCGCCAGCACGATCCAGCCTGGGACCCCCGCGATACGGCGAATGAGGCGACAGCGGACGATGCAAGTTCCAGCGCTCTCCACACACTTGGCTGCCGAGGAAGGCCTGGCCCGTAATGCGAGCCGGGCGCCTTCGATGCGCGTCCTCTTGGCGGCTGATGGCTCCGACCCTGCGCGCATCGCCGAGGCGTGGATCGTCCGTCTACGATGGGCCGTCCCGCCACGGGTAGACATCCTGTGCGTTGCGCGTCCGCGCCGCTTGGCCGCCGGGGTAGGGCTGCAGACCTACCGCGATGCCGTGCGCAGCGCGGTGGCCGACTTGCGACAGGCCGATCTCCTGCTGGCGCTCCGCATCGCGAACTCGGTCGGAGAGCGGCTCCAGTCGGCGCGGCTATTGACGCGGGCTTGGGCACGCCTGGGCGACCCCGCCCCCGAAATCAGCGCGATGGTGCGCGCCGAGGCCCCGGACCTGCTGGTCATCGGGTCACATGGCCGCCGCGGTTGGTTCTCGCGGCCGGACATTGCATCGGAGGTCATCGGGCAAGTTGATGCGGCCGTCCTGATGACACGCGCCGTGGAAAATGGGGACAAACCACTGCCCCAGCGAGTCGCGGTCGTGCCGAACGATGGCGGTGCGAGTGGGCTGCGGGCGTGGCTTTCCCGGGCCGGCTGGCTATCTGAGGCCGAGGTAATGACCGGCGCACCTGAGGTTTTCCAGGACATGGCTGCCGAGTTCCGGCCGGACCTCGTAGCAATCAGCCGGCGCTCGGGATCGCGCGTCATGGAGCAGATCGTCCGAGGGGCGTTGGAGTCGGCGCCTGCCGTGCTCGTGTTGCCAATCCCACGAGATAACGACCGAAACCAGGTGCCGGCGCCATAGCTTCCTGACTCGATCGGGGGCGTTTGACCCTCGGACGGCCGCATCGGTATCCTGTGCTCGATGAGCGTTGTCCGGCGGTTACGCGCTCATCGGTGCTTAGTTTCCTGCTGGATCTGAGCACGAAACCCGGCGGCGGAGTAGCTCAGTGGTAGAGCAGGGGACTCATAAGCCCTTGGTCGGTGGTTCGAATCCGCCCTCCGCTACCAGCCTGGAACTCGCCTCTTGGCTCGCCGAGGGCGCCGCCCGGACCGAGATCCCCAACCGCGTACCACTCGTCCTCGCGGTTTCCGGAGGCCCGGACTCGACGGCCCTCCTGCACGCGGCAGTCGCGCTCGCGCGCGCCCGTGATTGGCAGCTGGTGGTCGCGCATCTCGACCACGGCCTGCGCCAGGAATCGGGAGATGACGCCAGGTTCGTAACCGATGCCGCCGATGCCCTTGGGCTGCCCTGGCGGCTGCGCCGGACCGATGTCGCCGCTCAGGCGAGGCAGGAGGGATCCGGAGTGGAGGAGGCGGGCCGGATCGCGCGCTACGCGTTCCTGGACGAGGTCGCCGACAGCCTGGGGCCCGATGCGCTGGTGGTCACCGCCCACACCGCCGATGACCAGGCCGAGACGGTGCTCCTGAACCTCGCGCGCGGCAGTGGCCAGCGCGGGCTGCGTGGCATGCCCGACCGCCGCGGCCGGGTCGTGCGGCCGCTGCTCCACGTCCGCCGGTCGGCGCTGCGTGCCGCGCTGGACGCCGCCGGGATCGAGTACCGGCTGGATCCGACCAATGCGGACACCGAACGGTCCCGGGCACGGGTGCGGGTCGAACTCCTGCCGGCCCTCGAGCGCCTGAATCCGGCCGCGGTCGAGGCCCTGCTCCGCTTCGCCGAGCTGGCCGCCGATGACGACGCCCTGCTGGACGCGCTGGCGGCCGAGGAGCTGGCCCGTCGTCGGGACGCCGACGGGGCCATCGACTGGCGCCGACCCCCGCCCCGCGCGCTGGGGAGTCGGGTCCTGCGCCTCGCGATCGGGGACCCGGCGCCGGCCGCGGATCGGATCGAGGCCCTTCTGGCGGCCGCCAGCGGACCCCGCGGCGGGCTGGTCATCGAGCTTGGTCGGGGTCGAAAAGCGACAGTCCGCGGCCGGCGCATTCGCATCGGCCCGTGAACCTATCGGGGTAGTCCCTTCGAGCCCATTTGTTGCGATGGGGGGGCGTCCCTATACTCAGGCCGGTCGTATCCCCCTTCGCATTGGAGTTCGCCTCCGCCTCGTGAACAGCCGACTCGTGCGCAGCAGCATCCTCATCGTTGGCGCCCTGTTCGCCATGGCTCTGCTGTGGACCTACCTCATGGACTCCGAGGCCGGGCCGGCCTACACCTACAGCAACCTGCTGGCCGATGCCCAGGCTGGGAAGGTCGACACCATCACCCAGGACGGCATCACCCTGACCGTCAAGCTGGATGGGGTCGCCGAGCCGAAGACGACCGTCGTCCCGTCCGAGAACATCAACGTCTACACCGAGGTGTGCGCGGCAATGGGCTACGAGCCGGGCCCGTCGTGCACAATCGCGTATGAGGCAGTGATCCCAAGCGCCACAGGCGGGATCATCTTCTCCCTGATCTCGATCCTGCTGCCGGTCCTGATCATCGGCGCCTTCTTCCTGTTCATGATGCGCCAGGCCCAGGGCACCAACAACCAGGCCATGAGCTTTGGCAAGAGCCGGGCTCGGATGTTCCTGGGCAGCAAGACGGTCGTCACCTTCGCCGACGTGGCGGGGGTCGAGGAGGCCAAGCAGGAGCTGACCGAAGTGGTCGAGTTCCTGAAGTACCCCGAGAAGTTCAACGCCCTCGGGGCACGCATCCCGCGCGGCGTGCTGCTGGTCGGCCCGCCGGGCACGGGCAAGACGCTCCTGGCCCGGGCGGTGGCCGGTGAGGCGGGTGTGCCGTTCTTCTCGATCTCGGGGTCCGAGTTCGTCGAGATGTTCGTGGGCGTGGGCGCCAGCCGGGTCCGCGACCTGTTCGAGCAAGCCAAGCGCAACTCGCCGTGCATCGTGTTCGTGGACGAGATCGACGCGGTCGGGCGCCAGCGCGGCGCGGGACTAGGCGGGTCCCACGACGAGCGCGAGCAGACCCTGAACCAGATCCTGGTCGAGATGGACGGGTTTGACACCAACACCAACGTCATCGTGGTGGCCGCAACCAACCGACCGGACGTCCTGGACCCGGCGCTCCTGCGCCCCGGCCGCTTCGATCGCCAGGTCGTGCTCGACCGGCCCGACATCCGGGGCCGCCGCGAGATCCTCGACGTCCACGTCAAGGGCAAGCCGCTGGACAAGACGGTCGACCTGGACGACCTTGCGCGCCGCTCCCCGGGTTTCTCGGGCGCGGATCTCGCCAACCTGGTCAACGAGGCCGCCATCCTGGCTGCGCGCCGCAACAAGAAGACGATCACCCAGCCCGAGTTCACCGAGGCGGTGGACCGCGTGATCGCCGGTCCGGAGCGGCGGAGCCGGATCATTACCGAGGACGAGAAGAAGATCATCGCTTACCACGAGGGTGGCCACGCCGTCGTCCAGCGGGTGCTCCCCAAGTGCGACCCGGTGACCAAGGTGACCATCGTGTCGCGTGGGATGGCACTGGGCTACACGATGAGCCTGCCCAGGGAGGACCGATACCTCCATAGCAAGACCGAGTTCGAGGACAAGCTGGCTGGGATGCTGGGCGGCCACGTTTCCGAGGAGATCGTGTTCGGCGACACGACCACCGGGGCGAGCAACGACATCGAGAAAGCCACTGGCCTGGCGCGCGCGATGGTCACCCAGTACGGGATGAGCGAAACCCTCGGCCCGCTGGCCTTCGGCAAGAAGGACGAGATGATCTTCCTGGGCCGGGAGATCTCCGAGCAGCGCAATTATTCCGACGAGGTGGCGGCCAAGATCGACGCCGAAGTGCGAGCCATCATCGACCGGGCCTCGGAGCGTGCCCGACAGGCGCTCACCGAGCATCGCGCCGTGCTCGACCGGCTGGCCGACCTGCTCGTGGAGAAGGAAACCATCGAGGCGGCCGAGTTCGAGGCCCTGTGGGATGGGGTTCTCCCACCCCGCGACCTGGGCGGCCCCAAGCCGGCCGAATCGGCTCCGGTGGACGAGCTCCCCGAAGCGGTGGGCGGCGAGGAGAAGGCTGCCGCGCGCCGCCGACGCGGCCCTGCACCCCAGCCCGCCTAGGCGGGACGCTGCTAGTCCTATCGGCCCATTGGGGTCCGTGAAGGCCGGGTCGTATACTCGCCACTGGTGCGTCCGGGCACCTGCCCGGAGCACGGCACGACAGCGAGGCCGACCCTCCCCATGATCGACGAATCGCTCGCCCCGCAGACAACCGAGACCGACTGGAAGCTCGAGACCAACGGTGCCGGGCTCGACCCGCGCAGCGCGCTGGAAGTCCTCACCAATCTCAACGAACGCGTGGCCGAGGGCCGGGTCAGCGATCTTCAGCCTATCGCGACCGGCTTCGTGCCGTTTGACAAGGCCATCGGCGGCGGGCTGCGGGCCGGCGAGCTGATGCTGATCGGTGGTGCCCAGG
>DATKBC010000030.1:0-2947 GCA_035514415.1 Pleomorphomonadaceae bacterium | reverse complement strand
GGTCAGCGACTCGGTCGCGTCTGGATACCGGTCCTGGAAGACCAGTGCGCGGCCGAGCATCGTGAGGGCCATCCCGGTGCGGAAGTGGTCGGGGCCGAACCAGGGTTCCACGATGGACAGTCCCTCCCGATAGTAGCGCTCAGCTTCCGTGTACTCGGCACGCTGGAAACGCACGGCGCCGATGTTGATCAGGTCGTCTGCGACCCGGGGGTGCCGGTCGCCGAAGACCTGCGTGTGAATGGCCAGGGCACGCTGATTCAGGGAGTCGGCGACGTCGTAGTTGCCGGCGTAGAAGTGGGCGTTGGCCAGTTCCGAGACCGCCGCACCGAGCTCGGCACTCAGCGGGGAGCGTGTGGCATGCAGCTGCACCGCCGCCTCCAGCACGGGCACCGCCTCGTCGTATTCACCGCGTTCGTACAGGAGCATCCCGAGCGTGCTCGTTGCCTTGGCCAGGTCGGGATGCCCGGGGTCGCGCACTTACCGAGTCATTGCGTGGCCGCGGCGTATCAGTTCGCCGGCATCCTCATAGGAGGCCTGCGACACCCGCAGCGCACCGAGCGCGACCAGGGTTCTGGCGATATCCGGGTGGGCGCCATCGTGAATCGACTCCTGCCGGGCCAGCGCAAGCTGCAGCACGGAATCGGCGCGTTCCAAGCGGCCGAGCTGGTGGTAGAGCCCGCCGAGGGTGAAGAACAGTTCGGCCTGGACGGCGGGTTCGGTGTTCAGGGCGCCGGCTTCCTGAAGGCCGCGGTCCACCAGCTCGATCACGCGAAGGGAGTCGGCCGGGCCCATGGCCGGGTCACCCCCCTGGAACACTTGCAGAGTGAACTGCTGGATGCGCTGGGCGCGTGCGGCTTCGGCCACAGCGGTGTCGCGGGCGTCCGCGAGCCGAATGGCGTAGATGGCGGTGAGGGTCACGACCAGCGCGAGGCCAGCGACAACAGCGGCGACCGGGGCACGATTGCGACGCACGAACTTGCCGAGCCGGTACCCCAGAGTGTCGGGCCGGGCGTCAAGCGGCTGGCCGTCCAGGAAATGGTCCACGTCCCGGATCAGCGCCTCGACCGAGCGATAACGCCGCTCGGGATCCTTGTGCATCGCGGTCAGGCAGAGGATGTCGAGATCAGCCCACGTGGCGCGGTCGTCAGTGGCCAGGAGGCTGGGGTCATTGGCGAGTGCCGCCTCGCGCCGGGCCGCGACCGACGGCCGGTCTGGGTCGTCCTGGAGCAGGACCGCCGCGGCCTCCGCCGGCGTGCGATCCGAGAGATCGAAGGGGAGCCGACCGGCCAGGAGTTCGTAGAGCGTCACTCCCAATGAGTAGACGTCGGTCCGGGTGCCGACGCGGCCGCCACTGACCTGCTCGGGGGCCGCGTAGGCCGGCGTCAGCAGCCGGAGGCCGGTGCGGGTCTGGTCGGCGGAGGTTTCCAGTTCGTCAAGCTGCTTGGCGATGCCGAAATCCAGGAGCTTTACGGTGCCGTCCGCGGTGACCAGGACGTTGGATGGCTTGAGGTCCCGATGGATCACGGCGTGCAGATGGGCGTGCTGCACCGCCTCGCAGACGGCGCGAAAGAGCCGCAGCCGCTCCTCCAGGGAGCACCGCCTCGCGCGGCAGTACGCGGTGAGGGAAATTCCCTCGACGTACTCCATCACGAACCAGGGTGTGCCGTCGGGGAGGGTGCCGGCGTCGTGGAGTTGGGCGATGGACGGGTGGTTCAGCTGCGCCAGGGTGCGCTGCTCTGCGATGAATCGCTCGCGCCGGGCGGGCGAGAGCCAGGCGTCCCTCAGGATCTTGATGGCGACCTGGTTGCCCACATCGCGGCGCTCCGCCAGATAGACTACCCCCATGCCACCCTCGCCCAGTACCCGGAGCACCCGGTACGGGCCGAAGGCCTCGGCAGGGAGCGCACTCACGGTATCGGCGAGAACCTCGTCCGCCACCTCGGCGATGCCGCGGTCGAGCACCCCGCTGGCGCCGGCATCGGCCGCCAGCATGGCCAGTACCCGCTCGCGCAACTCGGTGTCGCTTCCCGCGGCCCGGGTGACGAACGCCTGCTGGTCCGCGGCGGGTTGGTCGGCCGCCTGATGGAAGAGTGCCTGGATGCGCGCCCAGCGGGTGGGGTCGAGGGGGGTCTCAGCCGGCATCGGACGGGTCAGCGGGGATGACGGAGCTCATCGGCCAGCCAGGCCCGCGCGGCACGCCAGTCGCGGAGGACGGTGGCTTCGGAGACCTGCAGGAGGTCCGCCGTCTCGGCGACGTCGAGACCGCCGAAGAAGCGGCTCTCGACCATGAGGGCCTGTCGAGGGGAGATCCGGCATAATCGCTCGAGCGCGGCGTCCAGGGCCAGGACCTCCTCAGGCGTCGAGGCGGCTTCTTCCAGTGCCTCATCAAAGGTCACGAGGGCACTCCCCCCGCCGCGTTTGGCGGCGTTGCGCCGGCGGGCCGCCTCCACCAGCACCTGGCGCATGGCCCGCGCGGCAATGCGCTTGAAGTGGAGCCGGGAGGTGGGCCTGAGGTTCGCTGAGGCCGAGAGCTTGAGCCACGCCTCGTTCACGAGATCGGTGGGGCTCAAGGTCACGCCCGGCGCGTCGCCGCGCACCGTAGCCGCCAGGCGGCGCAGCTCCTGGTACGCAGTCACGAAGAGCTGGTCCACCGCTGTCCGCCCAGCCGGCTCCGAACCCGGGGGCTCATGCGAAGGCGAGGACTGTGACGAATTCGGACCAGCGTCCATGACAGGTGCCCGGCAGCAATTGCGTATTGATGAGTGGCCCGACAGGGTCGACGGTGCTTCTCCAAGAACATACGTGTTTCTCGCCCCACGGGTAACCCGTCGCTCGCATCGCCTGGTCTCCACCCCAGCCCCCGAGGTGTCCCATGTCCCACGAAATCCTGATCAATGGCAAGGCCTACGAGCGCTACCACGTCACCGGCCGCGTGACGGGGGCCAGC
>DATKBC010000029.1:0-21585 GCA_035514415.1 Pleomorphomonadaceae bacterium | reverse complement strand
ATGGCGGCCGCCGGCCTGGCGGTGGGCGTGCTGGTGACGCCGCTCATCGCATCCATCGCCGAGGACGCCATGTACGCCGTTCCTGGATCACTGCGCGAGGCGTCATACGGGCTTGGCGCCCGGAGGCGGGCGACCAGCCTGCGCGTCGTGGTCCCGGCCGCGGTATCGGGGATCGTCGCGGCGCTCATCATCGGTCTGTCCCGGGCCACCGGGGAGACGATGATCGTGGCCATCGCCGCGGGCGGGACCGGCGGTTCCCTGTTCTCCCTGGACCCGTGCGGGCAGGGGCAGACCATGACCGCGGCCATGACCGCCCTGGCGACCGGATCGGACCAGGTCCGGGGAGCCGACCTGGCGTATCCCAGCCTGTTCTTCGTGGGCCTGCTGCTGTTTGGGATCACGCTGACTCTGAACCTGGTGAGCGAGCGGTTCGTCCGCCGCGTCCGGTTGAAGTATTGATGTCCAACCTCGCCGCCAGCACAACCATCACCGCCGACCTCGTCCGCGAGCGGATCACCGGGCGGCGCCGCGACATCGGCGGGCGCGCATTCGAGCTCCTGCTCCTCCTCGCCCTCCTGATCTCGCTGGTGGTGCTGCTGACCCTCCTGGCAGACGTGACCAGCCGGGGGATCGGGGTCTTCCAGGCGCGGGGCCTCGACTTCGTCACGGCGCCGCTGTCGATCGATCCGGACAAGGCCGGGATCGGTCAGGGCCTCTTCGGGTCGATCATGTTGATGGTCATCGTGGCCGCCATCGCTTTCCCGATCGGCATCGGAGCCGGTGTCTACCTCGAGGAGTACGCGCGTGACACCCGGTTCACGCGCTTCATCACCGCCAACGTGCGGAACCTGGCGGGCGTCCCGTCCATCGTCTACGGCCTGCTGGGTCTGGCCGTGTTCGTGGTCGCTCTTCGGGAGATCACCGGGCCCGACGTCCAGGGCAGGAGCATCCTGTCCGGCGGCCTGACCCTGGGAGTGGTGGTCCTGCCCATCATCATCATCACCACCTCCGAGGCATTGCGGGCTGTCCCCTCCGGGATCCGCGAGGCCGCCTACGGGGTCGGAGCGACGCGGTGGCAGGTCGTCCGCAGCCATGTCCTTCCGTACGCCGCACCGGGAGTCCTGACCGGGACGATCCTGGCCATGGCTCGCGCCTTCGGCGAAACGGCCCCCCTGATCATGGTTGGCGGGGCGGTCACGTTCCTGTCGACCGGGGATCGCGGCGTCGTGGAGACCCTGACCGGGGCCTACACCACCTTGCCAACCACGATCTGGACCTGGGTCCAGCGGCCGCAGCGCGAGTTCATCGAGCTGAGCGCCGCCGGGATCATTGCCCTGCTGGTCACGATCCTGCTCGTGAATGCCCTTGCCATCATCCTTCGCAACCGTTATGCCCGAAAGTGGTGACACGATGAGCGCCAGGACCCAGATCGAGTCCGAGCCCGGGGCTGGCGCCGGAGCGGCGCCAGCGCTGAGAATACGAACTGACATGGACGGCGTGGTGGAGGAAGCGATCCGGCATGCGAGCGAAGGGCCCGCTGCCCCGGTGGTCGAGTTTGCCGACGAGGAGGTCGTCTTCGACCTGCAGAAGCTGTCCTGCTTCTACGGGGCCTTCCGAGCGGTCCGCGACATCTCGTTTCGGGTGCCGAGACATCAGATCACCGCCATCATCGGTCCGTCCGGTTGTGGCAAGAGCACGTTGCTGCGCAGTTTCAACCGCATGAACGACCTGGTGGACGGAGCGCGCGTTGAGGGCAAGGTCCTCTACCACGGCGTCGACTTGTACGCCGATGAAGTCGATGCGGTCGAGGTGCGGCGTCGGATCGGCATGGTGTTCCAGAAGCCCAACCCGTTCCCGAAGTCGATCTACGACAACGTGGCCTTCGGTCCGCGGGTGGCGGGCTACAAGGGCGACTTGGAGGCCCTGGTCGAAGAATCGCTGCGGCGCGCCGCGCTGTGGGGCGAAGTCAAGGACAAGCTGAAGTCCCCGGGGACCTCGTTGTCCGGCGGCCAGCAGCAACGGCTATGCATCGCGCGCGCCATTGCGGTTGAGCCCGACGTCATCCTCATGGACGAGCCGTGCTCGGCACTGGACCCGATCGCCACCCTGCGCATCGAGGAGCTCATGCGCGAGCTGCGCGAGAATTACACCATCGTGATCGTGACCCACAACATGCAGCAGGCGGCCCGCGTGTCGGACACGACCGCGTTCCTGACCATGGGCGAGGATCGTGCCGGATACCTGGTCGAAATGGCGCCCACCGAGCAGCTGTTCACCCAGCCGGCCAACCCACTGACCGAGGAGTACATCACGGGGCGGTTCGGATGAGCCGCCGCGAGGAGCCGATGACGCCCGATTCGTCGGAGGCCATTGGCCCGGCCGAGACCGGAAAGCCGACTCCGGTTGAGCCGGCAGTCGCCGGGGCCGCCGCATCACGACCCAACGGCGACAACCCCGCGGCCACCCCAGACGACGCCCCGCCGACGCGGCCCCGGCCCCGCGCCACGCTGGACAGCGAAGTGCGGACGATCAAGGACGACGTCCTTCGCCTGGGGGCGCTGGTTGAGGTGGCCCTGGAGCGGGCCGGACGCGCGCTCACCGACCGCGACGCCGACTTGGCGGACCGCGTCCGGTGGGACGACGCGGAGGTCAACGACCTTCAGCGCCGTGTCAGCAATGCGATCGCGGTGACGCTCGCCACCCAGCAGCCCATGGCCCGTGACCTCCGGGAGCTGCTGGCCCTCTACCACGCCGCGGCGGAGCTCGAGCGCATGGGCGACTACGGGGTGAACATCGCCAAGCTCGCCCAGCAGCTCGCCTCCGAGCCGGAGATCCCGCTGTTCAGCCAGATCCCGGTCATGGAACAGCTGTGCCGCTCCCAGCTGCACGCGGCGATGCGGGCACTGGTCGACGTCAGTGAAGCGGACGCGCGAGCGGTATGCGCCAACGACGACGAGCTGGACCGGCTGTACGACGCGGTCTACCGCTCGGCCATGGAAGTCATGCAGGCAGATCCCAGCCGTGTGCCACAGGCGACCCACATGCTCTTCATCGCCCACCACCTGGAGCGACTGGGTGATCGGGTCACGAACATCGGCGAGGACGTCGTGTACCTGGCCACCGGCCAGATCGAGGACTTGAACTGAAGCGACGGATCCTGGTCGTCGAGGACGACCGCACGCTGCGCCAGGCGTTGACCTTCAACCTCACCCGTGAAGGGTATGACGTGGCCAGCGCGGTCGACGGCGAGCAGGCCCTGGCGGCCGGCCGCGACCGGCGTCACGACCTGATCCTGCTGGACCTCATGCTGCCCGGGATGAGCGGGTTGGAGGTGCTGCGCACCCTGCGCCGCGAGGGCATCGAGACTCCGGTGATCATCCTGTCGGCCAAGCGCGACGAGGTCGACCGGGTGGTCGGACTCAAGGTCGGAGCCGACGACTACGTCCCCAAACCGTTCAGCCGGCCGGAGCTGCTGGCCCGCGTTGAAGCCGTGCTGCGACGCGAGGGGCGGGCCATGAGTGGCACGAACGGGAATGGCGAGGTGGTCACCTCCGGCGCCATCCGGATCGACATCGGGCACCGCGAGGTCAGGTTCGGGGAACAGGCGCTGACCCTGACCGCCAAGGAGTTCGACCTGCTCGCCCACCTGGCAGCGCACCCGGGTCGCATCTTCACGCGCCACCAACTGCTGTCCCGGATCTGGGGCTTCGACTACGACGGGACCGATCGAACGGTGGACGTTCACGTCAGCTGGCTCCGAACCAAGCTGCGCGCCATGGATGGTCACGATTACTTCCGGACGGTGCGTGGCGTGGGGTACGCATTCCGGCCCCGTCCATGAACGACCCGGAGACGCTGACCGCGATCCTCGCCCGCGGCGGCGACGATGCTCTCGTGGTGGTCAACGGCGACCTCCGCATCCGCCAGGCATCGGCGGAGGCAGCCAGCCTGGCCGCGCGTTCGCGCGAGCAGCTGAACGGCCTCAGCCTGATCGCCGCGTTCGGGTCGGCTTCACTCGACGAGCTGGCCCGGGAGGCCATCGCGGCGGGCGAACCGCGCTCCGGCGAGGCGGCCCTGGGCCGGATGGCCAGTCGCCAGTTCGAGGCGGAGGCGGTGCCACTCCCCTCGGGAGGCCTTCTGCTGTGGCTGCATGAAGTCACCGCGGCACGGCGCGCGGCCCAGGCCCGCCGCGACGTAGTCGCCAACATCAGCCACGAGCTGCGCACCCCGCTGGCCTCGATCAAGCTGCTGGCCGAGACCTTGGCCGATGGGGCGGTCGCGGAAGTGGAGACCGGCCGTGAATTCGCGGTCCAGATCCAGCGCGAGGTCGACCACCTCGCCCAGCTCGTCGACGAGCTGCTGGACCTGTCGATGATCGAATCTGGCGAGACCGTCCTCGTCATCGAGCCAGTGCAGCCGGCGCGGGTCCTGGCCGACGTGGCAGAACGAATCGGCCCCATCGCCGCCCGACGCGAGGTGGCGGTCCGGTCGGTGGATCGGCCGGGAAGGCCATCCGACCACGGCCGGGTTCGAGTCGCCGCGGACTCGGCTCGCCTTGCGCAGGCACTCCTCAATCTCGCCCACAATGCGGTCAAGTACAGCCATCGCGGCGGTGAGGTACGCCTGGGCTGGGACCTGGTCGATGACCGCGTGCGCTTCTGGGTCGCCGACGACGGATTGGGCATCCCTCTCGCCCATCGAGACCGGATCTTCGAGCGGTTCTACAAGGTCGACCGTGCGCGCGCCCGCCGCGACCGCGACGGTGAGGAGGGCTCGCGCGACCCAGGCGGGGCGAGCGCCGGGCTGGGCCTGGCCATCGTGCGCCACATCGCCGAAGCACACGGCGGCGCGGTGGGCGTTGAGAGCGAAGAGGAGGTCGGCTCGACGTTTTGGATCGAGGTTCCCCGGGCCGAGGGCTAGGGAACCTCGTCGACGCTCGCGGCCGCCTCCTGGCGCAGCGCGCGAATGATCGGGACTCGCGGGTCGTCCGGGGCGATCTCCAGGAAGGCGTCGAAGGCCTCGATCGCGGTTACCGCATCGCCGTGCCCGCGCCACGCGATCAGACCCCTGAAGAACGGCACGTCGGCGGAGTCGGGGGCCACCTCGGCAAGGGCATCGGTCGCGGCCGCGGCATCGGTCCAGTCCAAGGCGCGAATGTAGGCGCTGATGAGCCGGGCGTATGGATCCGGGTCGTCCGGGTCGAGCCCGATGAGGAGGAGGAGGACCGATGCGGCCCGTTGCAGGTCCTCGGCCGCGGGCCCCGCCAGGTACGCATCGGCCAAGTCCGAAAGCAGCGCCCTATCGGTCGGTTCGGCGGCGAAGCGCGCCAGCAGGCGCTCGATATCGGCCTGACGCGAAGCTTCGGCGGCCTGGGCCTCGGCCAATGGCTGGTTGACCACTGTCTCGGCAGCCAGGCTGAACGGCTCAGGCAGGAGGAGGCCGATGCCGAGCAGGGCCACCAGGGTGGCGGCCGCGCCCACCGCCAGCCGACGGGCCGTGGACGGTGGCAAGCCTGGCTCGCCCGTTGCGTGGCTGGCGGCCGCCCGCGGATCGTCGACTGGCGCCCCCGGACGCAGGAGCCACCAGGCCAGGATGACCGCCCCGAGGCCAGTCGCCGCCAACGGGATCAGCCAGGGAGCGGGCCCCGGTGGGGTGAGCAGGATCCAGTCCCCGTAGCGGGCCACGAACGAGGCCTTGATCTGCTCCGGGCTCAGGCCGGCGGCCCGCATCTCGTCGACCTGGCGCCGAATCTCGGCCGCGGCCTGGGTCGGGGAGTCGGCCGCCGACATCCCGGCGCAGTCGGGGCAGCGCAGTTCCGCAGAAATGGCCCGGGCCTGCTCCCCGGCAGTCGGGGGCTGTGACGGCCACAGGGCGATGACCACGGCGAGCAAAGCGGTCGTCGCCAACAGAGCCAGCACCGCCCACGCCGAGCGGGAGAGCGGCCTCATGGACCCACCCCGATCAAGGCCAGGTTCCGGGCCATGGAGGCCTTGGTCAGCGGGCCGTAATGCTTGGCCCGGACGATGCCATCGGCGTCGACGAAGAAGGTCTCCGGCGGGAAGAACACGCCAAAGGCCAGCGCCACCGATCCAGAAGGGTCGTCGACCTGCGGCCAGCCGCCATCGCCGTAGCGGACCAGGAAGTCGAGCGCGTCCTGAGGCGTGTCGTCATACAGGATGCCCACCAGCAGGACCTCGTCCGGGTAGCGAGCGGCGATGTCCATCAGCACCGGATGCTCGTCCACGCAGGCGGGGATGCACCAGCTGGCCCAGAAGTTGATCACCGCAGGGCGGCCGATCAGGTCGTCTGCAGTGAACGACTCGCCGTCGAGCGTCGTCAGCGCGAAAGACGGCACCGGTTTCCCGATGAGCGGCGACGGGACCTCGGATGGGTCGCGGCCGAGTCCCATGAACAGGACCCAGCCGAGCGGGATGGCGAGCAGCGGGACGAGCAGCCAGCGGGCGGCGCGCATGGGTCAGGCCTTCGCGGGCGCCGCGGGTGGCGCGGTCGCCGTCGTCCGCCGGCCGGGCCAGATGGCGAACGCGGCGCCCAGCACCACCACCGCCCCGCCCAGCCAGATCCACACCACGAGGGGGTTGATGAACAGGCGTAGCGTCACGGCGCCGCTGACAGGGTCGTATGCCAGCAGGGTGAGGTAGAAATCCTCCCCCACGGAGGTCATCACGGTCGGCGTGGCGATGGCGGCAACCGAGTTGGGGTAGTCGCGGAGGGCGGGCAGGAGCGTGCCCCGTTGCGGTCCCTCGACATCGACCTGGGCGCGAGTCTCGAACACTCGGGGATCGGCAGCCAGCGGCTCGCGAACCAGCTGGCGGTGAGTCACCGTGTACTCAGCCAGGCTCGCGGACTGGCCCGGAGTCAGCACGGCGGTGGCCTGCACGGACCCTGACGCGCTGACGGCGACGGCTACCGCCGCCACCAGGACGCCGAGGTGGGCCAGGTAGCCCCCATAGCGACGCCGGTTGCGGGTGGCCACGCCCCAGGCGGCCTGGAGCTGACCGACACCCGTGGACCGAGCACGGCCACGCGCCGCGCGAACCACCTCCCGCACGAGGGCGCTACCCGAGAATCCTGCCAGGCCAAGGGTAAGCAGCGGCGCTGCTCCCCGCAGACCGGCTATCGCCCCCAGCGCGGCGAACGCCAGGCCTACCAGGGCCGGGGCCACGAACCGATCTCGCAGCGTGCCCCAGCTGGCCGCTCCCCAGGGAAGCGCCGGCCCCACGCCGGCCAGGAACAGGAGCGCGGCGAAGAACGGGGCGCTGACCCGGTTGAACCATGGCGCCCCGACGCTCAGCCTCTCACCGCTCAGGGCCTCGGCCACCAGCGGGTAGAGGGTCCCGAACAAGACCGCGAATGCCAGCCCCGTGAACAGCAGGTTGTTGAGCAGGAACGCCGACTCGCGGCTCACCAGCGCCGGAGGCGATCCGGTCCCCGCCAGATCGGGGAGGCGCCACACGACCAGCGCCGCGCCG
The DNA here is from genome assembly GCA_035514415.1 of Pleomorphomonadaceae bacterium. Classification (GTDB taxonomy): domain Bacteria; phylum Chloroflexota; class Limnocylindria; order QHBO01; family QHBO01; genus DASTEQ01. Next base: position 14,095 of record DATKBC010000029.1, on the reverse strand, counting down.
ACCACGAGTGCCGCCAGGACCCCGGCCAGGAACCAGGCCCCGATCGAGGACTGGGTGAACGAGTGGACCGATTCGATGACCCCCGAGCGGGTCAGGAACGTCCCGAGCAGGGTCAGCACGAAGGTGGTGGTGACCAGGATCACGGTCCACGTGCGCAGAGAACGCCCTCGCTCGGCGACCATGGCCGAGTGGATGAAGGCCGTGGCCGTCAGCCACGGCAGGAGGGCCGCGTTCTCGACCGGGTCCCAGGCCCAGTAGCCGCCCCATCCCAGGACTTCGTAGCTCCACCACGCACCGGCCACGATGCCGGCGGTCAGGAAGATCCACGGCACCAGCGTCCAGCGCCGGACCAGGGTCAGCCACTCCCCGTCCAGCCGCCGCGTCACCAGCGCCGCGACGGTGAGGGCGAACGGGATCGCCAGCCCCGTGTAGCCCAGGTACAGGAGCGGCGGATGGAGCCCCATGAATGGGTGGTTCTGGAGCAGCGCGTTGGGCCCGTTGCCCTCGGCCGCGACCGGTGTGACCGACACGAACGGATCCCCCGGCCAGGTCATGACGGCGAAGAAGAAGGCGGCCACCAGCGCCAGGCCGGCCGCGGCCCAGGGCATCAGAGCGGGATGGGCGGATCGGTATCGGTACAGCAGCAGGCTGGACCAGGCGGTGAGGAGGAGGGTCCAGAACAGGATGCTGCCCTCCAGGGCGGCCCACAGCGAGATGAACGAGTAGAACGGCGGCGTCGTGGTGGCGTTGTTGCGGGCCACGTACAGGATCGAGAAGTCATGCCCCAGGAGGGCAATCACCATGACCCCGCAGGCAATGGCTGACAGGCCGCACGCGACGTACACGGCCCGCCGTCCGGCCGTCGCCAGACCGATGTCGCCGCTGCGCGCGGCGAGGACCGAGGCGGCGGCGGCGAACAGGCTGACCCCCAGGCCAATGACGACCGCGCCGTGCCCGATGTTGGCCAGCATCAGCGCGGGGGAAGTCCGCCCTCGGTGGGGGCCACGTAGTTCTCGTCGTGCTTGACCAGGACCTCGTCGGCCTCGAACACACGGTCGGGCCTCAGCACCCCCTCGACGACCGCCCCCGCGCCCTCGCGGAACGAGCTCGTCGGCGCCACGGTCGAGTGCACGGTGATTTCCGTTTCGCCGTCGGTCAGGACGAACGTCAGGTCCGTGGCGGACCCCGAGACGCTGCCCGGCAGCACCAGGCCACCCAGGCGCACCGACTGGCCGATGGCGGCCTCCCCGCGGGCCGCCAGCTCGGTTGGGGTCAGGTAGTAGACCAGTGCATTGCCGACACCGCTGAAAGCCAGCCAGCCGATGATCGCCGCCACCCCGACGCCCACCAGCCATGGGCCCCATCCGCGGCGCCGGAGGGGCGGGGGGCGGGGGGTGGAGACCGTCATGCCCGGGGGTCGATCGGGGGGTCGGACGGGCGTGGCTGATCCGATGCCGGGGCGGTCGTGGCGTGCCGTGCGCCTCGCAACCGACGAGCCAGGATGAGGGCGTACAGCCCGGTGCCACCCAGGATCACCGTGTAGGCGGCGGCGACGAAGGCCAGGTCTCCGATGGTGGCAGGATCGATCATGGGCGCGGAGCCGGGACGGCGGCCACCAGGCCAGGCAATCGCCCGCGGCGTGCGGACTCCTCGGCTTCCCAGTCCAGTCGCGCCAGCCGATATCGGTTCACCATCAGCCACAACCAGGCCAGGCTGAAGGCCCCGAGCATCAGCAGCAGCGCGGCCACGAACTGCCCCGGCGCGGGTGGGTTGAGGATCGTGTCGGGCGACATGAAGGTCGGGCCCTGGTGCAGGCCGCGCCACCACACCACGCTGAAGTGGACGATGGGGATGTCGATGGCGGCCACGATGCCGACGACGGCGGCGCGGGTCGCTCGCCGGGCCGGCTCATCGGTCAGCCGGCGAATCAGCAGGTAGCCCACGTACAGCGCCAGCAGCAGCGCCGTCGTCGTGAGCCGCGGGTCCTCCCACTGCCAGTACGTGCCCCACACCGGGCGGCCCCACATCATGCCGGCCCAGATGGTTGCCGCGGTGAACAGGACGCCGACCTCGGCCCCGGCCAGGGCAATGGCGTCCGCGCGCGGACCACGTCGGACGAGCCACCAGACCGATGCCGCGGCCGTGACTCCGAATGACAGGTATGCCAGCCAGGCCGACGCGACGTGGATGTACATGATCCGCTGCGCCTCGCCCTGGTTCAGGTCGGCCGCCACCCCCACCAGGGCGAACGTGGTTGCCCCCGCCACGGCCACCAGCGCGCCGATCCCCAGTACCCGCGTGGCCACCGGTCGCCTACTCCTCGAGCGCCAGGCCGTACGTCAGGCCGCCCGCCAGGAGCATGGCCATGTCGTAACCGATCAGGAGCTGCAACCAGGCGCCCAGCTCACCCAATGGGTCTCCGGCCAGCAGGCTGGCTGTGGCGCTGACTGCGGCCAGCAGGAGCGGGGCAACTACCGGCAGGAGGAGGAGCGGGAGCAGCACCTCGCGGGCGCGCAGGCGGACCGTCAGCCCCGCATACAGGGTCCCAATGGCCGCGAACCCCAGGGCTCCAAGGCCGATGACCAGCACCAGTCCGGGAAGTGCCGACGCCACGTCGAGCGCGTACAGGACCACCGTCAGCGGCAGCACCAGCGCTCCCAGGGCCAACATGGCCGCCAAGCCGCCGATGGCCTTGCCGAGGTAGATGGCAGCCCGCGGGACCGGGTACAGGGCCAGCAGCTCGAACGCCCCGTCCTCCATCTCCAGCTGATGCAGCCGACCCACGGCCAGCACCCCACTCAGGATCACGGCCAGCCACAGCAGCCCCGGGCCGGCGGCCGCCAGGCTGGCTCGGTCGGGACCGAGTGCGAAGCCGAAGATGAGCAGCGTCAGGGCGGCCAGGAACAGGGTGGAGGTCACCGCCTGGCGGCCGCGCAGCTCGGCGCGCAGGTCCTTGGCCGCTATCGCCCGCGCGATGGCCAGGTGACGAGCGACCGCGGTCATGGCTGCGATCCCTCTGGCAGCGCTCCACTCCACGGCTGCAGCGCGGCACCCGTCATGACCTCGCCGCTGGCGCCCTTGCCCCCGACCTCCGCCAGCAGCCCATCCACCAGGCGCAGCCAGCCGTCCACCCGAGCGGCCAGGCGCTCGTCTGCGTGGGTCGCGACGAGGACGGTGGCACCGGCGGATCGCCACTCGTCCAGGAGTGCGTCCACGAGGGCCATCCCCGGCGCGTCGAGGGCGGCATACGGCTCATCCAGCAGGACGAGGCGGGGGTGTCCGAGCAGGAGACGCCCCAGCGCCAGGCGCCGGCGCATGCCGGCCGAGAAGGCGGACACGCGCGTGTCTCGGTCGGCGGTCAGGCCCACGCGGTCGAGAGCAGCGCCCACCCGGCCCGCGCGGTCAGGCCCGGGAAGGCCCATCAGCTGGGCGGCGAATCGGAGGTTCTCGGCCGCGCTGAGATCGTCATACAGGCCCGTGGCATGGGGAAGGAACGCCACTCGGGGGCGGATCTCCTCTGGTTGCTCGGCTACGTCGATGCCGTCCACGGCGGCCATCCCGAACGAGGGCCGAAGAGAAGTGGCCAGGATACGCAGGAGGGTCGTCTTGCCGGCCCCGTTGGGGCCCAGGACCGCGATGGCCCGGCCGGCCTCCAGTCGCAGCGTTACGCCGGCCAGAGCCGGGCTGCGGCGAAAGAGACGGGCCAGATCATGCGTTTCCACCGCCGGCGTGGTCTCGTCAGGGACCCCCGTCGGGCGAACGTGAATCGTGGTCGGCGGCATGCTCGTCCAGTGGGCGGAGGGGCGGGTCTTGGCAGTGTGCGGCCTACCCCCCACTGCGTCAAATTCATCGGTCCGTGCCAGAATTGGCTTCACACAGCAATAGAAGCCACACATCAGGAGACCGGCAGCTCATGTTCCCTCCTCGCTCCATTCCTGGGTCCCGACATCTTCCCGGGGCTACCTGGGCCGTCATCGCGATGCTCGCCCTGGCCGCATGCAGCCCGTCAGCCAGTGCCTCGAGCCCGGCCGAAAGCGCCGCGGCGAGCATGGCCGAGCACCAGGCCGAAAGCGCCGCGGCCAGTACTGCTGCAAGCCCGTCCGAGGCGGCCGTTGGCGGGGATACCACGGTCACGATCTCCGGCAACTCGTTCGGCGGCGACATCACGATTGCCGCCGGCTCGACGGTAACCTTCGTCAACAACGACAGTGTCGGCCACACCGTGACGAACGGGGAGAATGGCTCGGCGGCAGCGGATGCCCTCTTCGACGAGCCGCTCGCCGACGGCGGAACATTCGAATTCACGTTCGACACGCCCGGGGTCTACCAGGTGACGTGCAGGGTCCACTCGACGATGAACATGACCATCTCCGTCGAGTAGCCCGAAGGGGAGCTGCTCCGCGAGTTTGATTCTGCTGGGGGGCGGTGCTACCGTTCGGCGCCTCATGGACGCTGGCCTCCAAGCGCCGCTCCCCGCGCCTCACGGACGCGCGGAACGCCGCGCCCTGGCAAGCCGCGGAGAATCCGCCGCCACCGCCGCCCTGACGGTGCTCGGCCAGAAGTGGGTCCTCCGCATCATTCATGCTCTCGGCGAACGGACCCAGCGCTTCTGTGAGCTGCAAGACGCTCTGGGCGGCGCCAACTCGGCCACTCTCTCGCAGCGGCTGAAGCTCCTGGAGGACGAAGGCCTCATCTCGCGTCGCGTGGTGTCCTCTGTCCCGCCCTGGGTCGAGTACTCCCTCACGCCCAAGGGCCGCGACCTGCACGAGGCCCTGGCCCCCATCGACCGCTGGGCGGACCGATGGGCCACACTCACCTGAGCCGGGCTGCGTGAGCCACCCGGTCGCCGAGACGGCGCCCGGCGAGCACATCGACGCCCTGGCACTGGTCCGGGACACGATCGCCGCCGCGGACGGGCCTGCCGAGGCAGGCCAGCGGGCGGTTGAGATCCTGCACGAGCGCTTCCCGAGCTACGACTGGGTCGGCATCTACTGGGTTGACCCGTCGGGAACCGAGCTCGTCCTCGGCCCATGGACCGGCCCCGAGGCGACGGAGCACACTCGCATCCCGATCGGGACCGGAATCTGCGGTGCGGCGGCGGCCTCGGGCCAGACCGAAATCATCGACGACGTCAGCCTCGATCCGCGCTACCTGGCCTGCTTCACGACCACGCGCTCGGAGATCGTGGTGCCCATCCACCACGAGGGAAAGGTGGTGGGCGAAATCGACGTCGACGGGTCCGATCCGGCAGCCTTCGGCCAGCCGGATGCACGTTTCCTGGAGGAGGTTGCTGCCCTGCTGGCTCCGCTGCGCCCGCGCGAGGACGAGCCCGTCGGACCGATGTGGCCGGGCTCAGAGCCCGGCCAGGGCCATGAAGTAGGCGACCAGGTACGGCAACGCGAGGACGATGACCACGATCCCCAGCGCCAGCCCGACCCAGGCGAAGACTTTCAGGCTGGGCGGCGACGGGTGCTCGGGGGGCGGCGTGAGCCGGCGCGGCAAGCGCGCCGGCCGCCGCGGCGGCTCGTGCTCGTAGGCGTGTGGCTTCAGGTCAGGCATCCGCATCCAGGCCGGCGGCCAGCTTCCGGAGTCGGGCGTGACGCTGCGCGCGCTCGTTCGCATAGCGGGTGATGCCGTCGATGATGTGCTGGGGCCCGAGGTGCGCCTCGTCGATGACCTCCTCGACCGTGCCGCCGGTCCGCCACCGGTTGTCCCAGTCGGAGGACAGGGAGTACGTCTCCCCGATCGGTCCGGTCACCCAGTCGTGCATGAGCTTGTAGGCGCGGTTGGTGATGGCCATGCCGTCCAGCCGATCGGCCTCTGAGCAGATCCGGTCCCGGTATGCCGCATCCTGGAGACGGAACAGCTGGGGGCTGATACAGGCCACGATCCGCACGTTGAGGTCGAGCCGGCCGATCTCCGGCAGGACCTTGATCACGTTGGCCGTGGTGGCCGTGCCCTGGACGTAGACGGTGCCGGCACGCGGCCGGCCCGGGTCGGCATCCCGGATGAGGTAGGCGCCGCGAGCCGCGTCGAAGTGTGAGGCCATGCCCAGCGCGGCGCGGTCGGGAATCTCGACCGCCGGGCGGGTCAGATGGAGTGCCACGATGGGGACCGGCTGGGCCAGCGCCGCCGCCAGCACCACCGGTACTTCGTTGTGCTCCCACGGGTGAAGGTCGATGACATGCCCCTCGGGGAAGAGCTGCGTGACCCCGGTTTCGAAGATGCCAAAGTGGGTTCGCGAGTCCTCGGCGGTCTCGGGGCCCGAATGGCCGGCCACCCAGATCACCTTGCCCACCTTGAGCTGGCAGTCCTGGGCCAGCTGTGAAAAGAGCCGCATAGGCCCGTACTTGAGGTAGGAGAACGACCCGTAGGTGGAGCATGCTCCCCAGAAGCCGTTGAAGGCCGTCATGGGGTCATCGGCCATGTTGACCGAGGCCAGCCCGACCGTCAGGCCGGCGTTCGTGAACTCGGTGATCTGCTGGGGCAGGAGTGCGCCGCGGAGGTTGGAATCGCGTTGGTACCAGCCCCAGCCGGGGAGGTCCTCCCAGCCCTTTGCGAAGCCCGCGATGTTGGTTGACTCGGCCAGGTCCGCCGAGCAGGCGATGAACAGCGGGCGGTCGTAGTCGGCCCTGGCGATCGAGTTGACCCAGGCTCCCCACGATCCGAGGGCGGCGCGGTTGGCCACCTTCTCGCCAGGGGCCTTCCACATCCCGGCCGGGTAGGCGGCGACGTCGGTGAAGCGCGGATCGTCGAAGATCTCGGCCCCATGTCCGCCGAGGTTGAAGCTGGGAATCTGTTCCGGCACCAGGTCTGCCACCTCCACCAACCGGTCGCTGACGGCGTCCACGACCTCCGTGTGGCGGCGCAGGACCGATATCGCCAGCTCCAGGTTGTGCCGCGCCTGCGCGCTTTGCTCGGCCGCATCGGCCGGCGCGGGCTCGTCGACGCCGGCGTAGGTCACCCCGTGACGGTCCATGAACTCGTGCCGCACGGCCCAGAACTCAGGGGCGTTCATGGGCCACGGCGTGCCGTGGCTCTTGTTGTCGTACTTGCCGTAGCCACGGCCCTTCCGGGTCCGAATCCAGGCCACCGACGGCACCCGCTCCGGGTTGTCGCCGCGCGCTGCCTCCAAGACGACCCGTGTCACCGGCCCCCATTCCGACCCGTCCATGGTCCCTGCCACACGCCAGTGGTAGGCCTCGAACCAGCTCTGCGGGGTGCCGGGCACGACCGATGAGATGGCCGGATCGTCGATCCCGTAGTCGTTCCAATCGAGGAGATAGACCAGGTTGTTCAGGCCCAGCCCCCAGGCCGAGTTGCGCGTCTCGTGGCTCGCGCCGGGGGTCAGTCCACCTTCCCCCTCGACCACGAAGACCTTGACCTCGTCGCAGCCGGCGAGCTTGAGGGCCACCGCCTCGCCGGCCGACGGTGGTGAGCCATGGCCCGACGGCCCGGTGTTCCATTTCAGGAACAGGGTCTTGCCCTCCATCTCGGCGTGCCCGGGCAGGCCGCCGCGGCGACGCAGCAGGAGAAGATCCTCCCAGGTCAGGGCCCAGCGCCCGTCGTCGGGGAGGTCGAACTCCGGTCGCGGATCGCGCTCGTGGCGGGCGCGGAGGGTCTCGTTGAGCACGGCCAGGGTGGCGTAGATGAGAGGCACGGTGTGCCCGGCGGACAGCACGAACCGATCCGCGAACGGCAGCCACGGGCGGCGGAGGTCCCAGCGCATGGCGCCGGACAGCATCAGCGACACGAGAAGGTGGACCTTCGAGCGCGAGCCCCCCGGGTGGCCGCTCTGGCGATAGTTCAACGACAGGTCGATGCACTCGTCGATGACCTCGCGCAGCAGCTCCCAGTTCGGGAACTGGCTCTCGGCCTCGGCCAGCAGGCGATCCGTGCCGGCCGGCTGGACGGCGGTCATCCGGCGCTGGACGTGACGAGGTCGCCGGTCCGCTCCAGGCGTCCCAGGGACTCGCCCATGCGTTCCACCGCGGCGAGGATGTTGTCCCGGCTGTTGGCGTAGCTGAAGCGGAGATATCCCTCCCCGTGGCGGCCGAAGGCCGTGCCCGCCAGCCCGCAGACGCCCGCGTCATACAACAGGTGGGTGGCGATATCGGCGCTCGAGGAGCCGAAGGAGCTGAGGCTGGGGAAGACGTAGAACGCGCCGTGGGGCATGACGCAGCTGACGCCGGGGATGGCGTTCAGTCCGTCAACCATCAGGGTTCGCCGGGCGATGAACTCTTCGCGCATCGCGTTGGCGGAGTCCTGGGGTCCGGTCAGGGCCGCGATTGCGCCGGCCTGGGCGAAGGCGTTGGTGCAGCTGACCGAGTTGATGACCAGCCGGCTGAAGGTCGGCGCCAGCCACGCGGGCACGATCCCGTATCCCAGCCGCCAGCCGGTCATGGCGAACGTCTTGGAGAACCCGTCCAGGGTGATCGTTCGCTCCGCCATGCCGGGCAGGGTCGCGATCGACAACGGCTCGCCCTCGTACTGAAGCCTGCCGTAGATCTCATCGGCCAAGACCACCAGGTCGTGCCGATTCGCGATCTCGGCCACTGCCCGCACGTCATCCGGAGTCATCACCGAGCCGGTCGGGTTGTGCGGGCTGTTGATGACCACCATCCGGGTCCGCGGGGTGACCAGGCTGGCCACCTCCTCGACGTCCATCCGGAACTCGCGTTCCTCGCGCAGGGGCGCCGCCACCGCCACTCCGCCCACGTACTCGGCCATGCTCTCGTAGATCGGGAAGCCCGGGTTGGGGTAGATGACCTCGTCACCCTCGTCGACCACCGCCAGCATGGCGTAAAACATGATCGGCTTGGCGCCGGGCGTCACGATCACCTGGTCGGGCTTGGCCTCGATCCCCTTCCAGCGCCGGACGTCGTCGGCAATTGCCTGCCGCAGCGGAGCGATGCCCTCGGCTGCGGTGTAGTGGGTCATCCCTTCGTCCAGCAGGCCGCGGACGGCCGCGTCCTTGATGTGGCGCGGGGTGTCGAAGTCGGGCTCACCGATCTCGAGGTGGATCACGCTGCGCCCGGTCGCCTCGAGCGCTCGCGCGCGGGCGGCGGCCTCGAACGCGGTCTCGGTCCCGATGCGGGACATCCGCTCAGCCAGCTTCACGCACCCAAGTGTACCGATGGGCCGCCCCGACCGAATGGGCCATTGCGGGCCGCTCACGTTGGCTTGCTATACTTTCCGAAGCGATTTCAGCCCGCGCGCGGAGAACCCATCCCCCATGACGCTTTCCGAGACGACTCCCCTGACCACCACGACCACCGAGCAGCTCGTCAACCTGACCGATGCGGCTGCCGCCAAGGTCATGGAGCTGCGTGCCCGCGAGGGCAAAGCGGAGGCCGCCCTGCGCCTGTTCGTGAAGAGCGGCGGCTGCTCGGGGTTCAGCTATGGACTGGCCTTTGACGACTCCCGCGCCGATGACGACCGGGTGGAGCTCCACGGGGAAGTCCCGATCGTGATCGATGCCTACAGCGCGCAGTACGTGGATGGCGCGGAGATCGACTATGTCGACTCGCTGATGGGATCCGGCTTCGCCATCAACAACCCGAACGCGGTGAGCAGCTGCTCATGCGGCCAGTCGTTCAACACCGACGGGTCGCCGGCCAAGGCCGGGGGCTGCCACTAGGCGCTTCCGCTTCTCGATTACCCCCACGACCCCGGTCCCGCCACCGGGGTCGTTCTCTAGGTGCTGACCAGCGCCCAGATCTGTCGGGCGCCGGTGACGCCCTTCAACTCATGCAGCCCGCGATCCTCGAACCGCAGCTCGGAGTCGGCCACCAGCTCGTAGGTCGTCCCCGACACGAGGACCTCCCCGGCTGCCGCCAACGCGGTCACCCGGCTGAGCACATGCACCGCCACACCCCGGATGTTGTCGGGGATCAGCTCCACCTCCCCGGTATGAACCCCGACGCGGAGGCCGAATCCGAGCTTTGCTGCCGCCTCGTTGATCGCCGCCGCGCAGCGGACGGCCCGTTCGGCGCCGTCGAACATGCCGATGATTCCGTCCCCGGTGGTCGTCGCCAGCTTGCCGCGGAACTTGTCGATCTGGCGTCGGCTCTCGGCGTTCAGCTCGGCCAGGACGGTACGCCAGGCGGCAGGACCAACCCGCTCGGCGGTGGCGGTGGAGTCCACGATGTCGGTGCAGATCAGGGTCGCCAGGATGCGCTCGGTTCGCGAGGCTGCGGGCAGGGCGAAGGTGCGCATGCCGGCAAAGTCGTATTGGATCACCGCCTTGTCGCCGACCACCCAGGCGTCGTGGCCGGGCAGGATCTCGTACAGCATGCCTGGGCCGACCTCCATCTCCAACCCATCGGGGGTGATGTAGTGCAGGTTCCCTTCCATCACCAGGCCCAGGTGGTGGTACTCGCACCATTCGGTCTGCGCAATCGGCTTGACGTCCTTCGACCATTGCCAGCCCGGCTCGAAGGTGATGCGACCGACCACGAAATCGCCCAGGTTCCAGATATCGGTCCGCCCGTTGGGGATCGTCCGCGTTTCATCCGGCAGGTCCAGGGACTTGCGCTGCATGTGGGCCACCCGCGGTCCTCCTTCGCCTCGGCTATTCGCCGGAGCCGTCGTCTTCGAATGCGCTCGCGCCGGCCTCGATCGAGCGGCGGGTACCGCCCCCCAGAGCGGCCGGGATGGGTCTGGGCAGTGCCGGGGGGCTGACGTACCGATCCACCAGCTGGCGGGTGCCATCGACGCCGAGGCGTTCGCACAGGAGCGCCAGTCGGGAGCGAAGGTTCGCCCCGATCGTGGCCTCGGCCTCGGGTCCGATCGACCACAGCGCGGCCTTGAAGGGCCCGAGCGCCTTCTTGCGCGTCTTGTACAGGAACTGCTCATTGGTCTCGCCCGGGCGGCGTTCATCGGCGCAGTTGGCGAGGCACCAGGCCATCATCTCGGCCTTCAGGTCGGCGGGCAGCCCGCCTCCGTCGTACAGGATGTTCTGGAAGCCGGTCGCCAGGTGGATCTCGGCGCATCCGGCGGCCGGGAAGTGCCCGAACGCCTCCTCGGGAAGCGTGCTGGCGCCATGCTGGACGCAGCCGGCCAGCTCGAACTCCTCGCGAGCCACCGTCGAAAGGCGTCGGAGCGTGTCGAAATCGAGCGCCACCGGGGCGATGCTGCCGTCGGGGAGCGCCATCCCACCGTGCGAGGTGCCGGTCTGGATGCTCACCTTGGAGATCCCCGGGGCTCGATCCGCGTCGTCGTGGAGCGCGGCGCGGTATCCGGCCACGTAGGCACGCAGCTCGGCCTCGGTCGAGTTCACCTTCCCCACCTCGCCGATCTCTCCGCCGATGGAGATGGTCACCCCAGGCGGTTGGATCGAGCGCACGAGGCGTGTGAGATCGGCCGTGCGCTCGGCGTTCACGCGCTGCTGTTCGGGGATGGTGGGCTGGACGAGGTCGACCAGCGTGCTGGCGTCGATGTCGATGTTCAGGAACCCCGCCCCCACCGCCTCGCGAGTCAGGTCGCGGAGGCCGGACAGCTCAGTGTCGGGGTCGGCCCGCCACCGGGTGGCGTTGAACTGGAAGTGGTCGCCCTGGAGGAAAATCGGGCCGGTCCACCCCTCGCGCAGGCCGGCGGCCAGGATGACTGCCGTGTATTCGTCGGGGCGCTGGTCGGTGTACGCCATCTCGCTCTTGGCGATCTCGAACACGAGGGCGCCCACCTCGCGTTCGCGCGCGACCGCGAACACAGCGCGGGCCGTCAGGTAGGCCGCAGCGCGGACGTTGATGGCGGGGACGGTGAACGCCGTCGGCGCGATCTCGCCGCGACCGCGCGCGGCGTACAGGTCCTGGATTGAGGCCGATCCACAGCCCAGGGCCTGGCTGGCGGACCAGATCACCCAGCGCTGGGCGTCGCGGACCCCCGGGTCGGCATGGAAGACCGCGTCGCGGACCAGCCGATCGGTGAGCGGTCCCCGAAACGCAGCCGGTTCGGTAACCAACAGTCCGTCGGATCCGATGGTCGCGGCCGGCGACAGTTCGGCCCGCAGCTCATCGAGAGAGGCCGCGGTCATGGGCCGCATGCTAGCCCAGCCATCCCAGGCCGGCCAGGATGTTGAAGGCCAGCAGGGCTGCGATGGGCACGCCGATGACCGCCGCCAGGACGTACCAGTCGCGGCCGCCGGTGGGGTCCGGATTGGGGCGCCGGGCCAGCCGACTGGACCACGCCACCACCGCGCTCAACAGCGCCACGTACAGGATGGCGGCCAGGGGTGCCACTGCCAGCGCGACGCGCTGGACCCCGCCGCAGTCGAGGGCCAGCAGGCCACCGGGCGGACAGGGCGTGGCGGCTTCGCCGAGGACGAGGAGCCCCACCCCGGCCAGCACCACGGCTGACCAGCCGACGTGGACGAGGAGCAGGCGGTTCAGGCGAGACCGACCGAGCGTCAGCCGGCCGCGCGAACGGAAGCCTCGGCCGCGGCCTTCGCCTCGCGGCGGCTGGTGCGCCGGAACTCGTAATACAGGTACGCCAGCCCGGTCGCGCCGCCACCGGCGGTGATCGCGCCCAGCCCCACCGCGATCAGGGGAAATTGCAGCCCGGTGGTGGTGATGAACGCCCCGCCAGCGACGTTGAACACCAGGTACGGGATCAGGAGCAGGACGACGGCAACGTAGTTGGCCAGCACGAACAGGCGGAGCAGGTTCCAGCCCGGGCCGTGTCGCCCGCGAGAGGCCTGCGTCAGGGCGGCCAGGATGACGACCAGCACGACATTGGTCCACGCCACCCCGTTGGCGATGATGTACCCCACGTTCGCCGAGAACTGGAGGAACGGGATGAATTGGGTGACGCCGTAGAAGACCGAGTTCGGGACATAGGTGAACAGCCAATACACGAAGAGGAACATCGGCACACCCTTCATGGTGGCGATGAGCCATGTCTCGGACCCGAACAGGAGCCAGTTCGTGAAGTCGTCGGCCTCACCCAGCAGGCGGGCGAACAGGCCGCGACGCCGGGGCAGCGCGTAGGTCGTCATTGGGTCTGGCTCAGCAGGAACGTGATGAGTGCCTGGAGCTGGGACTCCGTGAGCTGGCTCTCCGGGAAGGGCTGCATCCCCGTCGGCGTGCCGCCGTTGTAGTTGGTCGCCGAGTCTCGGATCCAGTTCTCGAGGAACGTCCGCGGGTCGGCGTCGTAGTCGGCCTGCATCTGCGCCATGCCGGACACCGGTATAGGGAGGTCGGTCACCAGTTGGCTGCCGATGGTCTGCAGGTTGGGGCCGATCCCGCCCTCCAGCTCGGTTCCGTGGCAGCCGGCGCACCCCGCTTGGACGTACACATCCGCGCCCGCTTCCACGGTGTTCGGGACCTCCTCGGGCGGCGGGTTGGCCAGTGTCTCTTCAGCCCAGGTGCCGATCAGGGCGGTCAGGGCCTCGATCTGCTGGCGGGTCAGCGATCCCCCGTACTCCTGGCCCCAGGCCGGCATGACGCTGTTGATGTTTCCGGATCGGACAACCCCGCCCAGGGTGATGACCCACTGCGCGTAGTTGTTGAGTCCCTGCCGGCCGCCCGTTTGGAGCCACTTGTTGGCCAACGCAAGGGACGCCGGACCGCGGAGGGCCGGGACGACCGTCCCATCGGGAAGGGTGCTGCCCATGGCGTCCACCCCGTGGCAGCGCGCACAGTTGGCGCCATACGGGGTGAGGTGCGGGGGGCCTGCCATGACGAGGAGGGTGCCTGCCACGCCCTGGGCGGTGATGGTGGTCTCCCCGTCCGCGTCGAACTTGACCGGCGAGGTGCCGGTGTCCCTGATGACAACCTCGAACGGCCGCGTCCCCTCGCCGGTCACGGTGAGCTCGGCGCCGGTCAGGTTCTTGAAGCTGATGGTGGTGTTCACGAACACGGAGACTTCGGTGAGCGCCGCCTCGGCCTGCGAGAACCCGGCCTCGGCGATGTCCACGTCGATGGTGTACGTGTCGTCGGGCAGGTACACAAGCAGCCCGAAGTCCGGCTGCTCATCGATGTCGACGACCTCGAACCCCTCGCGCCGGGGGGCATCGGTGATCCAGTAGAAGGTGGTGAATGCCGCGAATCCGACCATCAGCGCCACGCCGAGCGCCTTCATCCGCATCGGCGCATAC
>DATKBC010000028.1:0-4848 GCA_035514415.1 Pleomorphomonadaceae bacterium | reverse complement strand
TCGCCGGCCTGGTAGAGGTCGGCTTCCCCGAGAACCTGCTCAACTTCGGCTCGGGCAGCCTGTTCACGCTGGGCGGCGCGATGACCATCGGTATTCAGCACCCGCTGGCCATCGGATTCCTGGGAATCTTCGCCATTGGCGCGGCCGCAGGCGCGGTGGCCGGCGAGCGCGAGGCGGGGACCCTGGAGGTGCTCCTCGCCCGACCCCTGTCGCGGAGGCGGCTCTACGTGTCCGTCGGTGTCGCGATCCTGGTCGCCATCGGCGTCACCTTGGCGCTCCTGCTTGCTGGCCAGGTGTTGAGCATCAACCTGCTGGGCGTGGCGGACGAGATCGACCAATCGCAGGTCCCCCTAATCTGGGTGAACGGCATGCTGCTGTGGGGCGCCTTCGCCGTCTTCTCCTTGGCGGCCAGCGTGAGCTTCGACCGCCGGGGCCCGGCCATCGGCCTGAGCCTGGCGTACCTGGGGATCAACTACTTCCTCGAGATCCTGGGCAGCTTCCTGCCCGACCTGGCCTGGACCCAGGAGTACTCGCTGTTCCACCACTGGAATCCGGGCGAGATCGTGACCGGCAACCTGGATCCCTTCGACCTGGCCCTGTTGGGGGTGGCCATCGTCCTGCCGGTCCTGTGGGCGCTGATCGTGTTCCCGCGTCGCGACCTGGCGGCGCCGGGCTAGCCTTCCGTCTGGCTGGACGCGCCTACTCCTCGCGCAGTGCGAGGCGGATGGCTCGATCGAGGTCCATCTGCTGGCCCTCGGCGTAGGCTGCCGCGTACTCGTCTCGTTCAGCCACCAACTTCTCGGGGTGAAAGTCGGCGTACTCGCGGTTCAGCGCCCCGAGGCCGGTCCCGGCCAACTTCTCGGTGGCTGCCGCGAAGCCAGCCAGGCGCATGGCGCGGATGGTGTCGCCGGTAATTGCGGCCACCGCGGCAAATGCGTCGAAGACGAGCGCGTACCCGGTGACGTCATCGGTCTGGCGGAAGATGTCCAGGGCCTCGCGCAGAGCCTCGTCCGCGCGCGCTTGGTCCTCCCGCAACAGCGCGAGCGCCCGCATGTACAGGGTCCAGGCGATCATGAACCGATCGCCGAGGTCGCGGAAGATGGCGAGCGATTCGTCCAGGGCGGCTGCGGCAGCCGGAATGTCCTTGAAGTAGTAGTAGACGCCGGCGCGCGCCCACAGCGCCCGCGCGATCCCCGGCGGGTCGCCCAGCCGGCGGTTCACCGCCAGCCCCTCGTCGACCAGTCTGCCCGCCTCTTTCTGCTCCACTGGATCCCAGGTGTAGGTGAACGTCAGGTTGTAGATGGCGTTTGCCTCGGCACGATCGTCGTGTCGGGCGCGTGCCATGTCGAGCGTTTCCTCGTACCACACCCGCGCCGCGGCATGGTCGCCCTGCCAGTACGCGATCCCACCCGCTGCCTCGAGTGCCGCCTCGCGGGCCTTCGGGTGCTCGGTCGCGTCCGGAAGGGCGAGCGCGCGGTCGGCGTACCCGCGCGCCTCCGCCAGGTAGCCGCGCATCTGCCAATAGCGCCAGCACGCGGCCAGCAGGCGCAGCGCGATCTCGGTGGCGCCTGACTCGATCGCCCAGCCAAAGGCGGCCCGGATGTTGTCCCGATCAAGCTCGTAGCGATCCAACCAGGTTCCCCCTTCGTCCCCCATGACTTCCTCGGCGCCACGCTCGACGAACGCCAGCACACTTGCGGCGTGGCGCTGTCGGTAGATCTCCGCGTCGCCGCTGGCGGCCAACTGCTCGGCGCCGAACTGGCGAATCGTCTCGAGCATGCGGAAGCGGGGCTCAGCGCCGGATGCCGACTCCTCCCGCAGCAGGCTCTTGTCGACCAGCGAGGACACGACGTCCAGCGCGCCGTGCCGGTTGACGGCCTCGAAGCACACCTCCTCGATTTGCTCCAGGGCGGACCCTCCGGCGAAGACCGACAGGCAGGCGAACACCCGCTTGTCGTCGTCCTCCAGCAGGTCGTGGCTCCAGGCAATCGCTCCGCGTAGCGTCTGCTGGCGGGCCGGCAGGTCACGGGCGCCGCCAGATAAGAGCCCCAGCCGGTCGCTGAGACGGTCGAGGATGGCCTGGGGAGTGAGCACCCGGACCCGCGCCGCGGCCAGCTCGATGGCCAAGGGAAGGCCATCAAGGCGCACGCACACCTCGGCCACCGCCGGCGCGTTGGCGCTGCTCACCCGGAAGTCGGGGCGCACGGCCACGGCGCGCTCGATGAACAGGGCAACCGACTCGAACTGCGTGAACTGCTCGAGCTCGGGCAGGTGTCGCGGGTCCGGCAGGCCCAGTGGCGGGACCGGGGACTCCCGCTCCCCGTAGACGCGCAGGGGGCTGCGACTGGTCGCCAGGACCGAAAGGCGCGGCGCCCGCGCCAGCAGCTCTCCGACCAGGGGGGCGGCCGCGTCGACTTGCTCGAAGTTGTCGAGGACCAGCAGGAACGCTCGCTCACCGAAGTGCTCCGCCAGCCGATCGACGGACGCGGCTCCCGGATCCATGAGACCCATCGCCTGGGCCACGGTCGGCAGCAGCAGCTCCGGCCGAGTGATGGGCTCCAGCGCCACGAAATACACCCCGTCGGGGTACCGGTCGCTGGCCTCGGCGGCGACCTGCAGGGCAAGCCGCGTCTTGCCCGTGCCGCCGGGGCCGGTCAACGTCACGAGGCGGTGCTCGGACAACAGGCCCAGGACATCCGACACCTCCCGCTGGCGGCCGAGGAACGAGGTCAGCTGGAGTGGCAAATTGTTCGGCGTCGCGTCCAGCGTGCGCAGCGCAGGGAAGCTGGCGGGCAGCCCGTCGATGGCGATCTGCCACAGGTGCTCCGGGCGAGAGAGATCCTTGAGCCGATGCTGACCCAGGTCCACCAGGCTGACACCCGGCGGCAGCCCGCCAGCCGTCAGGGCCTGGGTCGCTCCGGACAGGAGCACCTGCCCGCCGTGGCTGGCCGACGCCACCCGCGCCGCGCGGTGGACGTCAAGGCCCACGTAGCTGTCCCCGCCCAGGACCCCTTCCCCGGTGTGCAGGCCCATCCGCACCCGGACTGCGGCGCCTTCCGGCCACGGCTCGACGGCCAGCGCGCGCTGGGCTTGCGCGACGGCCGCGACCGCCTTGGGAGCCGATGGAAACACGGCGAAGAACGCGTCGCCCTCGGTGCTGACTTCGGTCCCCTCCCCGGCTGCGATCGCCTCGCGCAGCAGCGTGTGATGTCGCTCCAGGACCGACCGATAGGCGTCCCCCAGCGTCTCGAGAACGCGGGTGCTGCTCTCGATATCGGTGAACAGGAAGGTCAGAGTGCCGGTCGGCAGGGCAGGCATCGGGGCGCCTAGAGTAGCCGCCATGAGCAACGAGCTGGCGCCGCCGCTGCACCTGCTCGGCTCCCGGCCGGTGCTGGCCGCCCTGCTGGGCGGGTTGACGATCGCGTTCACCGGAGTCCTGGTGCGGCTGGCCAATGTCGAGCCGGCCACCGCGGCCGTCTTCCGCTGCCTGTACGCGCTGCCGGTGCTGTGGTGGCTGGCTCGCGCGGAGCAACGCCGCTTCGGCCCTCGGGCGCCGGGCCAGCGCCGGCTGGCGCTCATCGCCGGCCTGTTCTTCGCCGCCGACCTGGTGGCGTGGCACTACTCGATCGCCATGGTGGGGGCGGGGCTGGCGACCGTGCTGGGCAACACCCAGGTCGTCTTCGTGGCCGTCGCCGCCTGGCTGTTCTTCGGGGAGCGGCTCACCGCGCGGCTGGTGGGGGCCTTGGTCATGGCGCTGTTCGGGGTGGTGCTCATCTCCGGCCTCATCGGCTCCGACGCATACGGCGAGAATCCGCTGGCCGGGGTCATCCTCGGCCTGTTCACAGGAGCCGCCTACGCCGGGTTCCTCCTCGTCCAGCGGATGGGCAACCGCGACCCGCGGCGCCCCGCCGGTCCCCTGTTCGATGCGACCGCCTCCGCCGCGGCCGGATCCGCCCTGGCCGGCGTGGTCCTTGGCCAGGTGACGTTTCTTCCCACGCTGCCCGCCCACGGATGGCTCGTGATCCTGGCCCTCAGCGCCCAGGTCGTGGGCTACCTCCTCATCAGCGTGGCACTCCCTCGCCTGCCGTCGGCGCTGACCTCGATCGTGCTCCTCATCCAGCCCGTGGCAGCCGTCGGGTTGGCCATGCTCATCCTGGGCGAGGCGCCGTCGACCACCCAGCTGCTGGGTGTGGGCATGGTGGTGGCAGGGTTGGTGCTGGCCACCGCCCGCGCGCCGCGCAGCGGGCAAGCCGCCGTGGCAGAGGCGGCGGAGGGTCCATAGGGGTCGGCTATGGTTCGCGGCATGCCACCCGGACAGCTGCTCCTGTCGGGCACGGGCCGGCTGCTCGTGGCCCAGCCCCATGCCGCCGAGCCTCCTGGGACCTTCTCGCCGTGGGCGGTGCTGATCAGGGATGGCCGGATCGGGTGGGTCGGGTCACCCGAGGAAGCGCCAGCTGCTGACCGATGGGAGGACCTGGGCTCCGCCCTGGTCAGCCCCGGCCTGGTGGACTCGCATACCCATCCCGTGTTCGCCGGTGACCGCGCCGATGAGGCAGCCGCTCGTCTGGAGGGCCAGCCATACGCCGCGGGCGGCATCCTGCGCACCGTCGCCGCCACACGGCAGGCCACCGACGCCGAGCTCCAGGCGCTGGTGGAGGGCAGATTTCGAGCCGCGCTGGCCGGTGGCACGACCACCTTGGAGGCCAAGTCGGGCTACGGGCTGGCCACGGTCGAGGAGCTGCGTGCTCTGCGGATCATGGGTGCGGCCGCCTCCGCGGTCGGCATCCGGGTGGTCCGCACGTTCCTGGGCGCCCACGCCGTTCCGTCCGATGCCGCATCGACGGAGGC
>DATKBC010000027.1:0-33414 GCA_035514415.1 Pleomorphomonadaceae bacterium | reverse complement strand
TGAAGACCGCGGTCCTGCGCGAGGTGGAGGGCTACCGCGCGCGCGGCGAGGCGATCCCCGTGGATGGCATCGCCGCCGCCTTCGAGCGGGCCGTGGTGGAGCAGCTCGTGCGCCGGACCGTGGCGGCGGCGCAGGAGCACGTGGTGGCGGCCGTGGCCCTGGGTGGCGGGGTCGCCGCCAACCGGGTGCTGCGCCGGACGTTGCGCGAGCGCCTGGAGGGCATCCCGCTCCTCGTTCCGCCACCGGCCTGGTGCACCGACAACGGAGCCATGATCGGAGCGGCCGCCGCCTATCGGTTCGCGGCGGGGGAGCGGGCCGGCCCGGCGCTGGAGGCCGTCCCGGCGCTTGCGCTGCCGTGGCAGGCGGCGGGCTGATGGCGCGCCCGGCCGCCAGCGACGTCCCGCGACCCCCGACCCCGGGCGAGCTCCGGCGCCTATTGCGTCGCGAGGGCCTCCATGCGCGCCGCAGCCTGAGCCAGAACTTCCTGACCGACGCCGACGCCCTCGACGCCATCCTCGCCGCAGCCGACCTGTCGCCCGGCGATCGGGTGGTCGAGATCGGCCCGGGCCTGGGGGTACTGACCCGCCGTCTGCTGGCGGCCGGGTGCGAGGTGGTGGCGGTGGAGATTGACGCCGACCTGGCAGGCTACCTGCGTCGCGAGCTGGACGATGCGGTGGGCCTGACCCTGTTGGAGGCCGATGCGCTCGACGTGGACCCCGAAACCCTCTTCCCCGGAGAGGCGTACCACCTGGTCGCCAACATTCCGTACCACATCACCAGCCCGCTCCTGCATCGGTTCCTCGGCAGCGCGCACGCCCCCCGGCGGTCGGTGTTGCTGGTGCAGGCCGAGGTCGCCACGCGGGTGGCCGCGCCGCCGGGGGACATGAGCTACCTCTCGGCCTTCGTCCAGGACCTGGCAGAAGCCGCGGTCGTGGCCCGCGTGCCGGCGGCCGCGTTCGAACCGGAGCCGGCGGTGGATTCGGCCATCCTCCGACTCGAGCGCCGTTCCGCCCCCCAGGTCCCACCCGCGGACCGTGAGACCTTCCACCGCGTGGCCCAGGCCGCGTTCCGCCAGCGACGCAAGCAGATCCACAACAGCCTGGTCCGTGAGCTTCCGGTCGACCGCGACGCCGTGAACGACGCGTTGAGCGCCTGTGGGGTAGACCCCGAGCGCCGGCCCCAGACCCTGGCCATTCCCGAATGGGCGTGCCTGGCCGCCGCCCTGCGCCCTGCCCTGGACGCCGGCGGTGGCTGAGGTGGACGAGATGGAGGAATCCGGCGGCTGGCGTCTGGCGGCGCCGGCCAAGCTGAATCTGTGGCTGACCGTGGTCGGCCGCCGCTCTGACGGGTTCCACGAGCTGGACTCCCTCCTCGTCCTGCTGGACTTCGCCGACGAGCTGTCGTTGGCCGCCCAAGGTCCGGAGCTGCGGATCGGTGGCCCGGCCGCGGCCGGGTTGCCCGCCGACCGGACCAACCTCGCCTGGCGAGGATGGACGGCTGGCCTAGCGGGCCGACCGCCCGCAGGAGGGCTGTCGGTGGACAAGCGGATCCCGGCCGCGGCCGGCCTGGGCGGCGGTTCGTCCGACGCTGCAGCCGCTCGGCGCCTCGCGCGTTGGGTGACCGGCCAGGGCGACGACCCGCCCACCGCCGATGAGCTGGTGACCCTCGCCGCCATAGGCGCCGACGTCCCGTTCTTCGCATCCCAGCAGGTCGTGGCACGGGTGGGGGGCATCGGCGAGCGGGTCACGCCCGACGCCATGGGCCCGGCTGAGGTGATTCTCACCCACCCCCCGTTCGGCCTGGCCACTGGCGCCGTATTCGCGGAGCTGCGGCCAAGCGAATGGAGTGGACCAACCGAGGACGCGGCTACCCGGCCGGGTCGCAACGACCTCGCGGCCCCGGCGCGCCGCCTGCGCTCCGAGCTGGACTCTATCTTTCGCCTGGTAGCCGGCGCCGGCGGCGAGCCGCACCTGACCGGGTCCGGCCCAACCGTATTCGCGCTGACCGACGACCCCGAGCGAGCCGCCGGTGTCGCTGCCCGGCTCGAGCGTGCTGGACTGGCTACAACGCGCACCCGGCTGCGCTCCGAACCGGCTAGCATCGAGCGGTGAGCGGTCGACGAGCGGTTCGGACCGACAACGCCGCGGGCGCCGTCGCCCCGTACAGTCAGGGGATGGTCGGATCCGGCCTGGTCTTCACCGCGGGCACCCTGGGGCTCGATCCAGCCAGCGGGACCCTGGTCGAGGGTGGGGCTGCCTCCCAGGCCAGGCGAGCCATCGCCAACCTGGCCGCCATCCTGGACGCGGCCGGTTCGGGGCTGGACCGGGTCCTGAAGACCTCCGTGTTCCTGGTCGACATGGCCGACTACCCCGAGGTCAACGAGGTCTACCGTGATGCGTTTCCCGAGCCGTACCCGGCCCGGACCACGGTGGCGGTGCAGGCCCTCCCGATGGGAGCGCGAGTGGAGATCGAGTGCGTGGCCATCGCAGCGGAGGCTAGTTGACGCTCGTTCGAGCAGCCTCCTACCATCCACAGATCTGATGCGTCCCACAGATCGCCGTTCGGCGTGACAAGCCCGGCCGCCGTCGTGCTGGCCGCGGGCCAGGGAACCCGAATGCGGTCCCGCCTGCCGAAGGTGCTGCACCCGCTCGCCGGCCGGACGCTGATTGACCATGTCCTGTCCGCGCTGGCCGAGGTTGCTGCCTCACCGATCGTGGTCGTTACCGGACATGGCGCTGACGAGGTCGAAGCGGCGCTGGCCGGACGCGCCACAACCGTGCGCCAGGAGCCCCAGCTCGGCACCGCCGATGCGGTCCGGGTGGCCCTCGCCAGCGTGCCGGCGAACGCGGCCCAGCTTCTGGTGACCATGGCCGACGTGCCGCTCCTCCCCGCCGAGCTGCTGACGACCCTGGTCGCAGACCAGGCGGAGAGTGGGGCGGCGATCGTGCTGCTGTCCGCCCGGCTGGCGGACCCAACCGGGTACGGCCGCATCGTGCGCGGGCCCGACGGCGCCTGCCGCGCCATCGTCGAGGACGCCGAGGCTGACCCCGCCACCCGAGCCACGGACGAGGTGAACGCCGGGACCTATTGCTTCGACGCGGCCTGGCTGCGCGCGAATCTTGGCCGGGTCCCGCTCAACCCGTCGGGCGAGCACTACCTGACCGATCTGATCGGCCTGGCGGTGACCGATGGGCAGCTTGTTCGGGTCGTGGAGGCACCGCGGCCCGAGGTGGCGCTGGGGATCAACGACCGCGTCCAGCTGGCGACCGCCGAGCGCCTGCTGCGGAGGCGGATCGCCGAGGGCCACATGCTTCGCGGGGTCACCATCGTCGACCCCGACACCACCTTCATCGATGCCGCGGTCGAGATCGGTCAGGACGCGCGGATCGAGCCGTGGACGGTGCTGGACGGCCAAACCGTCATCGGCCACGAGGCGGTGATCGGACCCGGAACCCGGATTTCGGACAGCCGGATCGGCGCTCGGACCCGGGTGCTGGGCTCCTGGATCGAAGAGTCCGAGGTCGGCGAGGACGCGCGGATCGGTCCCATGAGCCATCTCCGCCCGGGCAGCGTGGTGGGCCAGGCCAGCGAGATCGGGAACTATGCCGAAGTCAAGCAGAGCCGGCTCGGCGCCCGGGTACGGCAGCACCACTTCAGCTACCTGGGCGACGCCGCCGTGGGAGACGACGTGAACATCGGCGCCGGCACGGTGACCGCCAACTTCGACGGCACCACCAAGCACCAGACCGTGATTGGCGACGGGGCTTTCATCGGCGTGGACACCATGCTTCGGGCCCCGGTGACCGTGGGAGCCGGCGCCAAGACCGGCGCCGGCAGTGTGGTGACCCGCGACGTGGCACCCGGCACGACGGTGGTCGGCGTCCCGGCGCGCCCGATCGAGCTCCGCCGAGGCCGCCGCGAGGACGACCCACGGGATGCCTGAGGGCTCCGCCGGCACCGGCAATCCGTGGCTGGACCTGCTGGTGGTCCTGATCCTGATCCTGGTGGGGGGCGTGTTCGCCGCCACGGAGATCGCCCTCCTCACCGTGCGGCGACACCGGCTCGACCAGCTGGCCGACGAGGGCAGCCGCGGGGCTCGGGCAGCCCAGCGCCTGGTCGCCGACCCGCAGCGCTTCCTGGCCACCATCCAGGTCGCCATCACCTTCCTCGGCTTCCTGGCCGCGGCCATCGGCGCTCTCTCATTCAGCCGGGTCATCGCCGACCTGATTGGCGCGATTCCCTGGGAGCCGATCCGCTCGGCGGCGGAGACGATCGCGGCCGTCCTGGTCACGCTGCTCATCGCCCTGACCTCGATCATCATCGGCGAGCTGGTGCCGAAGACCCTGGCCCTGAACTTCCCCGAGCGCTTCTCGCTCATCGCCTCGCGGCCGTTGAGCGTGTTCGAGCGGTCGCTGGCTCCTCTTGTCTGGCTGACCACCACCATCAGTGGCTTTCTGGTCCGGCTGCTGGGCGGTCGGGAGCGTCCCCAGACCGGCCTTCTGTCGGTGGAGGAGCTGAAGCTCCTGGTCCAGACCGGCTCCGAGCAGGGCCAGATCGAGGAGTCGGAGAAAGAGATGATCCATGGCGTCATCGAGCTCGGTGACAAGCGGGTCCACGAGGTCATGGTCCCGCGCATCGGCATCAAGGCAGTGGAGGCGGACGACCCCATTGACGAGGTGCTCGACTTCATCGTGCGGGCGGGGCATTCCCGGGTCCCGGTGTACCGCGAGAACCTGGACAACATCATCGGCATCCTGTACGCCAAGGACCTGCTGCCCTACCTCCGACCGACTGCCGACCAGGACCAGCCGATCGACATCCGGTCGCTGGCGCGACCGGCCGGCTACGTGCCCGAAACCAAGCGGATCGACGAGCTGCTGACCGAGATGCGCGCGGCGCGCCGCCATATCGCGATCGTGGTCGACGAGTACGGAGGAACCGCCGGCCTGGTCACCATCGAGGATCTGGTCGAGGAGATCGTGGGCGAGATCCAGGACGAGTACGACGTCGAGGAGAGCCTGGTGGAGCCGATCGAGACCGATGGTGACCGCCGCGCCTATCGGCTCGACGGTCGGGTCACGATGGACGACCTGCGCGACCTGTTCGAGCTGAGTGATGCCGAGGAGCCGGATGAGGAGGCCTACGACACGGTCGGGGGATTGATCATCCACCGGGTGGGGCGGATCCCGCTGGTCGGCACCGAGGTCGAGTTCCGTGACCTCACCCTGCGGGTCGAGGCCGCCGACTCACGCCGGGTGTCGAAGGTGACGGCGGTTCAGATGCTCGAAAGCTCCCAGGCGGTCGAGAACCCTACCGGCTAGCGAAACCGGCGCCGAGGCCGCGGATCAGGCGCCCAGGCCGCGGATCAGGCGCTCAGGCCGCGATCATGGCCTCCACGAACATGACCAGCTCGGCGCGGGCCGCCGGCTCGAGGGGCAGTTCCACCAGCTCGGCCAGGGCCTCGTCCCGGTAGCGTCGCACCTCGCCCAGGGTCGTTTCCCGTGCGCCGGAGCGATCCAGGATGGCCAGCGCTTCGGCGACCTCGACGTCGGTCAGCTGCCGCCCCCCTTCGATGGGCGCGAACAGCTCGCGCAGGCGCTCCTGGTCCGCGGCCGCGGCATGGTTGAGGGCCCAGATGACGGGCATCGTCTTCTTCCGGCGGCGGAGGTCACCGGCTTCCGCCTTCCCGGAGGCCGACTCCTGCCAGAACGAGCCCTTCACGTCATCGGCCATCTGGAAGGCCAGGCCCAGACGATCCCCGAAGCGGCGGAAGCCCGCGATCACCGTCGGATCCTGGGAGGCAAGGGTGGCGGCGGCCTCGACGCCGGCCGCCATGAGGGCGGCGGTCTTGAGCTCGATCATCTGCAGATACTCATCGACCGTGACGTCCAGTCGGCCCTCGAAGCTGATGTCCAGGAACTGGCCTTCGCACAGCGCCAGGCAGGTCTGGTCGTAGATCTTCATCAGCTCCAGCACCTGGCGCGCGTCGGGAGCCTCGGGATCGTCCTTCTCGGCCGCCAGCCGATACAGGGCCAGACGGGACAGCGCAAACAACGCGTCCCCGGCGTTGATGGCCTGCGGCACGCCGTACAGGGCCCACAGAGTGGCCCGGTGGCGGCGCTCGCGGTCACCGTCCTGGATGTCGTCGTGAACCAGGCTGAAGTTGTGCCCCAGCTCCACCGCGGCGGCCCCGGGCAGGGCGCGGCGGTAGTCACGTCCCAGGGCCCGGATCACGAGCAGCCCGAGCAGGGGCCGGATCCGCTTTCCGGATGAGCCGTCCTCGCCGTCCAGGCCCAGGTGGTACGCGAGCATGTCGTACAGCGGCCGCGCCGGCCCGCTGTGCTCGTCGAGGATCGACTGCATCTCGGCCTCGACGTCGGCGACCAGCTGGCTAAACTCGACGCGCATGTCCACCCCCGAAGCGTACCCGACCGGCTGCCGGTGAGCCCACGCTCCCGCCTGTACAAGACCGAGGGGATCGTGCTGCGCGGGCTCGACCTGGGAGAGGCAGACCGAGTGCTGACCATCCTGACCCCCCATCTGGGCAAGCTGCGGGTCATCGCCAAGGGCGTTCGACGGCCGCGCTCGCGGATCGGAGGCGGCCTCGAGCCGCTGGGCGACGTGGACCTGGTCCTGGCCGTGGGCCGCACCTTCGACGTCGTGACCCAGTCCCAGCTCCGCGATCCGCACCTCGGCCTGCGCGCCGATCTCCACGCCACGGCGGCCGCGTGGTACCTGGCCGAGCTGGCCGATCGCTTCTGCGAGGAGCGCGCCGAGAGCGCGGCCGCCTTCGGGCTGCTGGGAGCCGGACTGACGGCCCTGGACCAGGCCTCCGACCCCGCCACGCGGGAGTCCATCGCCCGCTGGTACGAGCTCCACCTGCTCGAGGCCATGGGCTACCGCCCCGAGCTGACGACGTGCATCGAGTGCGGCGCCGAGATCAGCCCCGACGACAACGCCTACGCCGCCATGGCCGGTGGAGTCCTGGGCCCCGAGTGCACCCACGCCGCGCTGAGCGCGACGCCCATCTCCGCTGCCGCCCTGAAGGCCATGCGCCACTTCCAGCGGGTGACCCTGGACCAGGCCGCTCGGTTGACGCTGCCTCCGTCCACCGGGCGCGAAGTGGAGCGCCACATGCACGCCACCGTGTCGGTGGTGCTCGAGCGCGAGCTGCGCAGCCGCGACTTCCTCGACGAGGTCAGCCGCCGCCGGCCGGCGGCCGGCGCGGCATCGGTCCTGCGCTAGACTCGCCTGCCGTGCCTGCGCCCAACCTGGACGTCGTTGCCAGCCTCGCCAAACGCCGCGGTTTCGTCTTCGGGGGCAGCGAGATCTATGGCGGGCTGGCCGGCTTCTGGGACTACGGGCCGCTCGGCGCCGAGCTGCGGGCCAACATCAAGGCCGCCTGGTGGCGGTCGATGGTCCAGCTCCGGAATGACATCGAGGGCCTCGACGCGGCCATCATCATGAACCCGCGGGTCTGGGACGCATCCGGCCACGTCGGCGGCTTCTCGGATCCCATGGTCGACTGCCGAAACTGCAAGCATCGGTTCCGGGCCCAGGACCTCAAGGGTGCGCCGGCCGACATCGCGTGCCCCAACTGCGGCCAGCGCGGGACCCTGACCGAGGCGCGCCAGTTCAACCTCATGTTCAAGACCCACGTCGGGCCGGTCGAGGACAGTGCCTCGGCGGCCTACCTGCGGCCCGAAACGGCACAGGGCATCTTCGTGAACTTCGCGAACGTGGCCACCGCCATGCGCCGTAAGCTGCCGTTCGGGATCGCCCAGATCGGGAAGAGCTTCCGCAACGAAATCACGCCGGGCAACTTCATCTTCCGCGTGCGCGAGCTGGAGCAGATGGAGATGGAGTACTTCGTCCCACCCGACCAGGGCGACCGCTGGTTTGGGTACTGGGTCGACGAGCGCCTCCGATGGTGGACCGAGGTGATGGGGATCGACGCCAATCGGCTCCGCCTGCGCCCCCATGACCCGGACGAGCTGTCCCATTACAGCCGCCAGACCACGGACGTGGAATACGACTTCCCGATGGGCTGGTCGGAGCTGGAGGGCATCGCGGACCGGACGAACTTCGACCTGGCCGCCCATGCCGCCGCGTCCGGAAAGGGGCTGAGCATCTTCGATGAAGCCAGCGGCGAGCACGTCGTGCCCCACGTCATCGAGCCGGCGATGGGTGTCGAACGGGCCCTGCTGACCGTCCTGGTGGACGGCTACACGGAGGAGGAGGTCGCCGGCGAGAAGCGCGTGGTCCTGCGCATCCGGCCCAGCCTGGCCCCGATCAAGGTCGCGGTCCTGCCCCTGCTCCGCAACCGGCCCCAGCTGGTGGAAATCGCGCAGCGTCTGACGGCGGATCTCAAGCACGACCTGGCGGCCATGTACGACGACACCGCATCCATCGGCAAGCTCTACCGGCGCCAGGACGAGATCGGCACGCCGTTCTGCGTCACGGTGGACGTTGAATCCCTGACCGATGGCGCGGCGACCATCCGGGAGCGCGACAGCATGTCCCAGGAGCGTGTGTCCCTCGCCGCCATCCCGTCCCGCCTCGCGGACCTGGTTGCCGGCCGGACCGCCTGGTCCGCCATCGCGCCCGCGGCGGAGACCGAATGACCGCGGCCCCGGACTTCGGCGCCCTGTCGGCCGCCGCGGCCCGGGGCGACCACCCGGAAGTCATCCGGCTCGCCGGGGAGATCCTGGCCCACCGACCGGGTGACGACGCAGCCTACGAGCTGCGGGCGAGGGCGTACCTCGCGCTGGGGCGACTGGACGAGGCTGAAGCCGATGCCAACGCCGCCGTCCGGCTGGACCCCGACGAGATCCGCTACCGCGAGCTGCTGGCACAGGTGCTGTCGGCAGCCGGCGCTCACCGGGAGGCGGCCGATGAGTACGCCCGCCTGGCCCGCCTGGATCCGCGCCAGCCCGAGTGGATCCGGGCCGAGGCCGCCGAGCGGCTGGCGTCGGCTGACGCCGCAGCGGCCGTGGAGGCGGCGCGCCGCGCCCTGCGTCTGGGCCCCAACGATGCCGAGGCACAGCTCGCGCTGGCCCACGGGCTGCTGCGGGCCGGCCAAGCCGTCCCGGCTCTCGAGGCCGCAGAGCGGGCGGTGGCACTCACCCCCGGCGACCCCGGGGCCCGAGAGGCCGAGGCCGACGCGCGATGGCTCGCCGGCGACGAGTCGGGCGCGCTGGCCGCCTATGCCGCCCTGGCTCGCGAGGGGGAGGGAGGGGTGCGCGGCGGAGCGGTGGACAAGGCCCGTGCGCTGTACCGATCCCGGGCCGGAGTAGTCGGGCGCCTGCTCGCCGCCCTGCGGCCGCTCTTCGCGGCCGCGCTCAGGCGGGGTTGGCTTCGGATTCGGCCGCGCGCGCCTGATCGCGGGCCCGCCGGCGGCGGTTCCGCCACACGCCCGCCAGGCCAAGGATGAGGATCACCAGCCCGGCGCCGAACACGAGGTAGGCGGCGCCGGTGGCAGCCAGCGGATCGCGGATGACGGTGGGCGTGGCCGCCACGAGGTAGACCGCGCCGAACCCGATTCCCAGCTTGGCGCCTGCCGAGGTCAGGTCCCTCGGCAGCAGGATCCCGACCAGCGTCAGGGCGGTGACGATCAGCGGCACGACGATCGTCAGCTCGGGCAGCAGCCATGACAGCACTCCCAGCCCGGCCCCGATCGCCAGCCATAGCAGACCCGCCATTGGTGAGTAGCCTACCCCGCTAGAATCGGCCGCGCACCCCGCACGGAGCCTCCACGTGGCCAAAGCCGCGAGTCCCGACACTGAGCGTGCCCATCGGTCCGCCAAGCGCTACATCTACGCCTGGGGCGATGGTCGCGCCGACGGCGATGCCTCGATGCGCGACCTGCTGGGTGGCAAGGGGGCGGGCCTGGCCGAGATGGCGAACGCCGGCCTCCCGGTGCCGCCGGGGTTCACGATCACGACCGAGGCCTGCGTCGACTACTTCGCGGCCGGGGAAACCCTTCCGGACGGTCTGTGGGAGGACATCCTGGAGGCGGTGGCCGAGCTCGAGCGCACGACCGGCAAGCGGTTCGGCGACACCGCCAGCCCACTCCTGGTCTCCGTCCGCTCGGGCGCGAAGTTCTCGATGCCGGGGATGATGGACACGGTCCTCAACCTGGGCCTCAACCCCCACACCCGCGACGGCCTCATCAAGCTCACCGGCAACCCGCGCTTCGGCTGGGATGCGTATCGGCGCTTCATCCAGATGTTCGGGCGGATCGTGCTCGACGTGGACGGCACCCTTTTCGAGCCCATCCTGGACCAGGCCAAGCACGATCGGGGGGTGGCCGCCGACACGGACCTCGACGCCCAGGCCCTCCAGGAGGTGGCCGAAGCGTACCTCGACCTGGTTCGGGCCAAGACGGGTCGGGATTTCCCGGTCGACTCACTCGAGCAGCTCGACCTGGCGACCCGGGCCGTGTTCGCGTCGTGGTACGGCCGACGGGCGCATGACTACCGCGAGTTCAACAAGATCTCGCACGACCTGGGCACCGCGGTCAACGTGGTGGCCATGGTCTTTGGCAACCTGGGCGCCGATTCGGGGACCGGGGTCGCCTTCACCCGCGACCCGAACACCGGCGAGAAGGCCCTGTACGGCGAGTACCTGACCAACGCCCAGGGGGAGGACGTGGTGGCCGGCATCCGCACCCCGTCGCCCATCAGCGCCCTGCGCGACGAGCTCCCCGAGGTGTACGCCGAGTTCGAGCGGATCGCGGACCGGCTGGAGCGCCACTACCGCGACGTCCAGGACATGGAGTTCACCATCGAGCGTGGCCGCCTGTACATGCTCCAGACCCGGTCCGCCAAGCGCACGGCGCCGGCAGCGGTACGGGTCGCGGTCGAGATGGTGGGCGAGGGGATCCTGACCCGCGAGGAAGCCCTGGGGCGGGTCGAGCCGGCCCAGGTCGTCCAGCTCCTCCTGCCCCGCTTCGACGAGGCGGCCAAAGCTGGGGCCGCCGATCGGTTGCTCGCGACGGGGCTCAACGCGTCGCCCGGGGCGGCCACCGGGAAGGCGGTGTTCGAGCCGGATCGCGCGGTCGAGGCGGCACGATCGGGCGATCCGATCATCCTGGTCCGGATCGAGACCAGTCCCGATGACGTCCACGGGATGCTCGTCGCGCGGGGTGTGCTGACCGCTCGGGGAGGAGCGACCTCCCATGCCGCGGTGGTTGCCCGCTCCCTGGGCCTGCCGTGCGTCGCCGGAGTCGACGCGCTGGACATCGACTACGCCGCGCGGACGATGCGCGTGGGCGGGAACACGATCCGCGAAGGCGACACGATCAGCATCGACGGCACGACCGGGCAGGTCTACCTCGGTTCGCTGGCCACCATCGATCCCAACTTCGCCGAGGAGCGATTCCTGCCCACCCTCCTCGAATGGGCGGACGCGGTGCGTCGGCTCGAGGTGTGGGCCAACGCGGACTACCCGCGCGACGCGGAGCGGGCGCGCGCCTTCGGCGCGCAGGGCATCGGTCTATGCCGCACCGAGCACATGTTCTTCGAGGAGTCCCGCCTGCCCACGGTGCAGCGCATGATCCTGGCTGCCCTTCCGGCGACCGATGCGAAACGCCGGCGCGAGGCGGGGGAGACCCTGAGCGCGGACGACGAAGAGGCCATCGCCACCTTCGATTCCGCCCTGGCGGAGCTGGAGGTCATCCAGACCGATGACTTCGCCGGGCTGTTCCGGGTCATGGATGGCCTGCCGGTCGTCATCCGCCTCATCGACCCGCCGCTCCACGAGTTCCTCCCGCCCCACGACGAGCTCCTGGTGGAGGTCACCCTGCTCCGGGAACGCCTGTCACGGACCGATGGCGCCGCGGCCGATACCGCGGCGCTCCAGGCCCGCCTGACCGAGCAGGAGGAGCAGCTGGCTGCGGTGGACTCCATGCGCGAGGTCAACCCCATGCTCGGCATGCGCGGCGTGCGGCTGGGGCTCATGATCCCGGACCTGGTCCGGATGCAGACCCGGGCCATCCTGACTGCCGCCGCCCGCGTCGCGGCCGAGGGCCTGACGCCGCTGCCCGAGATCATGATCCCGCTGGTCGGCCACCACAACGAGCTGCGCGAGACGCGGGCCATCCTGGAGGCCGAGGCGAAGGCCGTTGCCGCCAAATCCGGGCAGACGGTCCACTACCAGTTCGGGACCATGATCGAGGTTCCCCGCGGCGCGCTGACTGCGGACCAGATCGCGCAGGACGCCGAGTTCTTCAGCTTCGGCACCAACGACCTGACCCAGATGACCTTCGGCTACAGCCGTGACGACGCCGAGGGCAAATTCCTCATGCGCTATGTCGAGCGCAAGATCCTGCCCGACAACCCGTTCCAGGTCCTCGACCGCGAGGGCGTCGGGCAGCTGGTGCGGATGGCCACCGAAAAGGGACGCGCCACCCGGCCCGACATCACGATCGGGATCTGCGGCGAGCATGGCGGCGATCCGTCGAGCATCGCGTTCTGCCACGAGATCGGCCTCGACTATGTGTCGTGCTCGCCGTTCCGGGTTCCCGTGGCCCGCCTGGCCGCCGCCCAGGCCGCCCTGGCGGAGGGAACCGAGCGCGACCGCTAGCGGGGGCCGCTCTCGGCCAGCACGCGCGCCTTCGGGATTTCCTTGTCCGGGTCGATGAACGGCATGGGGACCACGGTCGCCTCCCGCTCGCCGTCGGGCGTGGTCACCTGGGCTCGGCTCCCGTGGTCGGCTCGCTCGATGGGCAGCCACGCGTAACCGATGTTCTTTTCGAGGCGTGGCGACCAGAGCGCGGTCGTGACCTCGCCCACCCGGGCGCCATCGGCCTGCATCGGCCATTTCGTGAAGTTCATCTCGAGCCGATCGCCATCGATTTCAACACCCACCAGGCGGCGCCGGACCCCCGTCTCGCGGACCCGCCGCAGGGCCTCGCGGCCCATGAAATCGAAGTCCCCGTCCAGGTTGCACAGGCGCTCGAGACCGACCTCGAACGGGTTGTGCTCGATGGTCATGTCGGCACCCCAGTTCAGGATGCCCCCCTCCACCCGGCGGATGTCGCTCGGTCCGGTGGGCCGGATCTGGAACGGCCTCCCCGCCTCCATGATTCGTTCCCACAGCGCGGTGCCGTATTGGCCGTCGCGCAGGTAGATCTCGTACCCGACTTCCGCGGTCCACCCCGTGCGCGTCACGACCACCGGAATGCCGTCCAGGCTGAGCTCGCGAAACCAGTAGTACTTCAGCGACAGGATGTCGTCCCCGAAGAGCGCGGCCACCACGTCCTTCGAGCGCGGACCCTGGATCTGGACCGGTGACACGTCCGGCTCGCCGAGCTGGACGTCCCATCCCAGGTTGGCGGCCAGGCCGATGGCGTACAGCAGAGCGTCGGAGCTGGCGAGCGCGAACCAGAAATGGTTCTCGCCCAGGCGCAGCATCACCGGGTCGTTGACGATGCCCCCCTCGGGCGTGGTGATGAGGACGTATTTTCCCTGGCCCACCGCGCACTTCGACAGGTCGCGCGGGGTCAACAGCTGGGCGAAGCGGAATCCGTCACGACCCTGGACCTCGAGATTGCGCTCGACCGCGACGTCCCACAGGGTCACGTGGTTCAGGAGGTGCCAGTACTCGGCCTCGAAGTCGTCATAGCAGGTCGGGAACAGCATGTGGTTGTAGACCGTGTAGCCCTTCGGGCCGTATTGCTGCTCGGCCTCGTAGAACGGGGACCGTCGGAGCCGCGCCCCGCGCTGGACCAGGGACATGTCGAAGGCCATGCGTTCCTCCTGCAGGGGACCGATACAGATGCGCCCCTTCTACACGACTGGGTCGCTTTGCGGCGCGCCGATTAGCGCACGAGGACCTCAGGGACTCGGGCTCGCGCTCGGGTCCGGGATCTCTGGCGTCGGCGTGGGCGTAGCGGTTGGCATCTGACTCGGGCTCGCGCTCGGGTCCGGGATCTCTGGCGTCGGCGTGGGCGTCGGGGTCGGGGCGGACGTCGGTGCGGCGGTGGCGGATGGCCCGGGGGTCGGTGGGAGCGGGGTCGCGCCGGGTGGCACAGGGGGCAGGGGACCTGGCGTGAAGCCGGGCTGGGCCGTTGCGGGCACCGACGGGGTGGGCGTCTCGGGGGCGCCGGGGTCGATGCTCGACAGCTCCGGCTGGCTGGAGGCCGGCCCGGCGTGATCCGATGCAGTGGAAAGGCCCGCCAGCTGGGTCCCTTCAGGCTCGCCCGGCGGGCGTCCGCCTGATCCCACGACCTGGGAAAGGCCGAGGATCACCAGGATGCCTGCCAGGACCGTGCCGCCCACGGCGGTCCCCCGACGGGCCCAGGCCACGCCCACTCGAAGTCTGGTCAGTGCGGCCAGCGGAGGCGGGCTGCCCGCGGCCGCCACCTCAATCACCGCCAGCGCATCGAATGCGCCCAGCCGGGCGGTGCAGGACTCACAGAGTGTGGCGTGGACGGCAATCTCGCGCGGGGGGTCGCTCATCGCGCCGTCGACGAGCCACGCCTCGAGTTGCGCATGGGAATCGGTCATCGGCCGGATCCGGACAGCGCTGTCGCCGCAGCGGCATGAACTCGGGCGGCCAGGGGTCCGGCGGGGGGCTTGGTGTTGCGTGTCCGCGAGGCCGCCAGGTACGCGGTCAGGTAGTCGCGGCGGGCGCGCCGGACACGTGCATCACTGCCCGCCACCTCGTACACGTCGGCAGGTGCAAACCCCTCCACCGTGGCCGCCAACACCGCCCGGCTCCGGACGTCGAGGCTGGCCAGGGCGTCGTAGGTCGCGGGATCCACACCCAGCTTCCGCAGCGCGTCTCGCCGTTCGGGCTCACCTGGGCGCTGGTGGCCCCACGCCGGCTGCCGGGCCGCACGCGTCAACGTGGCGCGGAGCCATGTCGCGGCGCGCTCGGGATGGCGCAATTGCTCGATCCGCTCGGCACCATTGGCCAGGGCCTCTGCGGTGAGGATTCCAGCCAGCGTCTGGTCGCCCAGGGTCACGAGCAGGGCGAATCCGTGCAGTCGCTCACCATGCAATTCGACGAACGCGCTGTGCAGGGTCCGGTCCTCCATGCGACCGATGGTAGCTGACCGCAATCGCGTCTCCCCCTTTGGAGCGCGGGTGGCAGTTTCCCAGAACTTGACAGGGCGCTAAAATAGGGTCTGGACCCTTGACAAAACCCTTGACAAATCACTTGACACGCGCGCCAGGCGCGTGGGGAACGCTTCGATGAGCTCAGCCGGCACCGTCGCCGATATCAAGTCACGCCTGCCCGTCACCGAGATCGTGGGCGAAACGGTCACCCTCAAGAAAGCGGGCTCGACCTGGAAAGGGCTGTGCCCGTTCCATACCGAGCGGACCCCGTCGTTCACGGTCAGCCCCGAGCGCGAGTCGTGGCACTGCTTCGGCTGTGGCGAGCATGGAGACATCTTCACCTTCGTCATGAAGCGCGACGGGCTCGACTTTCGGGAGGCGCTCAACCGGCTGGCGGAGCGCGCCGGTGTTGAGGTATCGGCTCGGGGCGCGCGCGAGGATACGCATCGCAAGCGACTCCGAGATGCGCTCGAGGCCGCCATCGCCTGGTACCGCGAGGTCCTGCGCCAGGCCCGCCAGGCGGAGCCGGCCCGCCGATACCTGGCCGAGCGTGGCTTTTCGGAGGAGACCCTGGATCAATTCGCCATCGGCTATGCACCCGACAGCTGGGATGCGCTGGTCAAGCGCCTGGCGGCCCGCGGGTTCTCCTCGGAGGACATGATCGCGGCGGGTCTTGCCAGCGCCGGCAGCCGGGGACGGCCGGTGGACCGATTCCGACGCCGGATCATTGTTCCCATCCGGGATGCGGCCGGGAAGGCCGTGGGCCTGGGGGGCCGGATCATGCCCGACGGAGAGGGGCCCAAGTACCTGAACTCGCCAGCCACCTCGTTGTTCGACAAGAGCAAGACGCTGTATGGGATCGACCGGGCCCGCACCGCCATTCGCCGGGAGAAGCTGGCGGTCATCGTCGAGGGTTACACGGACGTGATGGCTGCCCACCAGGCCGGGTTCACGAACGTCGTCGCCTCGCTGGGCACCGCCCTGACGAGCGGTCAGGTGCAGCTCGCGACGCGCTATGCAGATTCGATTGCACTTGCCTATGACGTCGACCTGGCTGGTGAGGCGGCCACCCAGCGTGGCCTCTTGGAAGAGCTGGGACCCAGCCAGAGCGTCACCCGGGTGCGGGTGGTGCGGAT
Source organism: Pleomorphomonadaceae bacterium (assembly GCA_035514415.1). Classification (GTDB taxonomy): domain Bacteria; phylum Chloroflexota; class Limnocylindria; order QHBO01; family QHBO01; genus DASTEQ01. Next base: position 17,213 of record DATKBC010000027.1, on the reverse strand, counting down.
TCCCGCTGGCAAAGACCCGGACGAGCTGATTCGGACCGATCCCGACGGCTGGCGGCAGGCGGTGGTGGAAGCCAAACCGGTAGTCGAATACTTCATGGACCGCGTGGCGGCCGATGTCGACATCTCGACCGTCGGCGGCCGGCGCGAGATGGCGAGCCGCGTACTGGCCATCCTGCAACGGGTCGGCGACGCGGTGGAGCAGGACCTCTACCTCCAGCAGCTGTCGAAGACGGTCCAGGTGGATGAGCGCGTCCTGCGCGACGCGCTGCGCAGGCCTCGGGTCCGACGCCGGCCGGCGACCACGTCCGCGCCGGTTGGTCCTGGCACCCCCATCCTGGATGCCCTGGAGACGGAGACCCTGGCCCTCCTGATTCTCCATCCGGGACTGACCGCCGAGCTCGCCTCCAATCCGCTCCCCTTCGGGCGACCGGAGGCCACGGCGCTGGCCGATGCATGGACGGCCTGGGTAGCCGCTGGAACGGGGGACGGGTCGCGCGACCTGGGAGCCTTCGTCGGTGAGCTCGATCCGATCTCCGCAGACCTGGCGCGGGTAGTTATCCATGCCGCCGGCGCTGGTCCGCGCCACGAGCCGGCAGTCGCTGCTGAGGCCCTGCGCATTTCCCGCCTCCGGCTGCGGAGGGCGCGGATCGAAGAGGCCATCGGAGATGGCCGGCATCTGCTGGAAGACGCGGAGCGCGATGGCGACCGCGAACTCCTGGGACAAATTGAGACTCACATCATCCAGCTCGGCCGCGAGAAGGCCGATGTCACCCGACAACTAGCGACGCCGGCCGTTCCGGCGCAAGGAGGAACCTGATCGTGGCCCCGGCCAAGACACCAACCCGAGAAACCACCAAGGCCAGCGCAAAGCCCAGCGCTGCGCCCAAGGCCGCATCGGCTCCCGCCAAGGCAGCATCGGTTCCAGGTAAGCCCGTGCCCAAGATGGCGACGAAGCCCGTGATGGCCACCAAGGGCAGCGTTGCGCCGGCCAATCCGATTGCAGCGAAAGCTCCGGCCAAGACCACGACACAAAAGCCGATTGCGAAAGCCGTGGCAACGAAGCCGGTGGTCGCAAAGGCCGTCGCCGCAAAGGCATCGGCGGCGAAGCCTGCGCCAGCGAAGTCCTCCCCCGCAAAGACGACTGCCGTGAAGCCAGCTGCCGTGAAGCCAGCTGCCGTGAAGCCAGCTGCCGTGAAGCCAGCTGCCGCAAAGACGACCGCCGTGAAGCCAGCTGCCGTGAAGCCAGCTGCCGCCAAGTCCACGTCTGCATCGGCGGCATCAGCCAAGGCCAAGCCTGCGGCGGCGAAGCCCGCGGCTGCGAAGGCCGTCCCGGCACCGAGCACAGCCAAGGCGAAGTCGACAAAGGTCAAGGCCGCATCGGCCACCACCCCGGAAGCATCCGCGGAAGCCGCCGCCGCCGTAGAGGACCTGTTGTCGCATGGGCGCGAAGACGGGTTCATCACCCACGACCAGATCCTGGCCGCGGTCCCTGCGCCCGAAACCAACCTGGAACACATCGAGGAGCTGTTCGCGGCCGCCGAGGAGCAGGGGGTCGAGGTCTTCGACGCCGAGAATCAGCCGACCTTCAGCGAGCCGGCCGATGAGGTCGCCGTCGCCATCCCTGACGAGGAGCTCGCCGAGGGCAAGGCCGACAAGGAGCCCGAGGAGGACCTCGAGGCCCTGGCCGCCGACCTCATCGGGATCGACGACCCGGTGCGGATGTACCTCAAGGAAATCGGGAAAGTGGCGCTGCTCACCGCCGAGGAGGAGGTCGTCCTGGCCAAGGCGATTGAGCTGGGGGAGCTGGCGATCGAGGACCCGGCGCGCGCGATGGTGATGCTGTACACGTGGGTCACGCTCAGCAGCGAGCCCAAGGCACGGGCGATGGCCGCCATGCGCGCCTTCGACCTGCCCCAGGAGTCACCCCGCGTGACCCTGGATGCCATCGACTGGTGGGTTGCTTCCGGGAAGCCCATCGAGCGTCCCTCGATTCGGTTCACCAAGGCCCGCCGCGACCCAGAGCTGGACGACGAGGGTCGGGCGCGGATTCTGCAGGCCGAGTCACTGCTGAAGTCACTCGCCAGCGACCCGGGCCAGGCGCTGAAGGACGCGGTCCTGTTCGGCCACACGTACCGCTTCCGGCAGCTTGAGCACCCCGGCCGCGACGAGCTCTATGCGCTCGAGCGTTGGGCTCGCGAAACGGCACAGTCCATCGTCCGCGCCTACATCGAGGCTGGGCGCGACAAGGCGTACCTCAAGGAGCTCGGCTCCGACCCGGAGGTCCCGCCGGAGATTCCGCTCGAGCGACGTAGCGGCCGCCTGGTGGACCAGAGCGTCGACGGCCGCCGACGCCTGACCGAGGCCAACCTGCGCCTGGTGGTGAGCATCGCCAAGAAGTACATCGGGCGTGGCATGAGCTTCCTGGACCTCATCCAGGAGGGGAACATCGGGCTCATCCGGGCGGTCGAGAAGTTCGAGTACGAGAAAGGCTTCAAGTTCAGCACTTACGCCACGTGGTGGATCCGGCAGGCCATCACGCGGGCCATCGCGGACCAGGCTCGGACGATCCGGATCCCGGTCCACATGGTGGAGACCATCAACCGCCTGATCCGGGTCAGCCGGACCCTGCTGCAGGAGCTGGGTCGGGAGCCGACGGTGGAGGAGATCGCTCGGCGCATGAGCCGCGACGAGATCGTGCGTGAGCTGCGCGACAAGCTCGAGCGCGAGCCGACCGAGGAGGAGGTCGACCGTCGCGAAGCGGCCGGGCCGCAGACCGTCAGCCCTGAGAAAGTGCGCGAGATCATGAAGGTCAGCCAGGAGCCAGTCAGCCTGGAAACGCCCATCGGCGAGGAGGAGGACAGCCACCTCGGCGACTTCATCCCCGACCTGGCCAGCGTCGCCCCCGCCGATGCGGCAAGCCACCAGCTCCTCAAGGAGCAGGTGGAGGGCGTGCTCGACTCGCTCACGCCGCGTGAGCGCCGGGTGTTGCAGCTCCGATTCGGGCTGGAGGACGGGCGATCACGGACGCTGGAGGAGGTGGGTCGCGACTTCAACGTGACCCGCGAGCGGATCCGCCAGATCGAGGCCAAGGCCCTCCGCAAGCTTCGGCACCCCAGCCGCAGCCGCAAGTTGAAGGACTACCTGGAGTAGACCGATGACGGGTGTGGCGAGCTGGAGACAGTTCGAGGAGTCCGCTCCTGACCTGGCCAGTTGGGGACGGAGACTCCTGTTCCGGGATGGCGTGGGCGATGCGCTGTTCACGACAGTCGCCGGGCAGGCGCCTCCGCGGACCCACCCAGTGAACATCGGCATCGTGGACGGGCAGCTCCTGGTCTTCGTGCAGGACCATTCCGCAAAAGCGCGCGACCTGACCGCCGACGGGCGGTACGCGCTCCACGCTCACCAGGATCCCGCCACTCCCCACGAATTCCTGCTCCGCGGTCGCACCGTGGCGATCACCGATCCGGCGGCGCGGAGTCGGGCCGCCGCGAACTGGCCGTTCCCTCCGGGCGACGCATACGGGCTCTTCGAGCTCGGCATCGAGCACGCCCTGTTCGGCGAGCGCGGTGACCCCGGCGAATGGCCGCCGCGGTACACCTCCTGGAGGCCGCCGGCGAGCGCAGGCCTATAATCCGCGCCGTTCCGGCGTAGCTCAGTGGTAGAGCGGGCGGCTGTTAACCGCTTGGTCGTAGGTTCGAATCCTACCGCCGGAGCCACTCTCACGCTCAGATTGGCCGGTTTCGGCCGCTCTGGCCCAGTCTTGCCCGCCCGAATCCGCGGCAAGATGACTCTCAGAATGACTCTCAGCCAGGGCTCGCTGGAGAACCTCGACGGCCTCACGCTGCTGCGCGGCGCTGACGTGGCTGTAGATCTCCATCGTCGTCTTGCTCGACGCGTGACGCAGCAGCTCCTGGGCGATCCGCGGATGGACGCCCGCTCCGACCAGCAGGCTCGCTGCTCCATGGCGGAGGTCGTGGAATCGCATCCTGGGCAGCCTGGCGCGAGCCAGGAGCGCCTGGAAATGCTTGGTCAGCCACGACCCATTGACCGCGTAGCCCGCTCCGTGACGAACACGAGGCCGTTGGTGGGAGCTTCGTGCGGGCGCATCGCCACCATCCATCGCTACAAGGGGCTCGAGTCGCCGGTGGTCGTGCTCGCCGAGATCGACGGGCGCGTGGCCGACGAGGAGCTGGCCGCGCTCGTCTACGTCGGCACCACCCGGGCACGGGGGCACCTGGTCGTCGTCGCTTCTGATGCACTCGCTCGGCAGCTCTAAACCCATCTGATGGTGTCAGGTTCATCGGTCACCGCTAGGGCTATCGGAACGAAGCCTCCGTGTCCTAGCATTCAGCGCCAATGACCGAGAGTGAGCGCGAGTCGATCACGCGCGGGTTCCTGTTCGCCGACCTGCGTGGATACACCGACTTCGTCGAATCCCACGGTGCCGCGGCCGCAGCCTCGCTGCTGACCCGGTACCGCACGCTGGCCCGGGAGGCGATCGGACGCTTCGGTGGCGCCGAGATCAAGACCGAGGGCGACAGCTTCTACGTGGTCTTCGGCTCGGTCAGCCGTGCGGTGCGCTGCGGCCTCGCCCTGGTCGCCGAGGCCGCTGCCGCATCGACCGAGCATCCCGAGGAGCCGATCCGGGTCGGCGTCGGCATCCATGCCGGCGAGACGGTCGAGCTCGACGAGGGGTACGTCGGGTCGGCAGTGAACATCGCAGCCCGGCTCTGCGCCCAGGCCGGGCCGGGCGAGGTCATCGTCAGCGAGACCGTGCGCGCGCTGACGCGTACGTTGCTGCCGGTCACCTTCAAGCCGAGGGGTCGACGCGAGCTCAAGGGCATCTCCGAGTCGATCGAGCTGTTCGCCGTCGACCCGGCCGGGCCGGGCATCGATGCCTGGGCGGAGCACGGGCGTCGGCGTGCCTCGCGCCGCGGGCGCCGGGCGATCCTCGCGGCAGGGGCCGTCGCCGTGATCGCGGCGATCGGCGCCGGCGCCTGGGTCCTGCGGGGACCCACCGGCATCCCCGCCGGCGAGTGGATTATCGGGCTCGACATGCCGTTGAGCGGTGCCTTCGCGGACGGCGGCATCCCGGTTCGGAACGCGGTGCAGCTCGCGGTCGACGAGGCGAACGAGGACGGGGTCGCCGACGGCGTCCAGCTCGTCCTGCAGCCCTACGACAATGGCGGCGGTGGGGAAGGGCAGCTTCCCGATCCCGCGCGTGGCGCCGCCAACGCTACGGCGATGGTGGATGACGCGCGCACCATCGCCATGGTCGGCCCGTACACCTCGAATGTCGCGTATCCCCAGATCCCGGTCACGAACGAGGCCGGCCTCCTCCAGTGCAGCCCATCGACCACCGCTCCGGGCCTCACCAAGCCCGCCTTCGGCGCTCTCGAGGTGCGCGCCGCGCAGCCGGATCGCATCAACTTCGTTCGCCTCTCGCCATCGGACGACAACCAGCTCCGCGGCCTGGCCGCCTACGCGACCCGCGACCTCGGCGCCGAGTCCGTGCTCGTCGTCAACGACGATCCGGAGTTCACGCTATGGGCCGAGGCCTTCGAGGCGTCCTTTACGGACCTCGGTGGCCGCGTCGTTCAGGCGTCGCACGAGCCGGGCGGCGACCCGATGGCCGCCCTGGAGGCCCTGCGCGGTGGCGACGGGCTCGACGCGATCTTCTATGGGGGATTCAACACAGGGTCCGCCGCCGAGCTCCGTCGCGCGATGGTGGACAACGGGCTCGGAGCCACGCCCTTCCTGACCGCCGACGGACTCCTCGACGGATCGGGGGCCGAGCCGGACTCGTACCTCAACCTGGCGGGCGAGGCCGCGGTTGGGTCGCATGCGTCGCACAGCTCCATCGGGCCCTATCGAGCGAGCTTCGTCGACGCCTACCGGGATCGCTTCGGCGAGGAGCCCGACGAGTACGCGGCGGCGGCGCATGCCTGCGCGGAGGTGATCATCCAGTCACTGCGCGCGCTTGCCGCGTCGGGGGCGTCGGCGGAGGATCTCCGCGAGGCCGTGCGCGCCCACGCGGTCGATCCGGCGCATCGGTTCGAGACCGTCCTTGGGACAGTTGGCTTCGACGCCAACGGTGACTCGATCCAGCAGTTCGTCACCCTGTACCGCGTCGACCCCCAGGCGGCCGAGGGCGCCGGCGACTGGGTGGTCGTCAAGCAGCAGGACTACGGCGTCGCGTCCGAGTGAGGCGTCGTGGAGTCCCAGCAGCGGAGAGGCATGCGCGGGCTACCGTCAGTGGCCTGGAGGAGGACGTAACGGGGAGGCCGGGCGGACGGTGATCGCTATCGAGCACAACCTCGACGTGGTGGCGCGCGCCGACTGGGTGATCGATCTCGGCCCGGGTGCCGGCCACGATGGTGGGCGGGTGATTTTCGAGGGCACCCCCGCCGATCTGGCGCGCGCGGAGGGCTCACCGACCGGCGAGCACCTGCGACGCCGGCTCGAAGTGGCCGCTCCCGTCTGAGACCTATCGAAAATATCCCCTAGGGCGGAGTCCGCCCGTACCTGGGCCGGCCTCAGCGGCATTCCCCCCGCTGGCCTCGACGCGTACCATCCCGCACCTGATGCGCCGCTTCCTCCTGTGGTGTGCCCGCAACCCGTGGATGCGGACCCATGTTCCGCGCCTGCCGGGCATGCGTCGCGCCGTGCGGCGCTTCATGCCGGGCGAGACGATGGCCGAGGCGCTGACGGCCGCCGAAGCGCTGGAGGGTCAAGGCATCCCAGCCGTCTACACCCGGCTGGGAGAGAACCTCACCCAGATGGCACAGGCCGATGCGGTGGCGGCCCACTACCACGCTCTCATCGAGGAGATCGCTGGTCGCCGGATGGCGGGGCAGATCTCGCCCAAGCTCACCCAGCTTGGGCTGGACCTCGATCCGGAGGCAGCCTATCGCCACTGCGAGTCTCTGGCCAGGCACGCCCACGCGGTGGGAAGCCGATTCTGGATCGACATGGAGGACAGCTCGTACGTCGATCGCACGCTGGACCTGTACGTGAGGCTCCTGGGCGCCCAACCAGGGGTAGGCGTCTGCCTCCAGACTTACCTTCGCCGGACGCCCGCCGACATCGAGCGCCTTCGACCGCTGGGTCCGGCCATCCGGTTGGTCAAGGGTGCTTACGACGAGCCGCCGGAGCTGGCGCTGCGCGCCAAGCGGGACGTGAACGCCGCCTACCGCGAGCTGTCGCTGGCGATGCTCCCCGACGCGGCCGCCGGACGGCTGACCCTGGGCCTGGGGACCCATGACGTGGAGCTGGTGGAGGACATCGCGCGGGCGGGGGCCGACGCCGGGCACGGTCGGGACGCGTTCGAGGTCCAGATGCTGTACGGCATCCGGGCCGATCAGCAGCGTCGGCTGCGGGCGGACGGGTACCGGGTGAGGGTCCTCATCGCGTACGGCGAATATTGGTATCCGTGGTACGTGCGGCGCCTCGCCGAGCGTCCGGCCAACGTCTGGTTCGCCCTGCGCCAGCTCCTGCCGTGGTAGCGATGCGGAACCCGACTCCCAGGGATGGGCGTCCTTCCTGCATGAGACACCTTCCGTCGGTCCTTGCCCTGGCCGCGGCCCTGGCCGTGGTGGCCTGCATGCCGGCGCCTGCGGGGACGCCCATCACCTCCGGGGAGGCGGTGGACCTGGTCCTGCAGCAGAACCCGCTGTTCGCCGCGATTGGCCCTCGTGATCCGGAGCTCATGGGTCAGGCCGCCTGGTATGAGGTCAGGGAGGCCGCCGACGGTTGGCAGGTCGAGATCCGAATCGGGTGGGGCGACTGCCCGGCAGGCTGCATCAACGAGCATCGCTGGACCTACGCCGTCTCGAGCACCGGGGGCGTGGATCTGGTTGAGGAGTCGGGAGACCCACTTCCGGCCGATTCAGGCGTCTCCGGGATGGTCACCGCGGGCCCGACCTGCCCGGTGGTCACCGATCCGCCGGATCCCTCCTGCGCCGATCGTCCCGTGGAAGGGGCCGTCCTGGTTGTGACCACCCTGGCCGGGGTGGAGGTGGATCGGACAACCAGTGATGCGGATGGGCGGTTCGCGCTGAGCCTGCCCCCCGGCACGTACCGCCTCGAGCCGCAGCCGGTGGACGGGCTGATGGGCACGGCCGCGCCGGTGGAGTTCACCGTCGAGCCCGGGGCTTCGGCCCCAGACCTGGTGATCGGCTACGACACCGGGATTCGCTGAGGCTAGCGGTCGGGCTCCGGGAAGTCGGGGTCGATGGGGGCCGTGTCGCCCTCGTGGTCGATGGTCGGGACCAGGATCCACATGAAGAAGGTCGCCGCGGCGCCGAAAGCGAGCAGCATGGTCGCGCCGGCCAACTCCGGCGGTTGGCTGAACAGCAGGTAGAAGACGCCGACCGCCACGATCAGCACCGGCAGGAAGAGGTAGCGGCTTGCGGTCATCTCGGGCGCATCATAGCCGTCGACCGCGGGTCAGACGATCCAGCCGCAATCCGTGCGGCGGAGTGCCACCGAGCCAGCCGGTCGGGTGCCGGCATCCGGGTCGGCGGCGCGCACCAGGGCGCGGGCGCTGACCGCGTCATCGGCCCGCTCGAGGGTCGATCGGCGCACCGCGGGGTCGACCACCGGGGGGCCGGTCTCGGCCGCATCCGGCAGCCCCGTCGCCGATGGGGCCGAGGCTCGGAAGCGACCCTCTCGCGCCGTGACGACGGTCTGGTCCGGGAAGGCCAACCACAGCCCCCGCATGCGTGCCACGAAGTGCTCGGCCATGCCCGGCACGAGCATGTCCACCTGGCCCTGGCCGCTCCGGCGGTATCCGCGCGGGCGCTCGTCGGCCCGGACCCGGTCCATGAACGGGCTGGCCAGCAGCTCCTCGAGGGCGGCGCGCACCCTGTCCGGGGCGCTGACCTGCCACCGCCCGCCCTGGAAGGTGGCGGAGCCGACCGCCGCCTCTCCCTGCGGCCCGGATTGGACCAGGTCGTAGGTGATGACGTCCTCGGTGCGGGGGTCACTGCTGCGGGACAGCACGGGCCGAGGATAGCAGTGGCATCCGACCGGCCCGGGGTCGATTCGGCGCCGATCGGCTCGGCTAGAATCGCCCAGGCTCGAGCGAGGAGAGCGCGTGAATCTGACCGAGGCTCAGTCGTACCGGGAGATGGTTGCCGCCCAAAGCGACGGGCAGATCGACACCTGGGCGGCCGATCTGTTCATGGACTTCGCCAAGCGGCGCGGGGTGGGAACGGCGATCGCCGCCTTCAGCCGGGCGGCCGGGCTCGACGCCCGGGGGTTCCAGCGCGTCTTCCTGGTGGGTGGCGGCCCTGACCACGTCGTCGGCATCGACACCGCCGGGGAACTGGCGGCGCCGATCTTCGAGCTCCCGAAGGCCGTCGGGGGCCTTCGCCGGACCGATCCGGACGCACGAGCCAAGCTCGTCGACTTCCTCGTCGACCACCGCGAGGTGATGTCCTACACCCCCTGAGCGGGGGAGGGCTACTCCTCCCGCGTGGCGCGGACGATGGCGATCGCGTTCTCGAGCTTGAGCTTGGTGATGGTCAGGTACTTGGCCAGGTTGTCGCGGTTGGTGGGTGGGATCTGGTTGATCATCTCGTGCTGGCGCAGCAGATCGGCCAGCTCGTCGACGACCGTGGCCAGGCGGCCCTTGAGGTCCATCAGCGCATCGTCCGTGTTGCGGACGGCCACGGCGACCCCGGCCGCGGTGCGGGCACGGCGCTTGGGGCCATCCGACGCCGCCTTCGGCTCGCGGGTTCCGGTCAGGCGCCGGAGCTTGGCCAGCGTCAGATCGCCGTCCGCCACGCGCTTCGCCAGCTTGCGCCGGGTCTTCTCGTCGGTCACCTTCATCAGCTCGTAGGCGTGGCTGATGGTGTCTTTGCGCACCGACACCAGCTCCCGGATCTCGGGCGGCGCGTCGGCCAGCCGGAGCCGGTTCTCGACATAGCCCTTGTCCTTGCCGATCTTGGCCGCCAGCTGCCGGACCGAGTAGCCGAGGGCCAGCATCTTGCGGTACATCCCCGCTTCCTCAAGCGGCGACACGTCCTCGCGCTGGAGGTTCTCGATGATGGAGACCTCGAGCGCGGTCTCTTCGTCGAAGTCGAGGACGATGGCCGGGACGGCGTTCAGGCCGGCCATCCGCGCGGCTCGCCAGCGCCGCTCGCCGGCGATGAGCTCGAACTGGGACCCGGCGGGGCGGACCAGGATGGGTTGCAGCACTCCGTGCTCGCGGATGGAATCGGCCAGCTCGACCAGCGAATCCTCTTCGTACGAGAGGCGTGGCTGGGCGGGGTTGGGGAGAACCCGATTGGTGGGCACCTCCCGGATCTGGACCCGGGTCGATCGGGAGTCGATCAGCGAGACGATGCCCGCCGTCAGCTCCGTCGCGGCTGCCTCGTCGAAGAGACGGGCGATGTTGTCCTTGAAGACCGGCGGCCTAGCCAAGTTCGATCACCTCCCGCGCCAGATCTCGGAAGGCATGCGCGGCCGCCGAGCTGGGCGCGTACTCGGTCACCGGGCGCCCGGTAAGCGGCGCCTCCCCGAGCTTCACTGTGTTCTTGATCATCGTGTTGAAGACGCGCTGGTCGCCCAGCTCGCGGAGGTTCTCCAGCATCTCGCGAGCGAGGATCGTGCGGCCGTCATAGAACGTCGGCAGCAGGCCGAGGATCTCCAGGTCGTGATTGAGCTTGACCCGAATGGTGTTGATAACTTTGATCAGCGCCGTCAGGCCCTTGATCGCGTAGAACTGGGTTTGGACCGGGATGATGACCCGCGAAGACGCGACCAGGGCGTTGATCGTCAGCAGGCCCAGGGTCGGCGGACTGTCGATCAGGATCACGTCGTACTGCCGATCGGCGGACCCGGAGATCGCATCCCCCAGCACCATTTCGCGGCCGATGGCGGTGAACAGCTCGACTTCGGTTGAGGCCAGCTCCAGCGTCGCCGGCGCCACCGACAGGCCGGCCACCGCCGTCTCGCGAATGATCTCGTCCAGCCCTACGCGATCCTCGTTGAGCACATCGGCCATGGATCGATGAACATCGGCCAGCGAGATCCCGAGGCCCACGGTCAGATTGGCCTGGGGGTCCATGTCGATGCAAAGGACGCGATAACCCAGCTCGGCCAGAGCACCCCCCAGGTTGATGGTGCAGGTCGTCTTGCCCACACCGCCTTTCTGATTGGCCAACGAGATGACTTTGGTCAAGGCGACACCTTCCGCGGTCTGAATTCGGGCTGCTGAATCGCGGATGCGATCTGGTGCGAATCATAGGCAGCCCCACCTCTCGAGGTCACCGGGGTTATCCACAACGTCGGGGACTGTCGATGTCTTTGTGCAAAGACGAGCCTCTATACTCGGAGTTGTCCACCGCCAGCCCCGTCGGGCCCATAGCTCAGTGGTTAGAGCATCCGGCTCATAACCGGCTGGTCGCAGGTTCGATCCCTGCTGGGCCCACCATCTCCTTGGAGGACCGGTGTCGACATCGGACAAGCTCGACCACCTGGCCGAACAGCGACGCGCCGCGCAACGCGGTGGCGGCGATGAGCGGATTGCACAGCAACATGCGCGCGGCAAGCTGACGGCACGCGAGCGGCTGGAGATCCTTCTCGATGACGGGTCGTTCGCGGAGTTGGACGCCTTCGTCACGCACCGGACGACCGAGTTTGGGCTGGAGGACGAGCGCTACCTGGGCGACGGCGTGGTCACCGGCTGGGGAACCATCGACGAACGTACGGTCTTCGTGTACGCCCAGGACTTCACCGTCTTCGGCGGCTCCCTGTCGGAGGCGCACGCGCAGAAGATTTGCAAGGTGATGGACCTGGCGGTCGCCAGCGGGGCGCCAATCATCGGTCTGGCGGACTCCGGTGGCGCCCGGATCCAGGAAGGCGTGGACTCGCTGGGTGGCTACGCCGAGATCTTCCTTCGCAACACGTTGGCGTCGGGGGTCGTCCCGCAACTGTCACTCGTGCTCGGGCCCTGCGCCGGTGGCGCGGTGTACTCGCCAGCCATCACCGATCTGACGATCATGGTCGACGGGTTGAGCTACATGTTCGTGACCGGACCCAACGTTGTGAAAACGGTGACCCACGAAGAGATCGACTTCGAGGGACTGGGCGGCGCGCGCATCCACAACGAAGTCAGCGGAGTGGCGCATTTTCTCGCGCCGTCTGAACCGGCGGCGCTGCTGCTCGCGCGCCAGGTCCTTGGGTACTTGCCCCAGAACAATGTCGATCCGGTCATCCCGCGGTCCGAATGGACCCCGCCAGGTGACGCGGACGAACTGGACGCCTTGATTCCCGATTCGCCCCAGCAGGCATACGACATGCACGACGTCATTCGCGGAATCGTGGACGCCGAATCGTTCCTCGAGGTGCACGCCGGGTTTGCGCGCAACATCATCTGTGGCTTCGCGCGCATCGAAGGTCGGTCGATCGGAGTCGTGGCCCAACAACCCAATGTGCTGGCCGGCGTTCTCGACATCGACGCATCCGACAAGGCGGCGCGCTTCGTCCGGACCTGCGACTGCTTCAACGTTCCGTTGCTCACCCTGGTCGACGTGCCCGGATTCCTTCCCGGCGTCGACCAGGAACATCGCGGCATCATCCGTCACGGCGCGAAATTGCTGTACGCATTCGCGGAGGCCACGGTTCCGAAAGTCACGGTCATCACCCGCAAGGCTTACGGTGGCGCTTACGACGTCATGAGCAGCAAGCACATCCGCGGCGACCTGAACTTTGCATGGCCGACGGCGGAGATTGCAGTGATGGGCGTCGAGGGTGCGGTGAACATCGTGTTCCGGGAGCGTCTGGCGCAGGCCGCAGACCCGGAAGCGGAGCGGGAGCTGTTGGTGGCGGAGTACGAAGAGCGATTCGCTAATCCGTACGTCGCTGCGTCGCGCGGCTACATCGACGAGGTTATCCGTCCCTCCGAAACGCGGGGTCGGGTAGCCGGGGCGTTCGCCGTCCTGGACGGCAAGCGCCAGCCGGGTCCGCGACGGAAGCATGGCAACATTCCGCTCTGACGCGTCGGCAGCCGTTGCCCGTCTTTTCGCAAAGACAGTGACGCCGCCGTTTCGCCGAGTCCTCGTCGCGAACCGAGGCGAGATCGCGATCCGGATCATCCGGGCATGCCGCGAGCTGGGGATCGAGGCGGTCGCTGTCTACTCGGACGTCGACCGCGATGCGCCCCACGTCCGCGCCGCCGACCGAGCCGAGAACATTGGTCCGGCCGCCGCCGCCGCCTCGTACCTGTCGATCGATGCGCTGCTCGACGCCGCCCGCCGCTCGGACGCCGAGGCGGTGCATCCCGGATATGGCTTCCTCAGCGAAAGCGCCACGTTCGCCCGCGCGGTGGCGGCCGCCGGCCTGGTATTCGTCGGCCCGCCGCCCGAAACGATGCAGCATCTGGGCGACAAGCTGGCCGCTCGTCGCACCGCGGCCGATGCCGGTGTTGCCGTAACGCCGGGCTTGATGGTCGCGGTCGACGAGGCACGCCTCGTCGAGGTGGACGATCTCGGGTATCCGTTGCTCGTCAAGGCCGCGGCCGGTGGTGGCGGTCGCGGTGTGCGACGGGTCGATGACCCGGCTGGCATGCCGGAAGCATTGGACAGCGCGCGACGCGAGGCGACGGCCGCATTCGGGGACGGCACGCTGTACGTCGAGCGCCTGATCGTCGGCGCGCGCCACGTCGAGGTCCAGCTCCTCGGGGATCGGCATGGGGGATTGGCCGTCCTCGGCGAACGCGAGTGCTCGGTTCAACGTCGCCACCAGAAGCTGGTCGAGGAGGCGCCCGCGCCCGGCCTCGGCGAAGAGATACGCGAGCGCCTGGCGGCCGACGCGCGCCGCATCGCGGAGGCGGTGCCATTCCACAGCGCGGCCACCGTCGAGTTCCTCCTCGACCGAGATCGGCATCACTGGTTCCTGGAGATGAACACTCGGCTTCAGGTCGAGCATGGCGTCACCGAGCTGGTGACCGGCGTGGACCTGGTTGCCTGGCAGCTGCGGGTGGCAGCCGGCGAGCGCCTCCCTTCGGAGGTGCTGGAGGCGCCGCGGCGCGGTCACGCCATCCAGGTGCGCCTGTATGCCGAGGATCCGTGGGAGGCCTTCCGCCCCACGACCGGCCGGATTGGTGCCTGGCGCATGGCCGATGGTCCGGGCGTTCGCGTGGATGCCGGGGTGGAGGCCGATCTCGACCTGCCCACCGAGTACGACCCGCTATTGGCCAAGCTCATGGTCCACGCGACGGACCGCCCGGCGGCGGTCGCCCGCCTGCGGCGTGCGCTGGACGAAACCCGGATCGGGGGTGTGGCCACGACCCTGGGCTTCCACCGCTGGTTGGTCGACCAGCCGGCGTTCATCGCCGGAAAGTACGACACGGGTCTGGTTCCCGACCTCTGGGTCGACGGGCCGGGCTTGTCCGACGGCGAGGGCCAGACGGCCGCGACCGCGGTGGCTGGCGCCCGCGCGACGGGCGTCACACCTCGGCCTCCTGCTGCTTCTTCGAATGGCGCCCGGGTGACCCCGGGCGACCGGCCGTGGGCCCGGCTGGCGCGCGAAGAGGCGATCGAGTCGTGAGGGAAGAGGCGGAGTTCCTGGTCGAGGGCCAGCCAACGGCGCCAGACCCGGAATGGGAGTTCGCGTGGGTAGACCGCGGGCGAGGTGCGGCGACCCTGCGCCGCGACGGGGAGCGCGTCCCGGTCCTGGTCGAGGGCGGCCCGGCGGACTGGGTCGTCACCCTCCAGGGTCGCCGGATCGCGGTCACGGTCCGCGGCCACCGGGAGCGGCTGCTGGCCGAGTCGGCCCAACTTGCCGTCCCGCGCCACGGCCCGGCCGAGGTTCGCGCCACCCTGCCCGGGTTGGTGGTCAAGGTCGCGGTCAGCCCGGGCGACCTGGTGGCGGAGGGGGATGCGCTGCTGACGGTGGAGGCCATGAAGATGGAGAACGAAATCCGTGCGCCGCGCGCGGGGCAGGTGGTGAGCGTCGAGACGGAGCCCGGCCAGACCATCGTTACCGGCGCCCTCCTTGTCCGGCTGGCCGACCCCGAACCGTAGAATCGGCGGTGTGAGCAGCGGAGACGATCCTGCGAGCGTAGACAGCGGTCCGCGCCGCGATCGGTCCAGCTCGGGTTTCGAGATCCACGGCGTGTATCGGTCAGGCGACCTGGCCCCTGATCTCGACGACCGGTTGGGCGATCCGGGCGCCTATCCCTACACCCGGGGCATCCACGCATCGGGCTACCGGGGGCGCCCATGGACCATGCGTCAGTACGCCGGGTTCACCTCGCCCGCGGAGTCGAACCGGCGCTTCCGCGACCTGCTGGCGGGCGGCCAGACGGGGCTGTCGGTGGCGTTCGACCTGCCGACCCAGATGGGCTATGACAGCGACGACTCGCGGGTGGCCGGCGAGGTGGGCCGGGTAGGGGTGCCGATCGACACCGTCCACGACATGGAGCACCTGTTGGACGGTATCGACCTGGGCGCGGTGAGCACCTCGATGACGATCAACGCCACGGCGGCCATCCTGCTCGCGTTGTACGAGGCCGTCGGTCGCCGCCAGGGGGTGGAGCCGGGCCGACTGCGGGGGACGGTCCAGAACGACATCCTCAAGGAATATGTCGCACGCGGGACCTATATCTTTCCGCCCGGGCCGTCGCTGCGGCTGGCGACCGATGTCATCGCGTACTGCCGGTCGGAGCTGCCCCAGTTCAACCCGATCAGCATCAGCGGCTACCACATGCGGGAGGCCGGGGCGACCGCGGTCCAGGAGCTGGCCTTCACGGTGGGCAACGCGATCACCTACGCCGATGCGGCCGTGGCGGCCGGGCTCGCATTCGACGAGTTCGCCCCCCGCCTGTCGTTCTTCTTCGCGGCCCACAACGACCTGTTCGAGGAGGTGGCCAAGTTCCGGGCCGCGCGCCGGCTGTGGGCGCGGGTCGCCCGCGACCGGTACCACGCCACCGACCCGCGGAGCATGAGCATGCGCTTCCACGTCCAGACCGCGGGGTCGACGCTGACCGCCCAGCAACCGGAAACGAACACCGTCCGGACGACGGTCCAGGCCCTGGCCGCGGTCCTGGGCGGGACCCAGTCCCTCCACACCAACGCGCTGGACGAGGCGCTCGGGCTGCCGAGCCCGGAGGCGGCCCGACTGGCGCTGCGGACCCAGCAGGTCCTCGCCTACGAGTCGGGCCTCAGCGCGCCGATCGACCCGCTGGGCGGCTCGTGGTACGTCGAGGCCCTGACCGATGAGCTCGACGAACGGGCCAGTGTCGAGTTGGCGCGCCTGGACGAGCTGGGTGGGCCATTGGCCGCCCTGGAGGCCGGTTACCAGGCTGGGGCCATTGCCGACGCGGCATACGCCGACCAGCGTGCGTTCGAATCCGGTCAGGCTGTCGTGGTGGGCGTGAATGCCTTCGTTGAGCCCGGTGAAGAGCCTGCCCGCCCGCAGCCACAGAGCATCGACCCAGAGGCCGAGCGCAGCCAGGCCGAACTGACGCGCGCCGTCCGCGCCGCCCGGGACCCCGAGTTGGCGGCCGCCTCGGTGGAGGCTCTCAGGGCCGCGGCCCGGGGGACGGAGAACCTGCTGCCGCGGATTCGCGCCTGCGTCGAGGCCGACGTCACCCTGGGCGAGATTGCCGACGCCCTGCGCGCCGTGTGGGGAGAACACCGGCCGTGATCATCGACCACGTGGCGGTGGTCGTGCGGTCCATCGACGAGGCGCTGCCGCGCTACCGGGAGCTGTTCGGCCTGGAGTCGTCTGACGGGGTGCAGCCTGTCGCCGGCCAGGGGGTCCGGATCTGCTTCCTGCCCACCGGTCCGGCTCCCGCCGCTCGCCTGGAGCTGATCGAGCCCACCGCCCCGGACAGCGGGGTGGCCCGCTTTCTCGACTCGCGCGGCGAGGGGCTCCACCACGTCTGCTTCGAGACGACCAGCCTGGCCCAGGAGCTGGCCCGCCTGGAGTCCGCCGGGGCCGAGCTGGTCGACCACGTCCCGCGGCCGGGCGCCGAAGGGTCGGTGGCCTTCATCCACCCGCGGACGCTCAACGGGGTCCTGTGGGAGCTGCTCGAGCGCGGCGCGCCGAAGGGCGGCGGCTAGGCGACCCCGGCCTCGCGGAGCAGAGCCGGGATCTGGAGCGGGGAGTCGGCAACCCGCACCCCCGCCTCGCGCAGGGCAGTCCGCTTCGACTCCGCGGTCCCGGTCCCGCCCGAGATGATGGCCCCGGCGTGGCCCATG
>DATKBC010000026.1:0-5942 GCA_035514415.1 Pleomorphomonadaceae bacterium | reverse complement strand
GGGGCGCTCGTTGGGGTCGACGTCGAGCGAGACGGAGTGGAACTCGGCGATCTCGTGCGCGGCCACCACTTCGTGCTGCTGCGCTCGGCAGTTCGTGCACCAGATCGCCATCATCTCAAGCAGGACCGGGCGCTCCGCGGCCAGCGCGCCGAGGGTGAAGGCGGTCTGGCTGTTCACATCGAACAGCTCGATGGCGTGCAGCGGATCCGAGTCGAGCGGCATGCGGCTTCCCTCGGAAGGCACAACGGATGGACTCGGCACCTGGCTGGACGGCGGCCCCACGGACGAAATCGGCGAGGGCGAAGCTGACCGCGAGGCCGATGACGAGCAAGCGGCAAGCACCACAGCGGCCAGTAGCACAACGATCCGAGACATGGGGACAGCCTAGCCGAGACCGATGACGATGGCGTGACGGCCGCATGTCGGTCGGCATCGGTACACTCAAGACAGCCATGAGCGAAACCCCAGGCCCTGCCGCCCGCCGGACGACAACCACCGTCGACGTGGGCGGCGTGCTGGTCGGCTCGGCGCATCCGGTGGTCGTGCAGTCCATGACCAACACCGACACCGCCGATGCCGATGCAACGGCCATCCAGGTCGCCCAGCTGGCCCACGCGGGCTCCGAGCTGGTGCGGGTCACGGTCAACACCGATGCGGCCGCCGAAGCGGTGCCGATCATCCGCGACAAGCTGGACAAGCTGGGCGTGGGGGTCCCGATCATCGGGGACTTCCACTACAACGGCCACCTGCTGCTGACCAAGTACCCGGCGTGCGCGGCCGCCCTGGCCAAGTACCGCATCAACCCCGGCAACGTGGGCACCAAGCGGCGGGATGAGCAGTTTCGGACCATCGTGGAAGTGGCCCTGGCCAATGACAAGCCGGTGCGGATCGGCGTGAACTGGGGATCGCTCGACCAGCAGCTGCTGACCGCGCTGATGGATGCCAACGCCGCCAGCCCCGAGCCGCGCGACAGCCGGGCGGTGATGATCGACGCCATGCTCGAATCGGCCCTGCGCTCGGCCACCCTGGCCGAGGAGACCGGCCTGGGCCACGACCGGATCATCATCAGCGCCAAGGTCAGCGGCGTGCCGGACCTGGTCGAGATCTATCGCCGACTCGCGGGTATGTGCGATTACCCGCTGCACCTCGGCCTGACCGAGGCCGGGATGGGCAGCCGGGGGATCATCGGCTCCACGGCCGGGTTGGCGATCCTGCTCGAGGAGGGCATCGGCGACACGATCCGGGTCAGCCTGACCCCGTCACCGGGTGGCGATCGGACCGAAGAGGTCCAGGTCGCCCAGCAGGTCCTGCAGTCGCTCGGCCTGCGGTCCTTCGTCCCGCAAGTGTCGGCGTGCCCGGGCTGCGGCCGGACAACCTCGACCTTCTTCCAGGAGATGGCACGCGACATCCAGGCCCACCTGCGTGACCAGATGCCTGCCTGGAAGGCTCAGCACCCGGGCGTCGAGGAGCTCCGCGTGGCGGTCATGGGCTGCGTGGTGAACGGTCCGGGAGAGAGCCGCCACGCGGACATCGGGATCAGCCTGCCCGGAACGTTCGAGGAGCCGGTGGCCCCGGTCTACGTCGACGGGGCGCTGCGCACCACCCTCCGCGGCGACGACATCGTGCCGCGCTTCCTGGCCATCCTCGACGAGTACGTGGCAGCCCGCTACCCCGGCTAGAGACAGATCGCCACGGCGGCGGGCTTGCTCAGGCCCCGACCGCCGACCACGGCCGAGCCGCGGGACGAATCACCGATGAACGGAATCGCGGTTCCGTCCTCGAGGACATCCATGGTGGCGATCACGTCCGTCTCCTGGGGCACGCCTGCCAGGAGCTCGTCCGAGATGATCACCGGCACCCCATCGACGAGCAGCTCGAAGGGGTCCACGAGGTCGTAGTGGACGATCGCGGCGCTGCAGGATTCAACGGTCTCTTCGTCGGGGCTGCTGGCCAACGGCGCGCCGCCGGAGTAGCTCAGCACATGGCTGGCCGCCGGATCGCGGTTCACCAGCAGGACCCGCAGGACGTAGGTGCCACCGCCCCCCCCACCGCCCCCGCCGCTGGCGCATGCGGTGGCGAGCAGCATGAGGGCCGCCGCGGCGGCCAGAGGTCTGATCCATCGGTTCGAGACACGCGGGGCGACTCGTGGGCGCATGGGATGGTCCTCCCTGCTTGGGCGGCGCGATCGACGACCGCTGGCGCGCATCGTAGCCACTCGCGGCTCGGGAAGCGAGAGTCTAGAGACCGGTCCCCGTGGCCGCCATGAGGGTCCAAAACGCGAGCGCAAGGAAGGCCAGCACCAGGACGCCCAGGGCGAGCGGGAAGAGCCCGGTGGCCACGTTCTGACGGGGCTTGGGTGGCGACTGCGGAATCGCCGGAATGGCAGCCTGATCGGTGGTGGCGGGAACAGCCGGCTGCTCGGTCGTGGCCGGGACGTTCGATTCCATGGCTCGCCGTACCTCCGATCAGTGGTCACTGGCCAGGTGGACCAGCTCCTCCGCCAGCTCCTCGGCGGTGAACGGTCCGATGTGTCGGCTGACCACGATCCCGTCTGGACCCACGAGCCAGCTCTCCGGCGGTCCAAACACGCCATAGGCTCGTGCGACCCGTTCCCCTGGATCCATGGCCAGCGGCCAGGTGGCACCGAACTGGTTGCCGAAGGCGCGTGCCGCCTCCGAGCGGTCACGGTACACGATTCCAATCACGGCCAGCCCGATGTCCGCGTTGGCTTGCAGCGCCTCGGCCAGAACCGGGAACTCGTCGGCGCAGGCCGGCAGGCACCATGACGCCCAGAAATTCACGAGCACCGGGCGCCCGACATAGTCCGCCAGGCGGACCGGCTCACCGTCCAGGTCGGCCAGCGCGAAGTCGGGCGCCCGATCCCCAACCCGCAGAGCCGGAGCCAGCAGGCTCGCCCCGCCAGCCACCCCGACGACCAGGACGACGGCCAGGAGCAGCGGGACGATCGTGGCCAGCACCAGCCACCAGCGCGGCAGAAGGGAGGGGTCAGGGCGTGGGATGGGAGTTCGCCTCAGTGGTGGCCGGAGCCCTCGTCGTGCGATCCGTGCTCAGTTTCCCGCCACTCCCGGCCGGCGGTGCGAACCGACAGGATGGCCCCAACCACGATTACCCCGAGCGCGGGGATCAGGAACCACCACGCGGCGGCCTGATCGTCTGGCTTGAAGGCGAGCCCGGCGCCCAGCAAGGCGCCGCCCACGGCCCAGATCACGGGCAGCCAGCTGCCGGACGGGACGTGGACCCCGGGAGGAGGGTGGAGTGGCGGCTGTTCGCGACCCCGCGCGGCACTGGCCACGATGGCCGCGACGGCGAGCACCGCCGCACCGAGCAAGACGTAGCCCAGGATCTGGTCGGGCATCGGTCAGCTGCGCTCAGCCGAGCAGGTATAGGGTGGTGAAGAGGGCCACCCATACCACGTCGACGAAATGCCAGTAATAGCTGACCGCCTCGACGGCCACGTGGTTGCGAGCTGAGAACTGGCCCTGCCCCGCGCGGGCAGTCAGGATGGCGAGCCCCACCACGCCGCCAAAGACGTGCGCGCCGTGGAAGCCAGTGAGGGTGTAGAAGACCGTTCCGTACACCCCATCCGAGATCCCAAATCCGAGGGTCGTATAGTCGTACACCTGGCCGGCCAGGAACACTATGCCGAGGCCCAGCGTGACGACCAGCCACAGCCGCAATCGGCCCGAGTCGCCTCGGGCGATGGCGCGCACGGCCCAGTGCATCGTGAGGCTGGACGTGACCAGGATGAGGGTGATGGGCAGTGGGAGGGGCAAGATCTCCAGCTCCGGGGCACCTGGAGGCGGGCCCCACACACCGGCGAACGAGGCGCGGGCCGAAAAGTAGGTGGCGAACAGGCCGCCGAAGAACATGACCTCCGACGAGATGAACAGCAGCATCCCGACCAGCGGGATGGGGAAGCCCCCCTGGCGGCGGGTCGGCGCCTGGGCGCTCATGAGTACCCCTCCGGATGGAGGTCCGGTTCGTCCTTGTGGCGCAGGTCGAACACGGGCCGCTCGCTGCGGATGGGCGGAAGCCGGTCGAAGTTGTACGTCGGCGGCGGGGAGGTGGTGGCCCATTCGAGGGTGTTGCCCTCCCATGGATCGTCTCCAACTTCTTCGCCGTTGAGCAGCGTGGCAACCACGTTGACCACGAACGGGACCATGGACGCGGCGATCAGGAACGCCCCCGCGGTTGAGATCAGGTTCATTTCGGTCCATCCCGCGTCGGCCGCGTAGTCGGCGACCCGGCGCGGCATGCCCTGGATGCCGAGCGAGTGCTGCACGAAGAACGCGGCGTTGAAGCCCACGAATAGCATTCCGAAGTGGACCTTGCCGAGCGTCTCGTTGAGCCGCCGCCCGGTCATCTTGGGGAACCAGTAGTAGGCCGACGCGAAGACGCCCATGGCCGCCCCGCCGAAGAACACGTAGTGGAGATGGGCCACCACGAAATACGTGTCCTGGAGGTGGAAGTCGACCGGCGCCGCGGCCAGCATGACGCCGCTGATGCCCCCGATCAGGAACATGCTGATGATGCCCAGGGCGAACAGCATGGCGGTCGTGAACACCAGCGAGCCGCGCCACAGGGTCGCCAGCCAGTTGAACATCTTGACCCCGGTTGGGATGGCGATCAGGGCGGTCATGAAGGTGAAGAAGGGCAGGAACACGACCCCCGTCGTGAACATGTGGTGGGCCCACACGCTGAACGAGAGGAGACCGATGCCGATGGTCGCCCACACGAAGGCCCGGTACCCGAATAGGGGCTTGCGGCTGAACACGGGCAGGATCTCGCTCACCACGCCCAGGGCAGGCAGGATGACGATGTAGACCTCGGGGTGGCCGAAGAACCAGAACAGGTGCTGCCACAGGATGGGATCGCCGCCGACCGAGGGATCGAAGAACGATCCGCCGTAGTTGCGGTCGATGAAGAGCGCGATCAGGGCCGCGGTGATGACCGGCGTGGCGAGCAGGATCAGGGCCTGGGTCACCAGCACGGTCCACACGAAGATCGGCATCCGGAACAGAGTCATTCCCGGCGCCCGCATCTTGAAGATGGTGGTCAGGAAGTTGACCGATCCCAGGATCGAGGCGGTGCCCACCACGGCCAGACCCATGATCCACAGGTCGGTTCCATCGCCGGGCGAGAATGCCGCCGCGGTGAGCGGGGCGTACCCGGTCCAGCCACTGGCCGCGGCCCCTCCGACCAGGTAGCCGGACACGATCAGCCCGCCTCCCAAGGGCAGCATCCAGAACGACAGAGCGTTGATCCGGGGGAAGGCCATGTCCGGCGCCCCGAGCATGAGCGGGACCACGTAATTGGCGAAGCCGGAGAAGACGGGCACGATGAACAGGAAGATCATCAACGTCCCGTGCATCGTGAACGCCTGGTTGAACGTGCTCTCGTCGACGAACTGCAGACCCGGGACCGCCAGCTCGCTGCGGATGACGAGCGCCAGCAGGCCGGCGAAGAAGAAGAAGGCGAACGCGTTGACGATGTACAGGACCCCGATCTTCTTGTGGTCGACCGTGGTCAGCCAGTCGAGGACCCACGAGCGCTCGTAGGCCTGGGTGCCGGGGGCCAGGGTGGTAGTCGCCATCGTCCTCCGCCGCTCCTCTAGCGCACCGTCAGAGTACCGGTCATGGCCTGGATCGGGTGGAAGTCGCAGATGAACGTGTACTCGCCCGGATCCAGGGCGGGGACCAGGTAGTCGACTATCACATCCGGGCCGGTCACCGTGGCGCCCGTGAACAGGGTCGTGTCGCCGTCCGAGATCGAGACGTTGTGGTCGACGCCCTCGGCGTTGATGAAGCGGATGACGAAGGTCTCGCCGGCCGGCACTTCCAGCTCGAGGCGGTCGAACGCGATGTTGTCCGCGGTCAACTCCACCACGTGCACATCGGGCGGTACCGATGCCGCCGGGGTCG
>DATKBC010000025.1:0-6792 GCA_035514415.1 Pleomorphomonadaceae bacterium | reverse complement strand
ACCTCCGTTGCCTGTCTGCGCGCGGCCGAGGCGCGGGGAGCGCTCGGGGTCCCCGCCGTCGGTCATGCGGCTCTGCACCTGCTCGTCGTCCTGCAGGTCGCCGCCGCCCTCTTCCTGCTCGACCTCCCCCAGCCGGTGGGGCCCGCGCTGATTGCGCTGACCTTTCATTCGTGGAGCGGCGCCGCCGACGCGCTGGAGTCGGGAACCTCCGACCGGGCCGTGGTACTGGAATACGGCTCCCTGGCCGCCATCGGTGCCATCGTGGCCCTCTTCCTGAGCCGACCCGGACCCTGAGCCGATATCGCGTTGACACCATGAGGGGGCGGTGATACAAATTGGCGCCCTCCGACGGTCCCGCCTGCCGCACGCGGTTCCGTTCGCCCACTGATCACGCCGCGGGGAGAGTCGCGCGCCCATGACCGCCGGGGATCCGGACGCCACCATCCGGCAACGCCGCCAGCTGGCCGACATCGCGATTGGCCAGGCGACGCGCGGCGAGTGGCAGGCCGCGGCCGAGACGAACCAGCAGATCATCGACCTGGGCGGCGACGTGGACGCATACAACCGGCTGGGAAAGGCGCTGAGCGAGCTTGACCGCCACGCGGAGGCGCTGGAGGCGTACCAGGCCGCGCTGGAGCGAGAGAAGACCAACCGGATCGCGGAGCGCAACATCGAGCGCCTCGAGGCGTTGCTCACCGCCGCGGACGCCGCCCGAGGCGACCGGCATGCGGCCCGGGCACCGGCGGCGCTGTTCATCGAGGAGATGGGCAAGACCGGCAGCGCGCGGCTCATCAACCTGGCGCCCGCCAAGCAGCTGGCCCCCCTGTCCCCGGGCGACGCGATCGAGCTGCGCGCCGCGGATCAGGAGCTGGAAGCCCGCGTGCGCGGCCTGAAAGTGGGCCAGGTGGAGCCGCGGGTGGCGAATCGGCTCCTGAAGCTGATGGCCAAGGGAAATCGGTATGAGGCGGCCTTGACGACCATCCGCGACGACGACCTGCGCCTCATCATCCGCGAGGTCTTCGCCGATCCGGCGAATTTCGGGACCGTGTCCTTCCCGGGTGCGGCCGCCGGGCGCACGGGTGACGTCCGACCGTACATGAAGGGCACCGCCCTCCGGTACGATGACGAAGAAGAGTCGGAGGAGTCCGAAGAGGAGCCGGAGGAGGTCGAGGAGCTCGACACGTCCCTTCCGGAGCTCTCGAGCGAGCCCGATGAGGAAGAGGAACTGCTCGAAGAGACCTAGCGTCCATGACCGAGGCCGAACGGAAGAGACTCGACCATGTCGTCCTTCCGAGGCGGCTTCCCGGCCTCGCCCTGCTGGAGCGCTACTTCCCCTCGCCGGCTGATAACGTTCTCGACGCCGAGCTGGCATCGTTCGCCGCGTCGGGCGACACGATCCTCGACCCGTGGTCCGGGACCGGGTGGACCGCCCGCCGCGCGGTGGCTCACGGCATGCGGGTGGTGGCGGCCGAGGCCAGCCCCTTCGCCCAGATGGCGGCCCAGGCCTTCCTGCTCGCGCCCGAGGTGGCCGCGGTGGATGCCGCGTTCGCCCAGCTGGCGTCCTCGCGGCGGGTGGACATCCCGCTCCGCCAGCACATCGAGGAGCTGTACGCCTCGCGCTGCCCGGTCTGCAACCGGCCGGTGGTGGCCGACGAGTTCATCTGGCCGCGGGATGGGGATGCGCCTGGGCGGAAGGTCTACCGATGCACGGCCTGCGACATTTCTCTGGGCGGCGCCGACGAGCGCGTGGCGGCGGTCGACGAGGCCGACTACGCCAAACTGGGGCTGGAGGCGCCGCGGCCGCAGGCCGCTGAGCCGGCGGTGGAGCCGGCGGCCGACGCCGACGAGGATCTGCCCCCCGCCCCGGTGGGCCTGATCGGGGACCCGCTGCCGGTCGAGCCGCCCATCCTGGCCCCCCTCGGCGAGCCGGGTGGCCCGCCACCCCCTCCAGCGCGAGCGCCGGACCCGCCGGTGTCGTTCCCATCCGGTGAGGGGCCGCGGTACGCCTCCACGGTGCGGCCGACCCCGCTGCCCGGGCCGGTGGGGACCGATGTCCGCCAGGGGCTGGCCTACCAGCAGATGCACGACCGGTTTCCCGTGCTCGACGAGCGTGGCGATGTCGTGGACGAGGTGCTCGATCTGTACACCGCGCGCAACCTGTACGCGCTGCAGGCGATCGCCAACAAGATCGATGCCGAGTTCCACGACCAGCCCCTGGCGGCGGTGTTCCGCCTCGCGCTGGCCGGCTGCCTGCTCCCCGCCAGCCGGCTGAACGGCTATCCCGGGCGCGTGGCGTCGCTCCGGATCAGCGGCGGCCACGTCCGCCAGCCAGCCTCGCGCCATCACCGCGAGGTCAACGTGTGGCGCCTGTTCGAGGTCGCCTACCACGACGTGCGGACCGCGCTGGCCGCCCTCGGTCGCGATCGGCGCCCGGTGCGCTTCGCCGCCGACCTGGACGAGCTGGGCGGCATGAACGCCGCCAACCTGCTGTGGATCCGATGCCGACCCGCGGTGGTGGGCCAGTACCTGCCGCCCGACAGCGTGGACCTCGTGATCGGCGCTCCGCCGCCGCCGGAGAGCGTGGACGAGCTGAGCTTCGAGTACCTGGCCACCGCGTGGCTGCTGGGGCGAGAGGCGGCCGAGACGCTCCGGCTGGAGCCGCTCTTCGGCGGGGGCTCGGCTCGCGCGGACGGCGCGGAGGTGACTGCCTTCCGCCACGCCATGGCCTCCGCCGCGGGGGCCCTCAAGCCCGGCGGCTGGTTCTGCGTGCTGCTGGAGGGCGACGACCCGGACCGGGTCCTCGCGGTGGCGATGGCCGCCGCGGCCGCCGAGCTGGAGCTGGTGCATGCCATTCCCCGCGAGTCAGGCCGGGTGGGCGACGGCGTGGCGCTCCATTTCCGTCGCGCGTCGGCCGAGGATCGGCTCCGGGACGCAGTCCGACCCAAGCCGCTGCGCCTGGGCGCGGAAGGCGGCCACCTGACCTATCCGGAACTGGCAGGCGCCATCGAGCGAGCCACGGTCGGGCTGCTTCGCGACCGCGGCGAGCCGGCCGGCCTGGCCCGGATCGCGTGCGCGGTGCTGATCGAGCTGGAGCGGACCGGCCTGCTGCGGCGCCTGGTGCAGGCCCGCCCGCCCGACGAGGACGACGATGGCGGCAAACCGCGCCAGGACGAGCTGGTCGGCCGGGTGGAGCGCGGCGGACCGGCCCTGCTGGCCGTCCTTCTCCGCGAGGAACTATGGCGCGACGACCATCCCAGCCTGGAGCGCGTGGCCGATGCCCAGCGCCCCGCCTGGTGGCTGCGTGAGCCGGCCCTGGCTGACGGGACGCTTGCCGACCGCGTCGAATGGGCGACCTTCTCCCTCGTCACGACGGCCGGCCGCCTTGACGAAGCCGGGTTCCTGGACCGCATCTACGCCCTGTTCCCGGGAACCGCATCGCCCGACGAGGAGCTCGTCCGCGCCTGCCTGGGCGCCTATGCCGCGATCGGGGATCACGGTCAGCTGCGCAGCGAGGAGGACCTCGCGACCCGGATCGCGGACCACACGCGGGTCCTGGCTACCATCGTGGAGTTCGGCCATCGGCTCGGGCTGCGGACGTGGGTCAGCCGGCGCGAACAGGAACGTCCCTGGCGCGAGGCCACGCTCGGGGATCTGCTGCGCGAGGACGAGCGGCGTACCTACCTGCCGCTGGTCATCCGCGCGCCCGCCGACGTGCTGGGGGCGGTGGATGGGCTGTGGTACGTCCGCAATCGGTCCAGCTACCTGTTCGAGGTGGAATGGACGGCCATGATCGGCGAGGCCGTCCTGCGGCGCGGCGGCCAGATCCCGACCTCGGCGCAGCAGGCCCGATTCCTGGTCATCCCCGCCGAGCGGACCGAGCTGCTGCGGCTGAAGCTCGGTCGCTCACCGTGGCTGCGCGCCGAGGTCGAGCGCCAGAACTGGCACGTCCTGAAGTGGCCGCACCTCGAAGCCCTGGTGGCGCGCGAAGGCGCGCGAATCGAGTGGCTGGAGCCCATGATCGGCCTCGACCCGCTGGTCGAGCGTGGCGGCAAGCAGCTCACCATGTTCGGGGAGTAATCGGATTCGATCTGATCGGCTTGACCGGCGCCCGTATAGTCGAGAATCGGGAGTGCCGTGGTTCCCCCCTGCGGCACTCCCGATACATGCCCCGGACCGCCTCAGCCGGTTCGACTTGCGCGACGCCCGGCCGGCCTCCGCATGGCGCGGCGGACGACGGTCATGACCTCGCGCACATACGGCTCACCCTGCCCGCTGTCGATGGCATGCGTCAGGCAGCCGTCGATGTGGTCCTCCAGGACCAGCATCGCGACCTGGTCGGCGGCGGCGGTCATGGCCTCGACCTGCTGGAGGATGTCGAGGCAGTAGGCCTCGTCCTCGACCAGGCGCTGGACGCCACGGGCCTGACCCTCGATCCGACGCAGCCGGTTGAGGAGGTCACGGCGGTCGCGGGTGTAGCTGTGGCGGAAATGCTCGGCCCCGGACGAAGCGTCGTGCGTGTCCATACTCGGGGGTAGTATGCGCATCGGCTCCAGAGCCGGTCAATTCGATCTGGCGGGGCTTCCGATACGATGCCCGCCATGAATCGGCTTGCGACCTCGACCAGCCCCTACCTGCTGCAGCACGCCGATAACCCGGTCGACTGGTATCCGTGGGGAGCCGAGGCGCTGGCCCGAGCGCGGAGCCAGGATCGGCCGATCTTCCTGTCGATTGGCTACTCGGCCTGCCATTGGTGCCACGTCATGGCCCACGAGTCATTCGAGGACCCGGGCACCGCCGAGCGGCTCAACCGCGACTTCGTGGCCATCAAGGTCGACCGCGAGGAGCGCCCGGACATCGACGACGTGTACATGGGCGCCGTGCAGGCCATGACCGGCTCGGGAGGCTGGCCGCTCAGCGTGTTCTTGACCCCGGACCTGGAGCCGTTCTTCGGCGGCACCTATTTCCCGCCCGATGACAGGCACGGCCTGCCCGCATTCAACACCGTCCTGGAGGGCGTGGCGGAGGCGTATCGGGAGCGGCGTGGCGAAGTGGCCGGAATCGCGGCCCAGCTGGCCACCCACCTGCGGCACCAGATGGCCGTCGAGGACAGCGCCGGGGCCGCCCCCCGCACGGAGCAGCTGGACGCCGCGGTGCGCCGACTGGGCGGGTCGTTCGACGCGGTCCACGGCGGCTTTGGCCCGGCCCCCAAGTTCCCCGCTCCCATGACCCTGGAGTTCCTGCTCCGCCGCTGGCGGGACACGCGGGACGAGGCCACCCTGCGGATGGTGACGGTCACCCTGGACCGCATGGCAGACGGCGGCATCCATGACCAGCTGGGCGGCGGCTTCGCACGCTACAGCACCGATGCCTCCTGGCTGGCCCCCCACTTCGAGAAGATGCTCTACGACAACGCCCTTTTGGCGCATGCCTACCTGGAGGCATTCCGGGCCACCGGGATGGATCGATACGCCCGCGTCGCCTCGTCGACCCTGGACTTCCTGCTGGCCGAGCTGCGGACCGATGAGGGTGGGTTCGCCGCCGCCCTGGACGCGGACAGCGAGGGCGAGGAGGGCCGGTTCTACGTCTGGGATGCCGACGAGGTGGCCGCGATCCTGACCGATGCCGGACTGGCCGCGACCGCCGCGGCATCGGTGGCCGCCTACTGGGACGTAACTTCCGCCGGCAACTGGGAGGGCCACACGATCCTGCACGTCACCAGCGCCCTGCCCCCGGAGCCGCCGATCCTGGATCGTGCCCGCGCGGCGCTCCTGGCGCGTCGGAGCGAGCGCGTCCGTCCGGGGCGTGACGATAAGCAGCTGGCGGCCTGGAACGGTCTCGCGTTGCGGGCCTTCGCGCTCGCCGCGCTGGTGCTGGGCGACCCGCGGTTCGTGGCCGCAACCCGGGAACTGGCGGCGTTCATCCGAAACGTCCTGGTCCACGATGGTGACCGGCTGTGGCGTACCGCTCGCGCGGGCGTGGCCCACACCCCCGGCTTCGCCGAGGACTACGCGGCGGTGGCCGACGGGCTGCTGGGGGCGTATGCCGCACTCGGCGATCCGCGGGATCTGGGATTGGCCGAGGCGCTTATGGCGCGGCTGGTACACGACTTCTGGGACGAGGACAGCGGCACCCTGTACGACACGGGGCCCGATCACGAGCAGACCGTGGCCCGGCCCCGATCCCTGCTCGACGGGGCAACTCCCGGCGCGAACTCGATGGCCGCCGACGTCTGGCTTCGGCTCGCGCTCCTGGGCGGCGACCCGGAGCCCGACCGACGCGCCCGTCGCATCCTGGCGGCGGTGGGGTCGGCCCTCGAACGCCAGCCCTCGGCATTCGGGCGCATGCTGTGCGCTGCCGATCGCGCTTTGCGCCCGACGGTCGACGTGGTGGTTGCCGGCGATGCCGCGGACCCGCGCTCGGACGCGCTTCGCCGTGCCGCGGCGGCTCCGTACGCACCGGACCTGGTCATCGCTGGCCTGCCGGCGGGCGATGAGCTCAGCGGCCGCCCGCTGTTTGTCGGCAAGGTCGCGCGCGAAGGCGCGCCCACCGCGTACGTCTGCCGTGGGTACGCGTGCGATGCCCCCACCGCGGACCCATCCACCGTGACTGCCCAGGTGATGCGTCTGGCCGCAGGCGAGGCGCCGACGGGGGCGCCGGGCTAGGCCGGCACGAACGACAGCCGCACCCGCCGCCGGACGTGATCCGCGTTCGGGTCCAGCAGGGCGATGGATTGCCAGGTCCCCAGCGCCATCCGGCCACCGATGACCGGCACGCTGAGCGATGGGCTGACCA
>DATKBC010000024.1:0-3240 GCA_035514415.1 Pleomorphomonadaceae bacterium | reverse complement strand
ATCGGCTTCCCGGCGCTGCTGATCATGATCCTCATGCCGCTGACCTTCACGATCACCATCGGTATCGGTGCCGGAATCGTCATGTGGGTCCTCCTGAAAGTCGTCACCCGCACGTGGGCCGAGGTCCATTGGCTGATGTGGCTGGTCTTCCTGGCGTTTGTCATCTACTTCGCCCAG
Source organism: Pleomorphomonadaceae bacterium (assembly GCA_035514415.1). Lineage (GTDB taxonomy): Bacteria > Chloroflexota > Limnocylindria > QHBO01 > QHBO01 > DASTEQ01. The sequence goes on along the minus strand of DATKBC010000024.1, from coordinate 3,063 downwards.
GCGCTCATCCAGCAGTACATCTAGCTCGTCCTGACCGATGGCGCCCGGCCGGGCCACCCGGCCGGGCGCTGTGTTCCCTCGAGGCGACAGCGGCTAGCCTCTGGGGGTGACCGATTCCGGCCGTCGCCTGCGGGTCGACGACTTCGACTACGAGCTGCCCATGGCGGCGGTCGCCCAGATCCCGGCCGAGCCGCGGGACACGAGCCGCCTTCTGGTCCTCGATCGCACGGCGTCCCGACCGGGGGAGCCGGCACTGTCCGACGGGACGTTCGCAGACATCGGCCGCTGGCTCGAGCGGGGCGATCTGCTGGTCGTGAACGACAGCCGCGTCCTCCGGGCCCGGCTGCGCGGCCGGCGTTCGGGTGGGGGAGCTGCAGAGGTCCTCCTGCTGCGCCCGATGCCCGACGGTCGCTGGGAGGCACTCGTCCGACCATCAGGCCGCCTGCGTGACGGCGCCGTCGTGCGACTGGCCACCGGGGACGAGCTCGTCGTGGAGGAGCGGCTGGGGGAGGGGACACGGGCGGTTCGTCTCCCGCGCGCGGCGGACACCGTCATGGCCGAGGCGGGCGAGATGCCGCTGCCGCCGTACATCACCGCGCGAGAAGCCCCGGATGAGCGGTACCAGACCGTGTACGCGGAGCCTACGGGCTCCGCGGCTGCTCCGACCGCCGGCCTCCACTTCACGCCGCGCCTCCTCGAGGAACTGGCCGCGGCCGGCGTCGATCGGGCGACGGTGACCCTCCACGTAGGACTCGACACGTTCCAACCGCTCGCGGGCACCTTCGTCGACGAGCACCACATCCATCGGGAGTGGTACTCGGTCCCCCCGGCGGCGCAAACCGCCCTCACGGCTACCCGGCAGAAGGGCGGGCGAGTCGTGGCCGTGGGCACGACGACCACCCGGGTCCTCGAGACCCTGGCCCGGACCGCCGAGCCGGAGGGCTGGACGGACCTCTATCTGGCGCCACCTCATCGTTTCGGCGCCGTCGACGCCCTGATCACGAACTTCCACCTGCCGCGCAGCTCGCTCATGCTCCTGGTCACCGCCTTCGTCCAGGACGGCATGCCCGACACAGCACCTCTCGCCGCCCGCGACACGCTGCTCGCCGCTTATCGCGCTGCGCTGGAGATGAGTTTCCGCTTCTACTCGTTCGGGGACGCGATGCTCATCCTCTAGCAGGCCGGCCGGTATCCTCGGCCCGTGGCGCCGCCCATCCAGTTCAGCTCCGAGACGACTGACGTCTCGCGTGCCCGGCTGGGAACCCTGGAGACGGCCCACGGGACGGTCGACACGCCGCAGTTCATGCCCGTCGGCACGCAGGCCAGCGTGAAAGCGCTCACCCCCGCCGACCTGCGGGCGACCGGGACTCAGATCCTGCTCGCCAATACCTACCACCTGTCACTGCGGCCGGGCGAGGATCGGATCGCGCGCCTGGGCGGTCTGCATCGGTTCATGGCCTGGGATGGACCGATCCTGACCGATTCGGGCGGGTTCCAGGTGTTCAGCCTGGGCCACCTCCGAACGGTGGATGACGACGGGGTGACCTTCGCCTCACACCTGGACGGATCGGCACAACGGCTGACCCCGGAGCGGGCGATCGCCATCCAGGAGGCACTGGGGAGCGACATCGCCATGGTCCTCGACCACCTGGTCGGCTCCGCCGGGTCGGTCGAGGGGGTCCGGGACGCGATGGAGCGCACCCATCTCTGGGCAGGCCGATCGCTCGAAGCCCGACGTCGGGCGGACCAGGCCGTATTCGGGATCGTGCAGGGCGGCATTGACCGCGGCATGCGGGCCGAATCCGCCCGGGCCATCGCCGCCCTGCCATTCGAGGGGATCGCCATCGGCGGCCTGTCGGTGGGGGAGTCGAAAGCGGAAATGGCGGACGCGCTGGAGGTCGTTGCCGGCGTCCTGGCAAACGATCCGCGGCCGCGCTACCTGATGGGAGTCGGGGCGCCGGACGATTTTTTCGTGGCCATCGAACACGGGGTGGACCTGTTCGACTGCGTCCTGCCCACCCGGCTGGCGCGCCACGGCCAGCTGTGGACCTCGCGCGGGCGCCTGCGTCTGGGCAACGCCGGACTGCTGGACGACCCGCGGCCGGTGGACGACGTGTGTGGCTGCGAGACCTGCCGGGACTACTCGCGGGCCTACCTCGCCCACCTGTTCCGGGCCGGGGAGCTGCTCGTCCATCGGCTCACTTCGGTCCACAACCTCACCTATACTCTCGACCTGATGCGGGCCATCCGCCAGGGGCTCCGGGATGGCGGTTATCAGGCCCTTCGCGACCGCGTGACGAGCCAGTTCGCCGCTCCGAGCGACGACCCGCAATCGACTGGTAATGGACCGCTACAGGCCCACTCCGAGACTGACGCTGCCTCGGACCTCGGCCTGGATGAGAGAAGGCTGATGGGAAACCGAGACCGCCCCAAGAAACAACCCAAGCGCAAGCCCAAGGACAAGGACAAGGCCCACAAGGCCGCTCCGCCCATGGTCTATGAGCCCATGACGGTGGAGGTCATCAAGCCCAGGCGCAAGCCGCGCGACGAGCCCGACGCCGGGTGACCCGCGGAGCCACCCAGGCAGACGAGAAGGAGCACGGACACCGCATGGACGCCACCGCGGCCGCCCCCAAGACCCAGGCCAACGGCGAGCGCGCCCGCGCGGTCGACGCAGCCATTCTCCAGATCGAGAAGCAGTTCGGGCAGGGCTCGATCATGCGTCTCGGCGACACGGGCGCCAAGATGGCCGTGGAGGTCATCCCCACCGGGTCCATCGCGCTGGATCTGGCGACCGGCGTGGGCGGCGTCCCGCGCGGCCGGATCACGGAGATCTTCGGTCCCGAATCGAGCGGCAAGACCACGCTGGGCTATCACATCGCGGCCAACGCCCAGCGGGCGGGCGGGATCGTGGCCTTCATCGATGCCGAGCACGCCCTGGATCCCACCTACGCCCGCAACCTGGGCGTCAACGTCGACGAGCTGCTGGTCAGCCAGCCGGACACCGGGGAGCAGGCGCTCGAGATCGCCGAGACCCTGATCCGCAGCAACGGGGTGGACGTC
>DATKBC010000023.1:0-4397 GCA_035514415.1 Pleomorphomonadaceae bacterium | reverse complement strand
CGGCATCGGTGTAGTAGTCGATGTCGACCCGCCGCACATAGGCCTTGCGCTCGTCCCAATCCAAGCGGTCGACGTGGTACTGGACGCTCTCGTGGAGGTAGATGGCCTGCTCGTGGAGCAGGAGCGGGGCGGCGAACAGGTCGACCTCGCCGATGACCCGATGCGGGTCCGACGTGGTGTCCAGGACCACGACGTTCTCCTGGGCCGCGCTGCGCAGGCTGACCGAACTGGCCGGGAAGTTCTCGTGGCTCCAGTGGTACCGATCATCCCCGGCGCGGCGCACGAAGCCGTCCTCCTCCAGCACCGCCAGCAGGGCGGGGGTTTCGTCGATCCCGAATGGCTCGTCGGCGGGGACCGGCAGCTCGAAGGTGCTGGCCCGCAGGTGATCGAGCAGCAGGTGGAGGTTGTCGGGGTTGACCAGGCCGTGCTCGGGGGCGCGGTCGAAGAACCAGTCCGGGTGCGCGGCCAGGAACTGGTCGATCGGCGCCGATGAAGCGACCAGGATCGAGAGCGCCGTGCCGCCCCGCCGGCCAGCCCGCCCCAGCTGCTGCCAGGTGGAGGCGATGGTCCCCGGGTAACCGACGCTGATGGCGGCGTCCAGGGAGCCGATGTCGATGCCCAGCTCGAGCGCGTTGGTGGCCACCACCCCGCGGACACGCCCGTCGCGCAGGCCGCGCTCGATCTCGCGTCGCTCGTTTGGGAGGTAGCCGCCCCGATAGCCACGGATGGGGGACTGGTGACCGGGCGGAGCGGGGAGTGCCTCACGCAGATACGTGGTCAGGACCTCGACGGCGGTCCGGCTGCGCCCGAAGACGATGGTCTGGACCCCATCCCGGATCAGCCGCTCCGCGATCCGCTGGGCGGTCAGCAGGCTGCTGGCCCGGATCCCGAGCGGGGCGTTGACGAGCGGCGGATTGACGATCAGGACATGCCGCCGTCCTCGGGGCGCCCCGTCATCGTCGATGACCGTGACCGGCGCCCCGATCAGCCGCTCGGCAAGCTCACCGGGGTTGGCGATGGTGGCCGATGCGCAGATGAACACCGGGTCGGAGCCGTAGTGGCGGCAGATGCGGCGCAGGCGACGGATGACGTTGGCCAGGTGGGAGCCGAACAGGCCGCGGTACGTGTGGAGCTCGTCGATGACGACGAACTGGAGGTTCTCGAACAGCTTGAACCACTTCGTGTGGTGGGGAAGGATGGCCGCGTGGAGCATGTCCGGGTTGCTGATGACGACCTGTCCCGCGGCCCGCACCACACTCCTGGTCGCGGGCGGAGTGTCGCCGTCGTAGGTGCTCGTCTTGAGGTCCAGCTCCGCGGCGGCGGCCAGGGCCTGGAGCTCCACCAGCTGGTCCGCGGCGAGGGCCTTGGTGGGGAACAGGTACAGGGCGCGCGCGGTCTCGTCGCGGGCGATGGCGTCGAGGACCGGGAGGTTGTAGCAGAGCGTCTTGCCCGATGCCGTGGGCGTGACCACGCACGCGTTGCGGCTGGCGCGGACTGCTTCCAGGGCCTGGGCCTGATGCGTCCACAACGCCTCCACGCCACGCTGGCGGAGGGCGCTCACCAGGCGGGGATCGAGATCCGCGGGCCATGGAACGTGGCGTGGGGCGCGGGGCTCGACAACCCGGTGAGCAGCGGTCAGGGATTCCAACCACGGGTCGCCCAGCAGGGCCTCGATGGCTTCCTCGGCCGAGGCAGGACGGTTGGCGAGCATGATTGGCTCCTTGCACGGTGGTTGGCGTGCGGCAGATTAGCACACCTGTTCTAATCAACCTGTGCGTTCGGAGCGTGGCGGGCGGGCGCGACAGGTTGGGTGTCGCGCCTGATACGGTTGCCGCCCATGATCCGGACCACGCCGTTTCACGAGCGCACGGCCGCCCTCAACGAAACGGGCCTGTGGAGCCACTGGGCTGGTCATCTAGCCGCCAACCGCTACCAGGTGTCCGACAAGTTCGAGTACTTCGCGGTTCGCAACGCGGCCGGCATTTTCGACACCTCGCCGCTGTTCAAGTATCGGATCGCCGGCCGCGATGCCGAGCGATTCCTGGCCGGCATCCTGGCTCGCGACATCCGGGCCTGCGCCCCGAAGCACGCCCAATACACGACCTGGCTGGACGACCGCGGCTTCGTCCTCGAGGACGGCGTCATCCAGCGTCGCGGTGCCGACGAGTACCTGCTGACCTCGGCCGAGCCGAACCTTGCCTACCTGAGCGACCGCGTCGGTCGCCTGGCGGTGACGGTGGAGGACGTCAGCCTGGACATCGGCGCCCTCGCCGTCCAGGGGCCCCGCTCCCGGCCGGTCCTCGAGCGCCTCGTTCCGGCCGTAGCCGAGCTCCCGTTCTTCGGCATCACCACCGGCGACATCGGCGGCTTGCCGGTGACCGTGACCCGGACCGGCTACACCGGTGACCTGGGCTACGAGGTCTGGATGGCCTCTTCGGACGCGTTGAGGGTGTGGGATGCGCTGTGGGACTCCTTCGACGGGCAGGGCATCCTGCCGTATGGGCTGGCGGCCCTGTACATGCTCCGCATCGAGGCCGGGCTCCTATTGCTGGGCAAGGACTTCGACTCGAGCCGCTACGCGTTCAATGACGCCCATCGCTCCACCCCGCTGGAGCTCGGTTGGGCCTGGATGTTCAAGGGGCTGACCGATGACGACCGCGCGTTCATCGGTCGGGGCGCGCTCGAACGCGAGATTTCCGACCACGCATCGAGGTGGAAGATGAGCGGCCTGGTCGTGGACTGGGAGGACTACGACCGGGTCTACGGCGATGCGGGCCTGATCCCGCCCAAGGCGCACGCGCCGGTCCACGAGGACTGGATGGTCTACGACGACGCGGGGAGCAGGGTGGGGTTCGCCACCAGCTTCATGTACTCGCCCATCCTCCAGCGACACATCGCGCTGGCCCGGGTCCGGCCCGACCTGGCGAGGTCGGGAACGCGCGTGCAGCTCGAGTTCACGGTGGACCACCATTACGAGAAGGTGGCCGCGCACGTCGCTCGGCTGCCGCTGTACAACCCGGAACGGAAGACCGCATGACCGACCGGTACGATGCGATCGTGGTTGGCGGGGGCCACAACGGCCTCGTCAACGGCGCATACCTGGCCCGCGGCGGCCTGAAGACGCTCATTCTCGAACAGCGCCACCTGGTCGGCGGTGCGGCCATCACCGAGGAGCTGCGGCCCGGCTTCTGGTTCACGACCTTCTCCTACGCGTTGTCCCTGCTCCGGCCCCAGATCGTTCAGGAGCTGGAGCTGCCCAAGCACGGCTTCATGCCATTGCTGATGTCGTCCAAGTTCGCGCCGACCGAAGGCGGCCAGTACCTGTGGTTCACCCAGGACCACGACGCGAACCTGCGTGAGATTGCCCGGATCTCACCCCACGATGCCGACGCCTACGAGCAGTACAGCCACGACCTGGACCGCGTGTGCCAGGCCCTCAAACCGCTGCTCGACATGGTTCCTCCCGATCCGTTCAGCGAAGACCCGGAAGAGCTGCTGGCCCTCGCGGGACTCGGCGCTCGCTTCCGATCCCTCGACAAACGGACCTTCCACAACGCGGTCCGCCTCTTGACGGGCAGTGCCGCCGACTTCCTGGACGACTATTTCGAATCCGACCTGCTCAAGGGGTGGCTCGCTTCGTCGGGGATCATCGGCTCGAAGGTCGGACCGCGATCAGCGGGCTCGGGCCTCGTCCTGCTGTTCCAGTCCCTCGGCGAGCACGATGGAGCGTTCGGGTCGTGGGCGTTCCACAAGGGCGGCAACGGCGGCTTCAGCCAGGTCCTGGCCCGGGCTGCCACCGCATTCGGGGCCGAGATCCGGCTGGACGCCCGCGTCGAGCAGGTGCTCACCGCCGGGGGACGCACGACCGGCGTGGCCCTGGCCGATGGCACCCAGTTCAGCGCCGACATCGTCGTCAGCGCGCTCGATCCGCGGCGCACGTTCCTCGAGCTGGTCAACCCGCGAGAGCTGCCCGACGACCTGGTCGAAACGGTCGGCCGCATGAAGTTCCAGGGCACCTCGTCCAAGGTGAACTTCGCCCTCGACGGCCTGCCGTCGTACCCGCACGTCGCCGATGGCAATGGGGAGATGTTCCGCGGCTTCCTGAACATCGGTCCGTCCATGGACTACCTCGAGCGGGCCTTCGACGATGCGAAATACGGGTGGTACAGCCGCGAGCCGTACATTGACGGTGCCATCCAGTCGACGATCGACCCCGACAGGGCGCCGCCGGGCAAGCACGTCATGTCGTGCTTCATCCAGTACACCCCGTATCGGCTCCGGGAAAGTGACTGGGACACCGAGCGCGAGCGCCTGGGCGACACCGTGCAGGCCACCCTGGAGCGCTACTTCCCCGGCTTCGGGGACCTGGTTCTGCAGCGCGAGGTGGTGACGCCGCT
>DATKBC010000022.1:0-5880 GCA_035514415.1 Pleomorphomonadaceae bacterium | reverse complement strand
GCATCGACGTCGGCGGCGGATTCGATCCCGGGAGCGAGGAGCTGGATGCCAGCTCTGTCACGCTGGTCGAGCCCTAGCTCCCGTCCCCCGGGAATGAGCGGCGCGGGCCACGGGGGCCCGCGCCGCTCGGCACGTCGCTGGCCCGGTTGAGCTCAGTCGATGGTCAGGCCGACCTTGCCGTACGGGCGATCCTCGATCAGATGCCGCGTGGCCGCTCCGGCCTCTTCCAGTGGATAGATTCCTTCGTCTAGAAGACCCCGTCGGAGAAGGTCTCGAGGCGACCGGTTTCGGTCAGCCCCGGATCACGGTTCGTCGCCCCATTGCCAACTCTCCGGGATGAGTCCGGGCACGGCACCGATCGCGATCGCGATCACGAGGTGGCTGGTGAGCTCAATCTCGGAGGGGTCATCCCCCCGAAACGGCTTGCCGTCGAGGTAGACCTGGATGGGGACCTCGGGAGCGCAGTACTCCCCGACACAGCTGGCGTCCAGCCGAACCCCCCACTCGGTGAAGAACTGGCCCAGCGTGAAGGGGGGCGCGTTGGGCACCTTGGATTCGGTATGGATGAGCCCGAACGGGTCATGGGTGTGCAGCGGTGACAGACATGGGCTGTCACACAGACTGGTCAGGAAGTACGCGGTGTTGACCTCGTCGTCCATGAGTTCCGGCTCGATCCCGGTGCCGTTGAGGTCTATCCCGATTGCAGCCGGGATCTCCACCCGCTCGCCGTCCACGAAGACGTCGAGATGGGCATGGGTGTGGGTAATGAGGAACTCGTCGGCCTCGGGGGTCAGGCCCGCGGCTTCGACTCGCGCCAAGGGATCGTTCGGGGCGGGCCAGTCCGGCTGGTCCAGGGGCGCTCCGGCCGGGGAGGTGCACGCCGCTGCAATCAGGACGGCCCCCAGGGCTGCAGCTTTAGAGAGGCGGCTGGGAGACTGCGTGCGCATCGTCACGACCATAACGCTACCAACTCTGACGTGGACGCGAAGGTCATGATGTCATTGGCGAGTCGCCTCTGAAATACCCTATGCAGGTCATGAAGCGCAGTTCCTGGTCCTCCCTCGTGGCATGCCTCGCGCTCGTGGCATGCACGGCCGGGTCCGGGTCACCCACCCCGGGCAGCTCGGCCCCCGCATCGGTCCCTACCCCGAGTCCGGCGGCGACGTCCAGCCCATCCGCGACGCCGTTGGGCGAGCTGAGGTTCACGGTGACGACCTATCCGGTCCCCGCAGGATCGGCGCCGCATGACGTCGCCCCCGCCGCCGACGGCGGGGTCTGGTACACCGCCCAACAGACCGGCGAGCTGGGCTGGCTGGATCCGGAAACGGGAACCGTGCGCGAGGTGGCGCTGGGGCCCGGCTCGTCGCCGCACGGCGTGATCGTCGGCCCCGACGGGGCGCCGTGGGTCACGGACAGCGGGCTGAACGCCATCGTCCGCGTCGACCCGGAGACCTTCGCGGTAACCATCTACCGGCTGCCGGGTTCCACGCCCGTGGTCAACATGAACACCGCAGCCTTCGAGGGCAATGGGATCCTGTGGTTCACCGGCCAAGCCGGATATTACGGATGGCTGAACCCGGCGAGCGGGGCGATGCGAGTCTTTCCCGCTCCGCGCGGAACCGGTCCGTACGGGATAACCGCCACGCCCTCCGGCGCCATCTACTACAGCTCGCTGGCGGGCAGTTACCTGGGCGCGGTCGACACTCCGACTGGGGCCGTCACGGTCCTGGATCCTCCCACCGCGGGCGCCGGGGCGCGACGGGCCTGGTCGGACTCGCAGGGCCGCATCTGGGTCGCGGAGTGGTTTGTCGGCCAGGTCGCCGTCTACGACCCATCGACCGGCGCGTGGCAGGAGTGGCCCCTGCCCGGGGCCGCCCCGCAGGCGTACGCGGTGTACGTCGACGAGACCGATGCGGTCTGGCTGACCGATTTCGGCGCCAACGCCATCGTCCGCTTCGACCCCGAGACCGAAACGTTCCAATCCTTCCCGCACCAAAGCCAGCCGGCGAACGTGCGCCAGCTCCTGGGCCGGCCGGGCGAGGTATGGGGCGCAGAGTCTGCCGCCGACCAGCTGGTGGTGGTGCGCTTCGGCTACTGACGTCCGGGGCTAGAAGTCGCGGCGGCCCGCGAAGTGCTCCTCGGCTTCAGTCCTCGGCGGGGTTCGAGCTTGGCATGTAGACGAAGTCGAGCTGCTCGAACGCCATCCCCTCAGATCCAGACCGATACGACCACCGCCATGATGACTGCCCCCAACAGGTGGTACGTACCGGTGATCGCCAACCACACCCACGGCTGGGGAAGGTTCGGCGTGAACGTGGCATCCACGGCGGTCCGCGCGAACGCATAACCGATGCCCACGACCAGACCCAGCACGATGCCGCTCTCCAGCGTGTTGGAACCCGTGGCTGCCGCCAGCATGCCGGTGGCCACGGCCATCACGAGATACGCCAGCAGCGGAATCGCGTATGTCGTGAACTTCATCTGGGGCGGCGTCGCCTCCGGATCCCACCCGATCGACCGCTGCCACGCCCGGCCCAGCAGCGGCGGCGCGTACCAGACGGCGCCCAGCACGAAGTAGATAACGGCCCCGACGATGACCGCCAGCCAGTTGAGATGGCCAATCATGTCCAGGGTCATGACACCCTCCGCATCGATTCCATCGCCCCCACAACGCCGACTGGTGCAGGGTAGTCCGCGAACCGCCCGCGGACCAGATGGAGGCGAAGCCTTCAACCGGGTACGATCGGCGTGTCGTGACCTTCCAGCGGAGAGACTGAGCTGATGCTGGCGCGAAGCACTCGAATTGCAGCTCTCGGCGTGCTGGCCATGATCGTGGTCGGCGTCGGCGCCGTCATGGCCGGGGGCGACGTGGAGGACAAGCTGCGGACCGGCGATACGGTGACCGTGGACGCGGGCGAGGTGGTGCCGCACGACCTGTACGTGTTCGGCGGGGACGTCATCGTGGACGGGACGGTCGAAGGGGACCTCGTCGTGGCCGCGGGCACGGTCACCATCAACGGCTGGGTGCAGGGTGACCTGGTGGCGGGCTCGGGCGAGCTGTTCATCAATGGCAAGCTCGATGGCGATGCTCGCGTGGGCGTCGGCCGGATCACGGTCACCGGTTCAGTCGGCGAGGACCTGCTGGCCGGAGCGGGCCAGATCGACGTCGCGGGCGGCGGGTTTGTGGGGGAGGACCTCATCTTCGGTGCCGGTGACGTGCGGGTTGCCGGCGCCGTCGGCGGAAGCGTGTACGGCAGTGCCACGACCTATTCCTCTCCGGGGTCGGTGGTTGGGACCGAGAACGTGACCCTCGAAACCCGCGCCGACCCGTCTGAGCCGGCGGTGTCGGAACCGGTCCGCATCGCGGGCGATGCCCTCCGCCAGCTGCTCACGGTCGTGCTCTTCGGGGCCCTCGGGCTGTGGCTCGTCCCCGGCGCGCTCCGCGCCTCGGAAGGCGCCCTGCGTCGACGTCCGCTGGCCTCGGTGGGGATGGGCATCGGCATCCTGGTCGGCTACATCATTCAGTTCATCGCGGTCATCCTGCTCATGATCCTGGTCGCAGTCGCCCTGGGATCGGTCACCCTGGCTGGCCTGGCGGGGATCGCGATCTGGGCCGGGATCGTGGACCTGATGGTCAGCACCTTCGCGTTGGTGGTCGCCGCGTCGTTCGTGGTGGATGCGGTGGTCGGCCTGGCCCTGGCCCAGCTGGTCGCGCGCGGCTGGGCGCAGAGCCGCTGGCAGGAGCTGTTCCTCCTGGTCGTCGGGGCGCTGATCGTGGTAGCCGCGACCTCGCTGCCCGAGATCGGCGGCATCGTCAAGCTGTGCGTCATCGTCCTGGGCCTGGGGGCCATGACCGTGGCGGCGGCTGAGGCCTGGCAGCGGCGCCACCCACCGGCTGCCCCGTCCTGGGGAGCGCAGGTCGCAGCACCCACTCCACCCGCCCCACCGACGACGGGCTGAGCACCGACCGTGTCGAACGCCACGCTCGGGCTGCCGGAGGAGCTCCACGCCTATCTGCTCGACGTGGGCGTCCGAGAGCCGGATCTCCTCCGCCAGCTGCGCGCCGAGACCGCCGCCATGCCGGAGCACGACATGCAGATCGCCCCCGAGCAGGGCGCGCTCATGGCGCTCCTGGTCGAGCTCGCCGGCGCCCGTCGTTGTCTGGAGGTGGGCACCTTCACCGGCTACTCGTCGCTCAGCGTGGCCCTGGCCCTGCCGGCGGACGGCCGGCTGGTGTGCATCGACCTCAGCCGCGAATGGACCGATGTCGCCCGCCGCTACTGGGCCCAGGCGGGCGTGGCGGACAAGATCGAGCTGCGGCTGGGCAGTGCCCTGGAGACCCTGGACGCGATGGTGGCCGAAGGGCAAGCCGGCACGTTCGACTTCGCGTTCCTGGACGCGGACAAGGACAACTACCCCGCCTATGCGGACCGCATCCTGACTCTGCTTCGGCGCGGCGGGCTGATGGCCATCGACAACGTGTTCTGGGGCGGAGAAGTCGCCCAGCCCGAGGTCGACAACGTGTCGGTGCGCGGCATCCGGGAGCTGAACCGCATCCTCGCCTCCGACGAGCGCGTCAGCCTGGCGATGGTGCCCATCGCCGACGGTCTGACCCTGGCCCGCAAGCGGTAGCCAGGGGGCGGCGTGGAGATCACCGCCCCCACGATCCTGGAGATCGGTGCCCTGCTGCTGGCCGCCGCAGCCGCCGGTTGGGCGGCGCGGCGGGTCCATCTGCCTGCGGTCGTTGGTTACCTGGCCGTCGGCCTGGCCGTTTCGCCCTTCACCCCTGGGTTCGTGGCCGACCCCCAGCAGCTCCAGTTGCTGGCGGACATCGGCGTCATCCTGCTCCTGTTCGAGGTCGGAATCGAAATCGACGTCCGCACCCTGCGCCGGGAGCAGCGGGCGCTGGTGTGGGCGGCAGCGTTCCAGACGGTGGTCACGACTGTGCTGGGGATGGGCGTCGGGCTGGTGGCGGGGATCGGTCTGCTGGCCGGCGCGGTCCTGGGCCTGGCGGTCGCCTTCTCGTCCAGCGTGGTGGTCATCAACATCATCCGCAGCCGGCGGCGGGCAACCGATCGGCCAACTGAGCTGGCGCTGTTGGGGTGGAGCATCCTCCAGGACGTGACCGGGATCGTCCTGGCCGGGATCCTGGTCGCGGCCATTGGCGCCGACAGCCGTCCCTGGTATGTGACCGTCTTCGGTCTGGCCGTCTTCATCGGCCTGGCACTGCTGGCGGCCTGGGTCCTGCCGCGTGTCCTTCGTGTGGTGCACTCCGACAAGGACCTGTTCCTGGTGGTCACGGTCGGGGCGGGGTTGGCGATCGCGGGCCTGGGTGGACTCGTGTTCCACATTCCCATGGCGCTGGCAGCGTTCATCGCCGGGCTGGCCATCAGCGAGAGCCACGAGGCCGCCGAGGCGCGGCGACGGATCCTCCCCTTCCGCGACCTGTTCGCCATCCTGTTCTTCGTGGCGGTTGGGAGCCTGATCAACCCCTCGCGCCTCCTAGAGGCCCTGCCCTGGCTGGCCGCGGTCCTGGCACTGCTCGTCTTCGGCAAGGTGGCGGTCATCTACGTCCTGGCCCGTTACCTGCGCCTGAATGCGAATCTGCCTCAACTGGCCATTGGTCTGGGCCAGATCGGTGAGTTCAGCTTCGTGCTGGCCTCGGTTGGGCTGGCGGCGGGGGTCATCGACCCCATCCTGTACACCGCCATCCTGGCCGCGGTCGCGCTCAGCATCGCGGTCTCGACGGTCGCCGTTCGGTACGTCAGGCGTCCCGCCCCCGCCTAGGAGCCGTCAGGCGCGGGATGCGATGGCGCCGGCCGGAGGGGAGTCGCCGGCCGAAAGAACTACCGACGGTGTTCCGATGTTCTGGTGCTTTGC
>DATKBC010000021.1:0-3258 GCA_035514415.1 Pleomorphomonadaceae bacterium | reverse complement strand
GGCCACGACCGGCGCCATGCTGCCGATCCTGCCCCTGTTCGTCGAAGAACTGGCCGCGCCCGGCGCGCGTGTCGCCACCCTGGCGGGGCTGACGTTCGGCATCTCCGGTATTGGCAGCGCGGTAGCGTCCCTCATCATCGGGCGGGCCTCCGACCGCATCGGCCACCGGCTGGTGCTGATCGTGGCCTGCTTTTCGGTGGCTGCCCTCTTCCTGCCGCTGGCCCTGGTGACCTCCCCCTGGCAGCTCATCGTCTGCTACGGACTGCTGGGCATCGCCACCGGCGGCATCATCCCCAGCGCCCAGGCCGTCGTGGCCGACCTCACGCCACCGGAGCGGCGCGGCGTCGTGTTCGGCCTGACCAGCGCGGCCGCCTCGGTCGGCGGCTTCATCGGACCAATGGGCGGCTCGCTGCTGGCGACGACAGTTGACCTGCGCTTCGTCTTCCTTGCCAGCGCGGCTGTCATGCTCATCTCGGCCATCTGGGTCACGATCGCGCTGAACGCGGCGCGGGCCGCGACCCCCTCGCTGCCGACCTCCTCCGCGCCATAGCCGCAGCGTCACGAACACGCTGGAATAACCGCGCCCTCCTGCCCGCTAGTATTATCAGAGGTGATCGTTTGAATGAGGAACAGGGAGTGCATGACCGACGAAACACGTAACGCGACGCTCGACCAGACAGCCGCCCACGGCCAGGATGAGCTCGACACCAGCGATGAGACGCTCGAAGCGCCACCCGCGGAGGAAATGCCCAAGCGGGCCCTCGTCGTCGTGGCCCACCCGGACGACGCCGAGTTCGGCTCCGCCGCCACCGTTGCCACGTGGACTCGTGACGGCTGGGATGTCTGGTTCCTGATCGTGACCGACGCCTCCGGTGGCGGCGACGACCACGCCACCGACGTTGGACCCGCCGCCCGCAAGGCCATCTCCGACACCCGCAAGGCCGAGCAACGCGAGTCGGGCCGCGTCCTGGGCCTGGCCGGGGTCGAGTTCCTCGATTACCCGGATGGCCGCATCGAGCCCACGCTGGCGCTGCGGCGCGACATCACCCGCGTTATCCGCCGGGTCAAGCCGTCGATCCTCGTCAGCCCCAGCCCGGACCGCCGCTGGGACGAGTTCTTCATCGGCCGTCATCACCCCGACCACCTGGCGGTCGGCGTGGCCACCACTGCCGCCGTCTACCCGGCCGCCCGCAACGCCTGGGATTTCCCGGAGCTGCTGGACGAAGGCTTCGAGCCGCACCGCGTCAAGGAGCTCTGGATCGTCGGCGCGCCGGTCAACAACCACTTCGTCGATGTCACCGATACCGTCGACACCAAAATCGCCGCCCTGCGCGCCCACGACTGCCAGCTCGGCGCGCACTTCGAGGATGTCGAGCGCATGATCCGCCGCGGCTTGGCCACGAACGGCGAAAAGCACGGCGTCGCCGCCGCCGAGGAGTTTCACCGGGTGGTGATTGGATGAGAGTGCGTAACGCGTAACGCGGAGTCAGGCTGGTTCGGTCCAGTGTGACCCCACGTTGGACGACGCGATCGCCGACCGGCAGTAACTCGCGGGCCTCGCGTTACACGTCACGCGTCACACGTTACGAACCCCACGGGAGGCCCAATGCCCGCTACCCCACAATACCCCGTCGCCCTCGACCGCGTCCTCGCTGCCAGGAACATCCTCATCGTTGGCGCGCATCCGGATGATCCCGACGCTTTCGCGGCTGGCACCGTCTGGCGCTGGACGCAGGCCGGGGCGCGGGTGCGCTATCTCGTCGTCACCTCGGGCGACAAGGGCGTGCCGGATGAGGAGCTTGGCGACCCGGCCCGCTTCATCGCCGAGCGTGAGACGGAGCAGCGGGCCTCGGCGGCCTACCTGGGCGCGGACGAGGTCATCTTCCTGCGTGAGCGGGACGGCGAGGTGTTCGACACGCTGGACTTGCGCGACCGTATCGTGCGCGAAATCCGGCGCATGAAGGCCGATCTGGTGCTGACGCACGACCCGCTGACGCGCATGTTCCGCCAGCACCCGGACCACCGCGCCGTCGGCTTCGCTACCCTCGCCGCCGTCTTCCCCTCCTGCCGCCTGGCGAGCTTCTTCCCGGCCCATCAGGCCGAGGGGCTGGAGCCGCATACAGTCCACATGCTGCTGCTGGCCGGCGGCACGGAGAACAACCTCTGGGTCGACATCGCTGATAGCTTCGAGCGCAAGATCGAGGCGCTGGAGCTGCACGCCAGCCAGGCCTCCGCCTTCGTCGGCGGCGTGCGCAGTCGCATGGGCCTGCGTGCCGCCCAGATGGGCGAACAGGCCGGCCTGGAGCTGGCCGAGGCCTTTGCGTATGTGTGGTTGGACTGAGCGAGGGCCGGGGGCCGGGGAGTTGTAACGCGTAACGCGTGGGACGGCGGCCCAGTGGTCGCACGGTTGGATTTAGCATAATTGAGACAAGTGTACGGCGTCTGCACATTTGACTTGGAAACGTCAAGGACGCCAACTCTTAACAACGCCATTTGGCGTCCTTGACCGCCTCCACGCGTTACACGTTACGCGTTACACGCTACGAACCCCCCACCCCCATCTCCCCACAAAAAACCACCCCGGCCATTAGTGGCCGAGGTGGTGTGCAATGCGCCGCGACGTGGCGGGTTACGCAGCGGCTTTGTTGCCTCCGCTCGGCGCGGTCGGAGCGCCGGGTTCCTCAGCGGTCATGGACGCGATGCCCTTGCCCTTGAACAGGGCTCCGAAGCTCCAGGGGGCGCCCAGGGTCGGCAGCAGGTAGCGGTCGATGCCCCAGTAACCGGCAACCTTCCAACCGAGGACCACGAAGACTCCCAGACCGAACAGGACCGGATTGCTGCTGACCGTGCCGGCCATCAGGAAGTTGACGTTCAGCACCGTGCCGAAGAAGGCGGCCAGTCCAACCAGTGCTCCGAGGATCAGTCCCAGGCCGATCAGGACTTCACCGATGGCAATGACGGGGGCGAACCACTCGTACCACTGGTTGTCCAGCATGTACTTGATGAAGTCGTGGTACCAGCTATAGGTGATGCGGCTGGCCGTCGCGCCCTCGGGAACGGTCGTCGCGCCGGTCCAGTAGCCTTCCAGTGCCGAGCCGCCGTCCATCCAGGCATCGTTGCGCAGCTTGCCTTCGCCCGAGGTCAGCCACTGGCGGCCGATGAAGAAGCGTAGCGGCATCCAGAGCATGGCGAAATAGGCGTTGCCAAGGAGCAGCTTCCAGAAGACCGGATCGTCAGTCTGTCCGGCTGAGACATTCT
>DATKBC010000020.1:0-4074 GCA_035514415.1 Pleomorphomonadaceae bacterium | reverse complement strand
ACCAATGAGTCGGCCAGGTTGCCGATGCCGGTCAGGCGCTCGATGGCCTTCTGGGTGTGGAATTCGGAGACCGGGCGCTCCCCCGGCTCGGACAGCGTGGCGCGCGCGGTGTCGATGGCGGCCGGCAGCCCACGCAGCCGGGCGGCGGCGCTGCGGAGCCGCTCGGGCAGCGGCGCGAACGGCCGAGCCAGGAGCGCGAACAGCCCGTTCCCGAACAGGTACACGAAGACCAGCGGGTTCCAGCGCTCCTCCTGGAGCGTGCCCTCACTGAAGCGCATCGCGTCGGCCGCGCCGACCAGGATCCGGTGGTCGATGCGGTCGTCCCGCGTCAGGGTGGTCGGATCGATCCCGCGCAGACGCTCCAGGGCACCGTCGGCGAACGCCAGCCGGGCCGCGCGCCCGGCATCGGTCATGTCCGGCCACAGTCCGTCGTACTGGTGGTGACCGATGTCGGTGGCGTGGACCGGATCCAGGCGGAAGTATTCGGCCAGTAGCTCGTCGACCAGGGCGCGGAATTCCATCGCTGCCTCGCGTGCGGGACGGGCCACTCATGGTAACGGCGTATCCTCCGCCGATGCCAACCCCGGACGCCGACGACCTGCGGCGAGCGCGGGAGTTGCTGGCCCGCCACCCGCTCATCGACGGCCACAACGACCTGCCATGGACGATCCGCAAGTACCCCGCGGCACCCGGAGACCTGGACGCGTACGACCTGCATCGTCCCGCTCCACCGCCTGGGCAGACCGATTTGCCTCGCCTGCGAGCGGGTGGGGTGGGCGGCCAGTTCTGGTCGGTCTATGTTCCGGGCGAAGGCCCGGGCGGCCGCGCACTCCTTCAGCTCGAGCAGCTGGACCTGGCGCGCCGCCTGATCCAGCGCTACCCCGATGAGCTGGAGCTGTGCCGCTCCGCTGTAGAGGTCGACCGGGCCATGAACGCCGGACGGATCGCATCGCTGCTGGGAATGGAGGGTGGCCACGTCCTGGAGGGATCGCTGGGAGCGCTGCGCGCGTTCTGGGAGCTCGGCGCACGCTACCTGACCCTGACCCACAACACGACCAACGAGATCGGCGACTCGGCCACCGGCGAACCTCGGCATGGGGGCCTGTCGGCGTTCGGTCGCCAGGTCGTGGCCGAGATGAACCGGTTGGGCATGCTGGGCGACCTGTCCCACGTGGCGACCGCGACGATGGCCGATGCGCTCGACGCCAGCCACGCCCCGGTCATCTTCAGCCACTCCTCGGCGCGCGCGCTGTGCGACGTGGCGCGCAACGTGCCCGACGAGATCCTGCGCCGCATGCCGGCCAACGGCGGGGTGGTGATGGCCACCTTCGTCACCGGATTCGTGAGTCCCGAGGCCGCGGAGGTGCTGGTCCCGGCCATCGCGGAGTTCTATCGACGCGCGGAGGGCGTGACCGACCTGGACGCGCGGATGGCGCTGGAGGAGGAGATCATCGAGTCGCTGAAGCCGCCGAGCCCGCCCCTGAGCATGGTCGCCGATCATGTCGACCACGTGGCCAGGGTGGCCGGTCACGATCATGTCGGGATCGGCGGCGACTACGACGGCAACCGGTTCTGGCCCATTGGCCTGGAGGACGTGTCCGGCTACCCGCACTTGTTCGCGGAGCTGCTCGGTCGCGGCTGGACCGAGGACAACCTGGCCAGGCTGGCCAACGGCAACATCCTGCGCGTCATGCGCGACGCGGAGTCGGTCGCCGGCTGACCTCAGTCCGGCCGGCGCTCCATCAGGAACAGCGTCCGCAGGCTGTCGGTAACCGGGGCCTCGTCAAGGATGACGAAGCGCTCCCCGAATGCGGCCCGGAATCCGTCGATGGAGTACTCGGTGAAGATGTCACGCCGCGAGGCGAGCAGGTGCTGGACCATGGGGTCCTCGCGCGGCACGAACTCGATCACCAGCCGACGCCCGGCCCGGGCGAGCACATCCGCCAGGCGTGGGAGGGGCACGTTGTTGCCGATCGCCAGGTGGTGGACGAGGGCCAGCGCCATGGCCACGTCGGCCGGGCCACGCTCGAGCAGGGAACGGCGCTCCTGGTGCGCCCAGCCCAGGGCGGGACTGGGGTTGGTCAGGTCCATGACCAGGGGCAGGACGTACTCGCGCGCTTCAGGCGCCAGGTTGCGCCAGTGCAGCTCGACCACCGACGGGTCCTGGTCGAAGGCGATGACCTGGCGGCCCGGCCCAGCGGCCAGGTCCGAGTAGGTCCCAACGTTCGCTCCCAGGTCCCAGACGACCTGGCCGCCAGCCGCGGCCAGCATGCGCTCCACGATCTGGTGCTTCGATTCGGCCGCCTGCGGCGTGTAGCTCGAGTGGCGGGTGTACGACAGCCAGTGGCCGCCCGGCTCCAGGCGGAGCCCCTCTACGGTGCGACGGAGACGGTCCAGGAGGGCCAGATGGCGGGTGGCGGACATCGTCCGCGTTCGGCGTGGTGCGCTGGGCCCGGTGGCAACGCCGGGAATCTGCACCTTCTGCGCGCGCCGGTCGGCGCCGGCGTGGAGGTGGAGATGGGGCAGGAGGCCGCCGAAGCGAGTCCGGCCCGGGAGCAGGCCCGCCGCCAGGTCCAGGGGAATGCCGTCGATGAAGTCGCGGAGCAGCAGGCCACACCGCAGGTCCCGGTGGGCCATGAGCGCCAGGGGTGCAAGGAAATGCTTGACGAACTGCCGGTAGGCCGGCCACGGGGCCGACGTGTCGGCCACCTCGAACGAGAGGCTGTCAATCAGGATCGGACGCCCGCGGTCGAACTGGACGTTGTAGGCCGACGCATCCCGCAGCCACATCCCGACCCCCAGCGCTCGGCGCTGGACCTCGAGGGTCAGGAGCGCCGCCTCGCGGAGCTGCGAGAAGGCCCACTCGTAGGGATACGAGATGAGCGCGACTTCAAGGGGCTGGATGACGAACGCCGCGCCGGGGATCGGCGCCAGGTCCGGCGGTACCTGCGCATGGCTGACCAGGAGCCCGTCATTGATGAGCTCCGCCGCCAGCCCGCGCTCCTCGAAGGCGGTCCAGTCGGCGGACGCCATGGGCTGAATCGCGCGGTACAAGATGCCGTCGCGACGGAAGACGTACCCGGAGGGATCGCGGAACGATGCGGGGTCGATCATCCCCGGCTCAGCGTGGCGCCCAGCGGCGCCATCGGCTGTCAGCTGTGGCCGGGATCAGACCGGTCAGACGAGCGGACCTTGGAAGGCGCCGGCTCGTCCACACGCTCACCTCGCAACCGATGCCAGAATCCGCCGATCGTGCGCCGGAAGACAAACGGCAAGGACAAGATGGCGGCCAGCAGGGCCTGCAGGAGCAGGCTGCCCGACCCGGGGTCGATGTACCCGAAGGGTGGCATGGGCTATGAGGGTGCCTCAGTGCGGCTAGTGTTCCGATCATGGTAACCCGAGCCCCGACCACCACCGCAAGTGGCCGGTCGTACTGGCCCTGGCATGCGCTCCTGATCGCTGCGTTCCCGGTCCTGTTCCTGTTTGCCGAGAACGCGGCCCAGCAGGTGACCCTCGAGCCCCTCTGGATGCCGCTGGCCATCAGCCTGGTAGGCGCCGTCACCCTGCTGCTGTTGTGTTTCGGCTTCGGCCGCGACTGGGCCCGGGCTGGACTCATGACCAGCGCCCTGCTGGGACTGTTCTTCTCATTCGGGCACGTGTGGAACGTCGCCGACGAGTTCCTCCAGCAGCGTTGGGTCCTGGTGGTGATCTGGGTGGTGTGGGGGGCGGCCCTCGTCCAGCTGGCGTGGCGTGGTGGACGCTGGGTGCGCCCGGCCACCCAGTTCCTGAACATCGCCACCGTGATGCTGGTCCTGTTCAACCTGTTCCGGATCGGCGAATACGTGGTCAGCACCCGCTTGTTCCCCGACACCACCGGGGAGGTCCCTGCGGTCAGAGTCGGCGTGGCGGGTCGACCCGATATCTACTACGTCATCCTCGACCGCTACGCCGGGGAGGAGACGTTGCGCGACGTGTACGACTACGACAACGGCCCGTTCCTCGAGGCGCTCGAAGACCGCGGGTTCACTATCGCCCACGACGCGTGGGCGAATTACTTCAAGACCACCCCGTCAG
>DATKBC010000019.1:0-3530 GCA_035514415.1 Pleomorphomonadaceae bacterium | reverse complement strand
CGGTGAGGGCGAGCGCTTCATGGAGCGGTACGCGCCGACCATGAAGGACCTGGCCGGTCGCGACGTGGTCAGCCGCAGCATCTACCAGGAGATCGCGGCCGGGCGAGGGATCAACGGCGGGGACTTCGTCCATCTCGACGTCCGGCACCTCGGTGCGGAGGTCCTCGACCACAAGCTCCCCGACATGGCGGGCTTCATCCGGACCTACTTCGGGCTCGAGCCATTGACCGATCTGGTCCCCGTTCAGCCCACCGCCCACTACGCCATGGGCGGCATCCCGACCGACATCGACGGCCGCGTGCTGGCCGACGTCGAGGGCCGGGTGGTGCCTGGCTTCTTCGCGGCCGGCGAGTGTGCCTGCATCAGCGTCCACGGCGCCAATCGGCTGGGGACCAACTCGCTCCTCGATATCCTCGTCTTCGGCCGGCGGGCGGGCGAGGCCATGGCCGATGGGCTGCGTGACGCGCCCTCGCCCGGACGCGACCATGAGGCCGAAGCGCGATCCGCGGCGCAGCTGGCCGATCTGCTGCGCACCACCGAAGGCGAGCGGCCGGCGACGATTCGAGGGGAGCTGCGCGAGCTGATGTTCACCGACTGCGGGGTATATCGCAGCGGCGCGGGGTTGGGGACCGGACGGGCAGGGGTGGCGAACCTGCGCGACCGGGCGGGTCGGCTGCGGCTCGACGACCACGGCGTGCGGTACAACACGGACCTGACCGATGCGATCGAGTTGGGGTTCCTGCTGGACTGCGCGGAGGCCATGGTCATCTCAGCCGAGGCGCGGACCGAGACCCGCGGCGCCCATGCCCGGGAGGACTTTCCCGAGCGTGACGATGCGCGCTGGATGCGCCACACCTTCGTCACTCGCCAGCCGGACGGTAGGGTCGCGCTGACCTACAAACCGGTCACGGTCACCGAATACCAGCCGGCTCCCCGGGTGTACTGACCGATGGACGTCGAGCTGCGGATCCGGCGCTTCAACCCCGAGGCGGATGAGGAGCCCCACTGGGAATCCTATGCCCTGCAGGCCGAGCCATCGGACCGCGTGCTCGACCTGCTGCACCAGGTGAAGTGGTTCCAGGACGGGACGCTGACCTTCCGCCGGTCCTGCGCCCACGGGGTATGCGGATCGGACGCGATGCTGATCAATGGCCGCAACCGGCTGGCCTGCGCGGTTCTCGTCCGCGACGCGGGCGCCAGCATCTCGGTCGAGGCGATGCGTGGGCTGCCGGTGGTCAAGGACCTGCTGGTTGACCAGGAGGGGTTCTGGGAAAAGTACCGCGCCGTCATGCCCTACCTCGTCAACGACGCGGTGCCGGAGGACGGATTGGAACGCCGTCAATCGCCCGCCGAACGGGCCGCGTTCGAGGACACCAGCCGCTGCATCCTGTGTGCGGCGTGCACTACCGCCTGCCCCGTGTTTTGGACCAACCCCGACTACGTCGGCCCGGCGGCCATCGTGAACGCGCATCGGTTCATCTTCGACAGCCGTGACACCGCCCACGCCGAGCGCCTGGAGATCATGGCCGACGCGGATGGCGTCTGGCGCTGCCGGACCGTGTTCAACTGCGTGGAGGCTTGCCCGCGCGGCATCAACGTCACCCGCGCCATCATGGAGGTGACGGGCGCCATCGGAGAGTTGCCCGCGTGACCCGCCTGCTGATCCATACCGACGGGGCGGCCCGCGGCAACCCGGGACCGGCGGGCCTGGGGGCGGTGCTCCAGGATGTCGAGACCGGGGAGACAGTTGCCCAGCTGGCGCGGTACCTCGGGACGCAGACGAACAACGTGGCCGAGTGGACAGCCGTCCAGGATGCGCTGGAAGAGGCACTCCGGCGGGGCGCCCGCCAGGTCGACCTGCGCACCGATTCGCAGCTCGTGGCGCGCCAGATCAGCGGACGCTATCGGGTCAAGCACCCCAACCTGAAGCCCATTCATGCGCGGGTCATGGCCCTGCTGGCGCAGTTCGAGGCGTACACCGTCGGCCACGTGCCGCGCGAGCGCAATCGTGAGGCCGACCGCCTCAGCAACGTCGCCATCGACCGGCGCGTATGATGCGGGCCCTGGAGGCGGCCGGACGGCCGCGGACGCGATCGTCGAAAGGCGGCGTCCGAGGAAAGTCCGAGCTCCACAGAGCAGGTTCGCGGGTAACACCCGTCCGCCGCGAGGCGAGGACCAGCGCCACAGTGACGATGCCCGCGCAAGCGGGAGTGAAACGGGCAAGCTCGAGCCGGAGCAAGACCGAATAGGAGGGCGCAAGGCGGCCTTCGGGCCGCAGCAGGTGGCTCGCTCAGCCCTCGGGTAGGTCGCCCAGATGGATGGCCGTCCCCGGACCTCGGTCCGGGACAGAACTCGGCTTACAGGCCGCTCTCCAGGGCCTCAATCCTCGTCCGCGCGCCAGATGCCCTTTGCCGTGCAGGCGTTGCAGATCGGCCTGGCCTCCGCAAACGTGCCCAACGGCAGCGGATGATCCGGTCCGCCCAGGAGGCAGGTGACGTCTACCGCGCGCCCCCCAGGGACCGGGGTGATGGCCACGTGACGCACGCTGCAGCGACGGATCTGCCCGGCGCGGGGGATTGGGATCCGCTGTGGCGCGTCGGTACGTTCGACCGCCATGAGGCTTCGAGCGTGCGCCGCAGATGGGTGAGGCTCAATGGCGAGTTGGTACCAGGCCGGAAACTCGCTCGAGCGGTTCGAATCCGGGCCTCAGAGCAGTATCCTCGCACCATGTTCAGGCGGGGCAACGCGGCGGCCGAATCGGCGGCTGAGACCGAGCGGAAGGCGCTGTTCGAGAAACTCGCCCAGCGACCGGAGAACGTCTGCCCGTTCCTGGGGCTGGCCGCGTCCCGGGCGGACTACCACGAAATGGCGACCGACGACCACCGCTGCTATGCCTTCGGCGACCCGGAGCCGATCTCAGGGGAGCAGCAGCGCAACGTCTGTCTCCAACGGGGCTATGCCAACTGCCCACGCTACCTGCGTGGCGTGCTCGTCATCCCGACTGACGAGCTGGAGGCGCTCCGGCGGCCCCACCAACGCGTACCGCCCAGGCCGCCCCCGCCTCCGCGGCCGGCACCAGTGGCGGGAGGTGGGGGACGGCGACGCACTGTCGTCGCCCTTCTGGTGGTGCTCCTCCTGCTCGGTGGGGGCGCCGCCGCCTGGTGGGTGGTGGCCGGACCCGGCGCGGTGGCCCTGGAGACCCCGACGCCCATCCCGTCCCGGACGAGCGAGCCAAGCCCATCAGAGGCCGAGCCCTCGTTCTCCGTGACTCCGTCCGTGGCCCCGACGCCGGAGCCCGGCGATGAATTCATCGGATACGAGGTGACCGTCGAGGCGGGCATCAACGATGTCTTCCGCGTCGCTGACAGCGGGCAGATCCAGGACGAGTCGGAGGCCTTCTTCTCCGCCGTCAGTCAGGGCCCGGTGGACAGGGTGGTGGCCGAGAACGGGCTCCTGCATTGGCGCGAGACCGAAGGGGGACTGGCTGGCTGGTCGTTCATCCGCGACCAGTCGGGCCCGTTCCGGATTCG
>DATKBC010000018.1:0-3632 GCA_035514415.1 Pleomorphomonadaceae bacterium | reverse complement strand
TAGCCAGCAGGACGGTGTCGCCGTAGCGGACCAGGACCGCTCCATCGGCCTGCTCGGCAAGCTTGCCCGTCTCGAGCGAGAAGGTTTGCCCGCCGATCTCTGTTTCAACCTTGATAGCCAAGAATGTCCTCCAATGTGGTGACGTGTCCGGCGCGGCCAGCCCAATGCGGTTGGCGCGGCTCGGAGGGGGTGCGTCGCGGTCGACGCGGGAGTGGGTGGACCCGGGGTGGCCGGGTCACGGGGTGAATGACGACGTTACCGGCGCAGGCCGAGACGGCCGATCACCGCGCGGTAGCGATCCACGTCCGTGCGGACGAGATACGCGAGCAGGCGGCGGCGCTGGCCGACGAGCTTGAGCAGCCCGCGGCGCGAGGCGTTGTCGTTGGGATAGCTGCGCAAATGCTCCGTGAGTGACTTGATCCGCTCGGTCAGGAGCGCGACCTGCACTTCGGGAGATCCGGTGTCGCCATCATGCGTTGCATAGTCGGTGGCGACGGCGACCTTCGTAGCCGGGTCGAGCGGCAAATGTTCCTCCACTTTCAATCTGTCGGTTCGTTGCATCGTATCAGACGGTACCGGCCAGCGCCGCTCGGGCCGCGACCTCGTCCCGCCGCATCTGGGCCGTGAGGTCCGCCGCGGACTCGAATCGTCGCTCGTCGCGGAGCCGCCCGACGAGCTCGATTCGGAGATGCTGGCCGTACAGCTCGCCGCTCCAGTCGAGCAGGTTGGCCTCCACCACGATGTCGCCCTGGTCGTGGAACGTCGGGCGGCGCCCGACGCTGATCAGCGCACTAGTCGCGAGGGGCGCCCCCGCCGTCCCGGCCACGAGACCGGCGTAGATGCCCAACGCCGGCAGGGCGGGACGATATTGAAATGCCAGGTTCGCGGTCGGATAGCCAAGTCCCTGCCCGCGTCCGTCGCCACGGACGACCTCGCCGCTCAATGACGGGCGGCGGCCCAGCAACCGCGTGGCACCGGGAATGTCGCCTTCGGCCAGCGCGCGGCGGATGCGGGTCGACGAAATCGGCCCGTCGTCCAGCTCCGGGTCGACCAGCACGACCTCGAACCCGCGGTCCTCGCCGATCTCGCTTAGCCGTGATGGCGTGCCGGCTCGGTCACGCCCGAACGCGGTGTCGGGCGTCATCACGATCGCCGCGGTCCGCAATCCGGGCGCCAGCGCCTCGAGGAACGCCTCGGGCGGCAGGTCGCGGACCGAGGCGTCGAAGCGGAGTGCGAGGGGATCCACACCGGCATCGCGGATACGGGCCAGGTTCTCGGACAGGCGCGCCAGGCGCTCCACGCTCTGACCGGGCCGGATGACCTCGATCGGCGGTGGATCGAACACCAGCGCCACCGGGCGCGCGCCTCGGGCGGCAGCGGCCTCGCGCACGGCCGACAACAGGACTCGATGACCCCGGTGCACGCCGTCGAACACGCCCAGCACCAGGGCGACGGGGCGGGTTGCATCCCGTGCCGCCACCTCGGCGAGGGTCAGTACCCGATCGGCCGCAGGTCCGGTCACGCCGACGACTCGGCCAGGACCTTCTGGGGGTGGAGGACTCCGTCGGCGAGCAGGCCAATGCCCAGGACGCCCGATGGGCCGCGGACCAACACTCGCCCAACTCCGGACCTCGGCAGCTCCCCGCCATTCCCGAAGCGGCGGGCCTGCTCATGGTCGAGCACGAGCTGGGGCAGGTCGACGAGCCGCTCGAGGGGGATCAGCGCCTCGTCGAGCTTGCCTTCGCGCGCCAATGCCTCCAGCTCGGCTGGTGTCCGGGCGTCACTCGCCACGAGCCCGGCTGCACCGGTACGTCGCAATGCATGGAGGTAGCCGCCGCACCCCAGCTGCTCACCGAGGTCGCGAGCGATGGACCGCACGTAGGTTCCCGGGCCTGTCTCCAGGTCGAGGTGGAGGTCGAGCCACCCGTCCCCAGGCGTGGCGTCCAGGAGCCGCAGGGCATGCACCGTCACCTCTCGCGGCGGCAGGTCCAACGCGCTTCCCCGGCGGGCCGCGCGGTGGGCCGTTCGGCCGCCCTGCTTGCGGGCCGAAAACGCGGGCGGGCGCTGCTGGAACGCTCCCACGAACCCACCCAGCGCGGCCTCGGCCGCTTCAACGCTGGGCGGTGGTCCACCCGGCTCCAGAGGCCCCTCCCCGTCGTCAGTCGCCGACCGAAATCCAAGCCGCACAATCGCGTCGTAGCGCTTGGCTCCGGACGTCAGCTCCTGGCTCAGCCGGGTGGCTCCGCCAACCAGGATCGGGAGCACGCCGGAGGCCAACGGGTCCAGGGTGCCGGCATGACCGATGCGTCGCATCCCGCTCAGGCGGCGCACCAGGCCGACCATGTCGTGGGAGGTGGGGCCGACCGGCTTGTCGAGGTTAAGGACGCCGATCATCGGCGCGTTTCAGCTCGCGCTCGCATTCGGCCAGCACTTGGCCTCGAGCCTCGCCCAACGGCGCGTCGACCGTGCAGCCGGCGGCCCGTGCATGCCCTCCACCCCCGAATGCGGCCGCGACCGCCACCGCGTCCGCCCGCGCCGAGGTCCGGATGCTGACCCGGGTGACGGTCGGTGCATGCTCCTTGAACAGGAGGGCGATGTCCGCGTCGCGGGCCAGTCCCAGCAGGTCGATGAATCCTTCGCTCGCGTCGAGCGAGGTCCCGGTCTCGGCCATCATGGCGGCCGTCAGCGCGGCGTGGACCACCCGCCCGCCGCTCGCCGACGCCACGCCGGCCAGCGCACGGCCCCAAAGCGTCAGGGTGGGGAACGGCTTCTCGGCGTAGATCGCGCGATGGATTGCCGCCAGCGATGCCCCCGCCTCGACCAGCGACGCCGCCACGCGCAGGGTGCGGGGGGTGACGTTGGGATGGGCGAAGGTGTGGGTGTCATTCACGATCCCGGCCAGCAGGACCGTCGCCAGCTCCGGGTCCAGCTCGACGCCAAGGTCGGGCAGGAGGAGGGTCACCATCTCGCAGGTCGAGGCCGCCTCCGGGTCGACCATGTTGACCGCCCCGAACCCGGGGTTGCTCACGTGATGGTCGATGTTCACGATCCGCGCCCGAGCCAGCCAGTCGGCGTGATCGGTGGCTACCCGTCCGACCCGAGCCAGGTCCCCGGCGTCCACCACCACCGCCAGGTCCGGCTCCAGGGCGGGGGCGGTTCGTACCTCCGCCACGCCCGGCAGGAACTGGAGGTAGGGCGGCACCGGATCGGCCATCACGACCTCGGCCGGGACTCCGTATCGCTCCCCCACCCTGCGGATCGCCAGTGCCGCTCCCAGCGTGTCCGCGTCCGGGTTCTCGTGGCCGATGGCCGTGATCCGCTGGGCACCGCGCAGGGCGTCGACGACCTCCTTCATCGGTCCTCGTCCTCGGCGGCGTCCAGGTCGCGCAGCAGCTTGAGGACCCGGTCGCCGTCCGCGATCGATTCATCGGCCCGGAACACGAGCCGCGGGATGTGTCGGATGCTGAGGCGCTCCCCCAGCCGGCGTCGAAGCCAGCCGGCGGCATCGGTCAGGGCAATCAGGGTCTTGGTCTGGTCCTGGTCGGGCCCGTACCCCGACACCCAGACCCGTGCCTGGGGGAGGTCGGGCGCGGTGTCGTCCCGGGTTACGGTGGCGAACCCGAGCCGCGGGT
>DATKBC010000017.1:0-7763 GCA_035514415.1 Pleomorphomonadaceae bacterium | reverse complement strand
GCAGCCAGGGTCGGGCGCGGGTCAGCCGCTCGACCACTGCCGCCGCGCCGTCATTGTTGAAGCCCATTCGGTTCACCAACGCCTCGTCGTCGGGGAGGCGCCACAGGCGTGGACGCGGGTTGCCAGCCTGGGCCTGCGGAGTCACGGACCCCACTTCGGCAAAGCCGAAGCCGAGCGCTCCCCAGCCGACGACGGCCTCTCCGTTCTTGTCCATCCCCGCCGCCAGCCCGACCGGGTTGCGGAAACGGAGGCCCATGTGCTCCACCGGCCGCGATGCGGCCCAGGAGCCGGCGGGACCGTCGCTCGCCAGGTGGCTCAGCAGGCCCCGACCGTATGAGCCTTCGGCCGCCTTGCGCAGGGCTGTCAGGGTCACGCCATGGATCCATTCCGAATCGGCCGCGAAGAGCAGGGGCCGCAGGCCCTCATACAGGTCGCGTTGCCAGCCCACCTGGTTGGGCCCGATCTTTACGTGTCGTGGGCGCGGGGGAACGCCATTTCGGTCGGCCACACCGGCGGCAGCGACTCGTCCTCGCCGGTCGTCTGCCCTCCGGTGGGCGACATGTACTCGTGCCACACCTCGGTCCCGGCCGCCGGCGGGTCGTCGAGCTCCTTGATGGCCACGATGCCGTCGAAGCGGATGGCGCCCGGGCGACCGTCGTCGGTCTCGAAGTCGTCCTCGTACTGGGTCGCGATCTCCACCGCGCGGCCCATGGCGGCCTCCTCGTCGTCGCCGTCGATCAGGACCACGCGGTCCTCGACCAGGTACGGTTCGGTTGCCTCCTCCACCAGATACGCATATCGCAGCTCGACCGCGAACCAGCCGCTGCTGACGACCCGAGCGGCGGCCGGATCGGCCTCGTCCGCATCGGTGCGGCGCTGGTGGGTCACGCGGGGGGCGGCTCCTCACCCATGACCGTCTGCGACTGCTCGCGCAGGAACTGCTGGACGTAGTACGGGCCCAGACCGCTCTTCCCCGATGAGCCGGAGCCCTTCCAGCCACCAAAGGACTGGATCCCCGGCCACGCCCCGGTGGTCGCCCCGCTTCGCCGGTTGACGTATACGACCCCGGCCTGGATGCCGGTCAGGAAGCGCTCGATCTCGGATTGGTCCTGCGAGAAGATGCCGGCCGTCAGGCCGTAGGGAGTGTCGTTGGCCAGGCCCAGCGCCTCGTCCAGGGAGTCTACCTCGGCGACCACCACGAACGGCACGAACAGCTCGTCGCGGAACAGCCGGTGGTCGGGCGAGAGTCCGGTGACCACGGTCGGGGTCGGGAAATAGCCGCGCGCCTCGTCGCCGGAGTCGAGGACCTGGCCCCCTGCCGCGATGGTGCCGCCGTCCCGGCGCGCCTCCTCGACCGCATCGGTGAACGTGCGCAGGGCCCGGGCGTTGATGACCGGGCCCATCCAGTTCTCGCGCTGGGTGGGGTCGCCCACCTTGATCTGTCGGGCTCTTTCGGCGAGCCGCTCGACGAACTCCGCCGCCACGCTGCGTTCGACGTAGACCCGCGAGTTGGCGCTGCACTTCTGGCCGTCGAAGCCGAACGCCGAGCGGGCCACGCCCTCGGCCGCCTCGTCCAGATCGGCGCTGGCGGTCACGATGGCCGGGTTCTTGCCGCCCATCTCGGTGATGATCGGCCGCGGGTACTCGCGCGTGAATCCGCGGTACAGCCGCATGCCGACCTCGTGGCTGCCGGTGAAGACCATCCCATCGATGCCTGCGCTCTCCTCCAGCTCGGCGCCCACGGACTCGCCGGGGCCGGTCACGAAGTTCACGACCCCGTCCGGGATCCCCGCCTCGCGCAGGGCCTCGACGAACTTCCAGCCCATCAGCGGCGCGTCGGAAGAGGGCTTCATGACCACCGTGTTGCCCGCGATCAGGGCGCCCGCGGCTGGCCCGCCGGCCAGCGCCATCGGGAAGTTGAACGGACTGATGACCGCCCACACGCCGTGTGGCTTGAGGACCGACCGGGTGTGCTCCGCCGGCGACAGGGAGCCCATGGGCTGCACGAACCCGTCATGGGCTTCCATCTGGTCGGCGTAGTAGCGGAGGAGATCCGCCGTCTCCTCCACATCGCCCAGCGACTCCAGCCGATTCTTGCCGACCTCGAATGTCATGAGCGCCGCGTACTCGAACTGCCGCTCGCTGATCAAGTCGGCCGCGCGGCGGATGATCTCGAGCCGGCGCCGCCAACCGAGGTCGCGCCAGGCCGGGAATGCGTGCCGCGCGGCGGCGATCGCGTCGTGCACGTCCTTTCGGGTGCCGACCGGGAAGTGGCTGACGACCAGCTCGGTGTCGATGGGGGAGCGGTGCTCGAAGGTCTCGCCGCCGGCGCGCAGCTCGGACCCGATCAGCATGGGGTATGTCTTGCCCAGCTCGCCGCGGGCCCATTCCACTGCCCGGTCGAAGGCCGCCTGGAGCTCGGGGTTGTCGGCGCTCAGGGTGGCGTAGGTGATCTTCAGGCGCGGGCTGGTCGCGGTCACGGATGGGTCTCCTGGATGAGTCGTTCCGGATTATCGCACCGGCTCCGAGGGGCCCGAAATGCCCCGGCAGGCACAGTGGGAGGCCAGGCTCCGGGGGGAGAAGAACCTGGCCTCCCGGGCGGATGATAGACCGATACCTGGGCCCCAGGGACTGCTTTTGGGCGGATCAGGCCGATGCTTTGGCGAGATGGTAGAGGCCCAGCTTGAGCTCCGGGAGGGGCGGATACGAGCTCATCAGGAACGCCCGTGCGCGGTCGCCGTACAGCCGCGGCAGGATGGCATGTGTAGCCTCGGTGTCGCGCAGGTCGAGCCTGGCGTGGACGACCTTGATCTTGAACCCGTGGCGCAGCCACCAGCCGATCCGGCGTTGGGTGGCCTGACGGGCATGGGCCACGACCTCCGGCTCGAGGAGGGGTGCGACGTCGTCGCGACCGTAATAGCCCATGACCACCAGCCGCCCACCCGGACGCAGGACACGCAGCGCCTCGGCGATGGCCGGCAGCGAGTCCTCCTCGGCCTCGATCAGACCGTGGAGCACGATGTCCACCGCGGCATCGCGCAGGGGAAGCTTCGTGGCCTCGCCCTCCACCATCCGGATGTTGGGCTGGTGCGCTGCGCCGGCCCGCAGGCGCGCCTCGCCGAGCAGGGACGGATCGGACTCGATGCCATACGTGCGCGCCGTGCGCCGGGCGAGGAGCATGGGGTAATGCCCGATCCCGGTGCCCACGTCCGCGATCCGCTTGCCGGACAGGGGCACGATGCGCTCCAGGGCCGCCAGCACCTTCCGACCGGGGTCGATCATGTCGCCCAGCCGGCGGTACAGGTCCGGATCGGGCTCGGTCCAGGCGGGGAGGATGCCGCGCATCACGGGACGGCCACCCGGAGCCAGGCCGGCTGCCCGCCCTCCTGGAGGAGAAGGCCCTCCCCGGCCAGGAGCTGCAGGTCGAAGTCGACCGGACCGTCCCTGCGGCGGTTGGCGATGACCGGGATGACCAGCGTCGCGCCCGGATCCAGCGGACCCCAGCCCAGCGACGTGGTGCCGGCCGGCTCCCCGCTTTCACCCGGCCCCCACACCCACTTGGTCCAGGGCTGAACGAGCGGCGGGCAGCCTTCGCAGTTCCGGTCGGGGGACGGCGCGAATGGCGCGAGGAAGAGGTGCTCGTCGAGTGAGGTGGACCAACGCAGGACGATTTCCGTGATGCGGGTGGCGTCGAGATTGGTGACCGTAACCACGACCTGGCCCGAGGAGTCGGTGGCCAGGTTGGGGGCTACCGTGACCCGGATCAGACGGCCATCCTGCTGGGCCGGGCTTTCGAGCGAATACGGCCGCGGTGTCGCCTCCGGCGTGGTGCTCGGCTCAGCCGTTGGCGTGGCACGGGGCGTGGCCCGGGGCGTGGCGCTGGGTAAGGCAGACGGCGTCTCGGAGGGGAGCGGGAGGCAGGCTCCGAGTGCCACGACGAGCGCCACGAGGGGCGCTCCGGCGAGGATGGCCCGCGGCGCGAGGCGGGATCGGGCGCGGGCGGACATGACGCCGCATGGTAGAGGACGACCCCTTGCTACGATGCCTGACATGGAGCCGGCTCCCCCCGCCACCCGCCACCGCCTGTCATTCGGGCTGATGGCCTGGTTCGTGTGGGTTGCGCTGTTGCTGGGGCTGACCGGCTTGCTCCTGCCGCGGATCATCGCGTTCGTCGACTTCAGCGAGAAGGCGCCTTTCTCGCTCCTGGGCCTGTTCATGATGGCCGAGCTGGCCGCGGTCCTCTTCGGCCTGACCCTGGTGCTCCAGCACAAGCGCGCCGGTTTCGGCTTCGCGCTGGGCATCTCGCTCCTGCCCGCGCCGATTCTGGCTGGCCTGGTGCCGGTCGCCCTGGCCATGCCCGCCGAGGCAGCCGCGGGGTGGGCCACCCTCATGCTCCCACTCGGCGCCGCCATCTCGGTGGTTCTCATCGCCGGCCTGGCTCGGCAGGCCACGCGGTCCTGGTTCACCGAGAACTGACGGCCGATGCGGCTGGTCGCATTTGCCCATACCCAGGCTGACGGCCCGCCGGGCCGGCGGCTGGGCGTCGAGCAACCCGACGGCGTGCTGGACCTGACCGATGCGCTCGGCACCAACCTGGATGCGGTCCTGAACGGACTTGACCCGGAGGCCATGATCGCGGACGCGCTGGCCGCGGCCGATACCGCCGCCAAAACCCCCATCCCATCCAATGAAGTCCGATACCTGTCGCCCTTGCCGCGGCCGGGCAAGATCGTGTGCGTTGGGCTGAACTACCACGACCACTGCCGTGAGCAGGGCCTCGAGCCTCCGGCTTACCCGATGCTGTTCGCCAAGTTCGCGAACGCCATCAGCGACCCCGGCGCTGCGGTGGTCCGGCCCCGCGCCACCGACAAGCTGGACCTCGAGTGCGAGCTGGCGGTGGTCATCGGGCTCCGCGCATCACAGGTGGCCGCCGACCGGGCCCTGGAGCACATCTTCGGCTACACGATCCTCAACGACGTCACCGCCCGCGACCTGCAGCGCGAGGACCGGCAGTGGCTGCGAGCCAAGGGCTGGGACGGCTTCGCGCCCCTGGGGCCGGCGGTGGTGACCCGTGACGAGATCGGCGACGCCGGCCGGCTGGCCCTGCGCTCATCGGTCAATGGCGAGACCTGGCAGGACTCGTCCACGGCCGAGATGATCTGGGACGTGCCCAGCCTGATCGCCTTCGTGTCGCGATCCATCACCCTGGAGCCGGGCGACATCTTGGCCACCGGCACCCCGGCCGGGGTCGGCCACTTCCACGACCCGCCTCGCTACCTGGCGGGTGGGGACGTCATGGTCTGTGAGGTCGCCGGCATCGGGGTCCTGGAGAACACGATCGTCGATGAGCAGCCGCGCGCCGACGACCACGCCACGGCGGCCGGAATCGCCGAGCCGGCAGGCATCGCCTGATGCGTGCCCTGGCCAAGACCCGGGCCGAGCCGGGCCTCGAGATCATCGACGCCCCCGTGCCCACGCCTGGCCCAGGCGAGGTCCAGCTCCAGATCGAAGCGGCCAGCGTGTGCGGGACCGACCGGCACATCTACCTCTGGGACCGCTGGGCGGCCGAGAACATCCAGACGCCGGTCATCCTGGGCCATGAGCTGGCGGGCCGGGTCGTCGCTTCCGGTTCGGGCGTGACCCGTGTTCGCGACGGGGACCTGGTGGGCGTCGAGTCGCATCTGTACTGCGGTGTGTGCGCCCAGTGCCGCGCCGGCTCCCCGCACCTGTGCCGCGAACTGCGCGTCATCGGCGCCCACGTCAACGGCGGCTTCGCCGAATACGTTGTCATCCCCGAGGCCAACGCGGTCGAATCCAACGGGCTCGACCCGGCCGTGGTCGCCCTCCAGGAGCCGATGGGCAATGCGGTGCATGCCGCCTTCGTGGAGCCCATCGCGGGCCGGACGGTGGCCGTGACCGGCTGCGGACCCATCGGCCTGTGCGCGGTGGGCATCGCCAAGGCGGCGGGGGCGACGTGGGTGGTCGCCACCGACACGGAGCCGTATCGGCTGGAGCTGGCGACCCAGATGGGCGCTGACCTGGTCCTGGACGGGCGGGGCCCGGAAACGGTGGCCAAGGTGCTGGAGGCGACCGGCGGGGACGGCGTGGACGTCGTGCTCGAGATGAGCGGGTCGGCTGCCGCCCTGGACCAGGGCCTGCGCTTCGTGACCCGCGGCGGCCGGATCAGCCTGCTGGGCATCTTCGGCGAGCCGGTGGCGGTCGACCTGTCGAACCTGGTCATCGAGAAGGGCGTGCGCGTGCATGGCGTCTTCGGACGCCGGATCTACGACACCTGGGAGCGGACGCAGGACCTGCTGCGCTCAGGCGCACTGGACGTGGCGCCTATCCTCACCCATCGGCTCGATCTCGCCGACTGGCAGCAGGGATTCGACCTGCTGGGGTCGCGGCATGCCGGTAAGGTGGTGCTCACCCCATGACATCGGTTCGGTCCACGCGCAACCCGCTGGCCTTCCTGGACGCCGACCTCGACGACCTGCGCGCCAAGGGCCAGTACCGCCGCCTGCGGGTGGTGGAGAGCGAGCAACAGGCCCGCTGCCGGATCGACGGCCGCGAGGTGATCACCCTGTCCAGCAACAACTACCTTGGCCTGGCCACCCACCCCAAGCTCCGCGAGGCCACCATCTTCGCCACCCAGGCCCTGGGCGCAGGATCCGGAGCGGTGCGCACGATCGCCGGCACCATGACCCTCCACCAGCAGCTCGAGTCGCGGCTGGCCGATTTCAAGGGCGTCCAGGCCACGCTGACCTTCCAATCCGGCTTCACCGCCAACACCGGCACCATCCCGATCCTGGCCGGCGAGGGCGCGGTCATCGTCTCCGACGAGCTCAACCACGCTTCCATCATCGACGGCATCCGGCTGACCAAGGCCGAGCGCCGCCTGTTCCCGCATGCCGATACCGATGCGCTGCGGGCCACCCTGCGCGAAATCCGGGCTGCGCCTGGCGGGGCGGATCGGACCATCCTGGTCATCACCGATGGCGTGTTCTCGATGGACGGCGACATTGCGCGCCTGCCGGAGATCGTCGACGCGGCCGAGGAGGCGGAGGCGATCGTGTACGTCGACGATGCGCACGGCTCGGGCGTCCTGGGACGCAACGGGCGAGGCACGGTGGACCACTTCGATCTCCACGGACGGGTCCACGTCCAAGTCGGCACCCTGTCCAAGGCGATGGGTGTCCTGGGTGGCTACGTCGCCGGCAGCCAGTCGCTGCGCGAGGTGCTCATCCACCGCGCCCGGCCATTCCTGTTCTCGACTTCCCATCCACCGGGCGTGGCGGCCGCCTGCATGGCGGCGATCGAGGTCCTCGAAACCGAGCCCGAGCGGATCGAGCGGCTGTGGGCCAACACACGCCACTTCAAGGAAGGTCTGCGGGCGCTGGGGTTCAACATCGGTCAGTCCGAGACGCCCATCACGCCCGTCATCGCCGGCGGCGGGGCGCTGGCCATGCAGCTGTCGGATCGGCTGTTCGAGGAGGGCGTGTTCGCCCAGGGGATTGGCTACCCGACCGTACCGGAGCCCAAGAGTCGGGTTCGCACGATCGTGACCGCCGAGCACACCGACGCGGACCTGGACATCTGCCTGGCCGCCTTCGAGAAGGTGGGGCGCGAGCTGGCCCTCATCTGAGGGTGCAATTACTCCTGCACAACAGAGAACGGGGTACGGTTTGATCCGTACCCCGTCCCTGCCAGGGGGGCTGGCTGATTAGGCCCGACGACCGGTTGGCGTCAGAACCGATCAGGCC
>DATKBC010000016.1:0-3586 GCA_035514415.1 Pleomorphomonadaceae bacterium | reverse complement strand
CGATGATCCGCGCCTGCCGAAGGCGGGGACGAACATCGGCAATCCGAGGACCGGCGGGGCGGTCGAGTACCTCGGGACCCTGGCGGGCCACACGTGCTACCTGCAGCACCTGTCGGAGGGCACCGACGACACCGCCCGCGGGTGGTTCGGTCGGCTGCAGATCGATGCCGCCACCTGGGCGGTGACCGATGCGCTGTGCGCCATCCACTGCACCGCGCTGCGCGCGGAGGACCTCGAGGTCCTCGCCGCGCGGGGAGCGTCCATGGTGTGGTCGCCGGTGAGCAACTATCTGCGGTACGGCGCGACTACGGATATGGCTGCGGCCAAGGCGGCCGCGGTTCGCGTTTCCCTGGGGTCGGACTGGGCGCCGAGCGGATCGAAGAACCTGCTGGGCGAGCTGAAGGTCGCCTGGCTGGCGAGCCGCCAGATGGGCGACGTGTTCACGCCGCTGGAGCTGGCGGAGATGGTGACGGTCAACCCGGCTCAGGCCCTGGGGTGGGACGGGCTGCTCGGGTCGATCGAGCCGGGCAAGCTGGCGGACCTGGTGGTGGTGAATGGTCGGACGGGCGACCCCTACGAGCTGCTGCTTCAGGCGCGGGAGAGCTCGATCACTCTGGTCGTCATCGGGGGGGCGCCCCGCGTGGGGCAGCCCCGGCTCATGCGACGCTTCTGGGACGACGCGTTGGGCGACGCGGCGTGGATCGACCGGATCGCCATCGGTCGGTCGACGCGGTACCTGTATCTGGAGCACGACGGCGATCTGCTGGATGGTCTGCCGCTCAGCCAGGCGATCCACGACCTGGCCGACGCGATGGCGCGCCTGCCGGAGCTGGCCCAGCGGGTGGACGATGCGGTCGGGGTCGGCAACGCCATCACCGCCGGGGGCGACGTGGCGTTCGGGGGCGGCATGCAGGTCGGGGACACCGCCTTGCGGGTGGTGCCCGATTTCGAGCAGGACGACCTCGCGATCGCGATCGCCGCGCTTGGCTTCGCGGTGGCGGCGCAGCCCTACGCGTTCTGGGTGACGGAGCCGATCGAGCTCGATCCGATCACGGTCGTGGACGAC
Organism: Pleomorphomonadaceae bacterium; assembly: GCA_035514415.1. Lineage (GTDB taxonomy): Bacteria > Chloroflexota > Limnocylindria > QHBO01 > QHBO01 > DASTEQ01. Next base: position 2,520 of record DATKBC010000016.1, on the reverse strand, counting down.
CGGCGATCCCTCGCCGCCCTCGCGACCTCGACGAACCTTCCCGAGTTCGTCAAGCGGGGCCTGCCGGAGCTTTACGGCGAGACGATCCCGATTCCCGACTCGGCCCGGTTCCTGGAGTCGGCCGACCGGACGATCGACCCGCAGCTTCTGGCCACCACCGCCGATCTGCGCGGCCTGCTCGCCACCTTCGGGGAGCTCACGCTGGACGACCGCGAGAAGATCGTTGACCAGGCCATGGTCCTGCTGGCTGACAACTACGTGCACCTGCCGCTGAAGCGGGCGATGCACGCGGCCGACCCGGTCCAACGGCTCCGCCTGCTGGGGCAACGGCTCAACGCCATGACTCCCGCGACGATGCCGCCCGAGATCGAGTTCCACATCGAGGTCACGGAGATCTTCAACGCGCTTCGCGATCTGCACACCGGCTACCGGCTGCCGGCGCCCTTCGGCACCAAGGTGGCCTGGCTGCCGTTCCTGATCGAGGAGATCCACGACCGAGGCGACACCCGCTATGTCTTGACCAAGTGGGTCGCCGACGCCTGGCCCGACCAGCGCATGCGGGGCGCTCAGCTCACCCACTGGAACGGCATGCCGATCGACACGGCTATCGCCCGCAACGCCGACCGGCACGCTGGCAGCAACCCGGATGCGCGTCACGCCCGCGGCCTGAACAGCCTGACGGTGCGGCCGCTGGCTCGCGGGCTGCCGCCCGACGAGGACTGGGTCACGATCCGGTGGACCGCCGAACCCGGCGAGGCCCACGAACACACCCAGGGCTGGCTGGTGTTCGAGCCGGGATCGGCGATCGGCCCCGCAGACCTCGTCGCCGAGTCCAGCGCCATGGGGCTGGACGACCACACCGACGACGTCCAACAGGCGCGAAAGATCCTCTACGCGCCCGAGGTGGCCACCGCTGAGCGCAAAGCCGCCGGCCAGTATCTGGCCGCACCGATCCACGACGCCGCATCGGGTCTCGAATCGCACATGCCGGGCGTCTTCCGGGCTATGACGGTGCGTCGCAGCCAAGCCGGTCCGCACGACCCGGCGTACGGCTACATCCGGATCTTCACCTTCCACGTCCCGGAGTCGGGCCCGTTCGTCGACGAGTTCGTAAGGCTGGCCGGCCTGCTGCCCGGCGACGGGCTCATCGTCGACGTCCGCGGCAACGGCGGTGGGCTGATCTACGCCGCCGAGGAGCTGCTGCAGGTCTTGACCCCGCGACGGATCGAACCCGAGCAGGCCCAATTCATCAACAGCCCAACGAATCTGCGGATCTGCCGCAACCACCGCCGCTCCACTTCCCTGCCAGGGCTGGAACTGCAACCTTGGATCGACTCGATGGAGCAGTCGGTGCGGACCGGCGCGACGTACTCGCTCGGCTTTCCCATCACCCCCCCGACGGACGCCAACACGCGCGGCCAGTCCTACTACGGCCCGGTGGCGCTGATCACGGACGCCCTGTGCTACTCGGCGACAGACATGTTCGCGGCGGGGTTCCAGGACCACGACATCGGGACGGTGATCGGTGTGGGTGATGCCACCGGCGCCGGGGGGGCCAACGTCTGGTCCCACGCCCTCCTTCGCAGGCTGATGGAACCCGACAACGAGGACCCCGGACCGTCCCCGTACCAGGCGCTCCCCCGAGGAGCCGACCTGCGGGTCGCCGTCCGTCGCACCACCCGGGTCGGCTACAACGCCGGGACCGTGCTCGAAGACCTTGGGGTCCGGCCCGACCTCCCGTACCGAATGACCAGGCGAGATGTCATGGAAGGCAACCGGGACCTCATCGACACCGCGATCGTCGAGCTGGCCCGACGCAGGCCGCATTCGATCCAGATCGACAGCGTCCAGCGCCATCGCGACCGGCCGCCATCGGTGACACTGCGGACCAGGAACATCGACCGCATCGACGCGCGGGCGGACGGACGGTGGCTGCGCACCCGCGACGTCCGGCGTGACCGGGTGACCCTCGAACTGGATGAGGTGCTCGGCCGCCAGGGGGGACCCTTGGTCCATCTGGAGATGCTGGGCTACGACGGCGACAGGCTCGCGGCCGCGCTCCGTGAGACGATCGACATCGGCTGACCGACCAAGGAGCTGCTCGATGGGCCGTTCGTTCGACCGCCTGGTCGTCACCCAGTTTCGGGGTCGCGCCGCCGCCGAGCTAGCCAAGGCTCCCCCCAACGCGTTGAAAGGTGTGTCGGCGGCCGATGCTGACCGGCTGGGCGACGCCTTCGGGATCACGACGATCGAACAGATGGCCGCCAACCGGATGTTTCAAGCAGCGGCCGCCATTGCCCGCGCCGCCTCGGGCGTGCCCGGATTCGATCCCGGCCCCCCACCCGGCTGGGAAGCGCTTTTCCGCGCCGCACCCCTTGTGGCCTACCAGACCCGACCGGATCTCTTCCGTATCGACTTCGGACCGGTGTACTACCGGGGAAGGCTCGACGGCACCGCTCGGGTGCTGGTGGTCGGCCAGGATCCCTCGGTCAACGAAATCCTCGCCCAGCGGGTGTTCGT
>DATKBC010000015.1:0-2413 GCA_035514415.1 Pleomorphomonadaceae bacterium | reverse complement strand
CGCCCGCCGCGGAACCCTCCGCGTTCGGCCCCGGCCTCCTCGAGAGGAGGCTCCGCCCAAAGGATTCCTCGAGGGGCCCTGGGCGGCCGTGATCGCCGGCGTCGTGGGATTGGCGATTCTGACCGCCGCGATCGTGGCGGGGCGTCTGATCGGCGCCTGACCGGCGCGAGTGTTCGGCGCGTGACGGCCGCCTAGCGGCCCGACGAACCCCGGTCGATGGGGACGGCCGATCGGCGGAGGACCAGGGCAAGAGCCAGCAGGCCGACCCCCGCCAACGCGGCCAGGATCCAACCCAGACGGTCCTCGACCATCGCCAGGTCGCCGTCACGACTCGTGTCCTGCCCTGCGGTCACCTCGGCCAAGCTCTCGGCGGGCGCCGCGGTCGCATCGGCAGCGCGAGGGACATCCGTCGCGATGGCCCCGGTTTGTCCCCGCGAACCCTCCGGCGACGCCACCTCGTCGGGAGCCATGCCCACCTCGGCGGCAGTCTCCTGGGGCTGAGCCGTGGCGGCCTCTATAGCCGCCGGGGCCGAGAACTGAATGCGCTGCAAGAAGGCACCCGCATCGGCTGGCCCGAGCGCGCCAGTCGCGCCCACGCCACCGACCAGGAGCAGGACCATTCCCGCCACCGCGAGGGGAGCGAATGCGCGTCGGAGGCCGATCCGCCAGCCGGCGGACGGGGTCGACTCCGGAACGGGCGGCAGCAGCCGCAACGGCCGGGACGGCACCAGATCGGGGAGCTCGGCCAGGGCAGCGCGCAGCACCCGCAGCTCTCGAAGCTGCCCGTCGCAGACCGCGCATTCGGCCACGTGAGCGCTCAGCTCACGGTCGGAAAGGGCATCCGGATCAGCGCCGGCCAGGGCGGCCAGGCGCTCGGGATCGGGGTGCGCACGCGTAGTCATGGACACCGGTCAGACGCCCTCAACCCTCGAACAGTTCCCGCCGGTCGGCCAGCAGCACGCGCAGCCGCAGGCGCCCGCGGTGAATGCGCGACTTCACTGTCCCGATGGGTGACTGGATGGATTCGGCCACTTCCTGGTAGTCCATCCCGTACACGTCGGACAGCACGACGGCAACGCGCTGATCCTCGGGCAGCAAACGCAGCGCTGCGTCGAGTGCGCGGTACAGCTCCGCGCGGGCAGATTCGGCGACCGGGTTCACGGCCCGCGGATCGGGGATATCCGCCTCACCCTCCGAGGGCTCAGGGAGGGTGGTCGTCGGTCGCCGCTGCGACCGACGCAGGATGTCGTACGAGGCATTGGCCGTGATCCGCAGCAGCCACGACCGGAACACGCCTCCCCGGTAGGCACGGATGTGGTCGTAGGCGTGGATGAACGCGTCCTGGGTGGCGTCCGCGGCGAGGTCCGGATCACCGAGCAGGCGCCAGGCCAGGCCATAGCAGGCGCCCTGGTAGTGCTCCATCAGCTGCGTGAAGGCGGACCGATCACCCCGCGCGGCGGCGGCCACCACGGCGGCCTCCTCGGCCAACGGGCCGGTCCGCGTGGCCGGGCGACTCGGGTCGGGATCCGACATCGGCTACCTATAATCACATCCCCCGCGGGCCGGAGTGGCGGAACAGGCAGACGCGTCGGTCTCAAACACCGATGGGAGCAATCCCGTGTGGGTTCGACCCCCTCCTCCGGCACCAGCCTTCTGAGCACGAAAACGGCAGGCCCGCCGCGACGGAGTGTCCGACAAGGGACCTGGCTCGAAGAGCGGCGGTAAGAAGCCGAAGGGTGGAACGAAGACAGGCGGCGGTAAGAAGAAGAAGTAGACCTAGGCTTCACGCCCGCCGCGTCGATACGACGAGCAGCCGATCGTCATTCCTGGCGCCGGCGGCGCAGGCACTGGGGTATCTGTAGCAGGAGGACTCGCGGTGGAACCCAAGATCGTTCCGGTCCCAGGGGGTGAAGTCCTGGAGTTCACCGAATGGGCTGCTGCGATCAAGCTTGCGGCCGACGCGACCAGTGGCACGCTAACGGTGATCGAGACACGTCACGACCCCGGCGAAGGCGCGAGTTCACACATCCACAGCCGGGAGAGTGAAACATTCGTTTGTCATGGAGGGTCGGGTGACCTTTCAGGTCGGTGACGCACGCTACGAGGATGCGCCGTGATCGTTTCTGGCGTTGTATGGACCGCTCTCGGAGCTTGAACGCGAAGGTCTGTCAAGGGGTCCGGGTGGCGACCGTGAAGGTCGTCAATATCGCAGTGCGCTTACAGGGCGTGGGATTCCATCTTTCGCTTCAGCGTTGCGAGATCGCGGTCCCACTGCCGCTTGCCAAGGCTCATCCAGAGCGGCTTGCCCAGCTTGACGAGTCCGCGTGCCTCAAACTCCGCGTCAAACACGACCTTTGTGCCGCCTTCGACCTGCTCGAAAGTCATCAAGAGCCGGCCAGCCGTTGGTCCGGAC
>DATKBC010000014.1:0-3223 GCA_035514415.1 Pleomorphomonadaceae bacterium | reverse complement strand
CAGTGGATAGAGCGGGTGGCTTCGGACCACCAGGCCGCGGGTTCGAATCCTGCCCGGCGCGCCATCTCGAGGCTGCACCGATGACCGCCTCCCGTCGTCCCTCTCGCATCTGGAGCCTGTTGTGGCGCCTGGGCTATGCGTGGCTTCGCCTCACCGATCCGCTGATCCGCGCCGCGTGGCGCGCCGGCGGGATGGGGATCACGGTCGACCTCCGTGTCCAGGGCAGGCGCACGGGGCGCCCTCGCGCAGTCCTGGTGGGCCTGATCGAGGTGGGGGGCGGCTGGTACGTCGGCCATCCGAACGGGGAAGTGGGATGGACCCGGAACTTGGCCGCGGCCGGCGAAGCCGTGGTGGCCCGGCCGAGCGGGGTCAGCCATGGGGTGCGCGCCGAACGCCTCGCGGACGGCGACGAGCGGGACGCCGTGATCCTGGCCACCGCCCATCAACAGCCGTTCCCCGGCAACCTCGTATACCGCGCGGCGCGCCGCCACGTCCTGGCGCGCGGCGTCTACTTTGGGCTCGAACCGATGGACGAGTCCCTGCCCTAGTCGGGGCGGTGGTAGGGCACGTCGGCCACGATCGTGTTCTTGCGTCCGAACAGCCGCAGCTTGAGCCGCAGGCTGGTCTGGTTGTGGAGCAGGTTCTCCCACCAGTGGCGGGGGACGACCTCCGACAGGACGACCATGATCGGTCGATCTGGAGCCTGGGCCTGCAGGGCATCCATGTAGCGGACCAGCGGCCCGATCAGGGCGCGGTACGGCGATTCGACCACGACCAGCTCGGTGGTTCCGCCCACGGCGGGCCACTGCCGACGCAGCTCGTCCGCGTCTCGCGGGTCGTTGGTGATGTGGACCGCGGTCGCATCGCGGCTGATCGAATTCGCGAACGCGATGGCGTGCATGGCCGTGCGGTCCAGGCGGGCGATGGGGACGATCACGATCGGTTCCGGGAGGCGCTCGGGCGTCGCCGCACCGATCTCATCATCGGTGGCCACGAGGCCCACGACGGCATCGTGAGTCCGGTAGTGGCGCCGAATGCCGAACAGGAACACCATCAGGATCGGGACCAGGACGATGACCAGCCACGATCCCTGGAAGAAATTGCTGGTGGCCACCACCACGGCCACGACCGCGGTGGTAACCGTGCCCAGGCCGTTGATCGCAATCCCCCGTGCCCAGCCCGGTTCGCGACGGCGGTACCAGCGGACGAACATGCCGAGCTGAGACAGCGTGAACGCGATGAACACGCCGAGGGTGTAGAGCGGGATCAGACCGGTCACGCTCGCGCTGAACATGACGAGGAGAACCGCCGCCATTCCCGAGAGGGCAACGATGCCGGTCGTGAACGCGAGGCGCTCGCCGCGGAAGGCGAACTGGCGCGGCATGAACCCGTCACGGGCCAGGAACGACGAAAGTCGGGGAAAGTCAGCAAAGCTGGTGTTCGCGGCCAGGACCAGGAGCAGTGCGGTGGCCACCTGGGCCAGCACCAGGATCCAGCCGTCACCCACCAGGTGACGGACCATGAGCGACAGGACGGTCTGCTGCTCATCGGGGTCGGGGACGATCCCGATCGTGGTCGCCAGGTAGGCGATCCCGATGAACAGCACCCCGAAGATGACCGCCGCCCAGGTCAGGGTGGTGCGCGCATTCCGCCATTCCGGTGGCTTGAACGCCGGCACGCCGTCGGAGACGGCCTCGACCCCGGTCAACGCGACCGCCCCCTGCGAGAACGCGCGCAGGACGAGGAACAACCCAAGCGCCTGGGCCGACGGCTCGATGGCGGCCACCCAGTCGGCCGGCGGGACGTACTCCGGCAGCTGGCCGGTTACCGACAGCGCCATGCCGTAGCCGATGATCCCGAGCATGACGACGATGTACAGGTACGTCGGCGCCATGAAGATCGTCCCCGATTCGCGGATGCCACGCAGGTTGCCGATCATGAGCAGCCCGACCAGGGCGACGCTGATGATGACCCGAAACGGATGGATCTCGGGAACGATGGAGGTCATGGCCGCCACGCCGGCGGAGACCGATACCGCGACCGTGACCACGTATCCGATCAGGAGCGCGGAGGCGGCGAGAACCCCCGTCCGATCGCCCAGGTTATCGCTGGCCACGATGTAGCTGCTGGCGCCCTGGGGATAGGCCTTGATCGTCTGCCGGTAGGACAGGGTGACGATGGCCAGCATGATGATGATCAGGCCGGCCAACGGGATGGTGAGGGCCAGCGCCCCGGCGCCGGCGAACGCCAGCACCCGCATGATCGCCTCGGGGCCGTATGCGCTGGAGCTGATGTTGTCCGAGCTGAACACGGCCAGGGCCTTGACCTTGGACAGCCGCTCGTGCTCCTCGTGCTCCGATGAGATGGGCCGCCCGAAGAGGAAGCCGCGCACCCCCTGAACCCAGCGACCGAATGGGGTGGTCGGGGCGTTCGCCCGCTCGGACGCGATGAGGTGGCCCTCCTCGCCGTGCTCGAACTCATCTTCGAACGGGCGCACGATCCGCACGTAAGCGTCGCCCGGCCGCTGCCCGCGGCGCCGCTCGCGGACTTCGAGCATGGGATCGACCTGAGAGCCGCTCGATCCGGTGGGTGGCTCGAGCGGACGTCGTCTACTCATTGGCTCCGCGTATTACAGCACCGCGCGCCAACCGGCGGCAGGCCAAGTGGCCCCTCAGCCGATGACGACGCCGTGGTCGGCTACCAGCTCGATCTTGCTGCCGCTGGGGTGACCCTGGTTCAGGTCGGTGGCCATCAGCAGCGTGTCGGCTTGGCCGGAGGGCAGCCGGACCACCGTGCGCCGCTGGCTCATGTTGGCCAGCACGGTCAGCTTTTCAGCTCCGAACTGACGCTCGTATCCGAGGACACCGGGGGGCAGCCGGCGGAGCAGGCTCAGCGTCCCGTGGCGCAGGGCCGGCGCGCGACGACGCAGCTCGATGAGCCCGCGGTACAGCCCGAGCAGTGATTCGTGGTCGCTCCGTTGGCGGGCCGCTTCGTGCCAGTCGAATGCCCCTCGAGCCGGGTCGCGCCCGGCCCGATCATGCCTGGCGGCATCACGCCCCGGGCCGGGCGCCGGCACGAGGTCGGTCATCCCGATCTCCTCGCCCTGGTACAGGCACACCGTCCCGCGCAGGGTGAGCAGGATCAGCGCGGCGAGGCGGGCGCGCTCGGCACCCCAGCGCGTCGCATGGCGCGACAGGTCGTGGTTTGAGAATGCCCAGGTGGG
>DATKBC010000013.1:0-3185 GCA_035514415.1 Pleomorphomonadaceae bacterium | reverse complement strand
TCGCAGAGCAGGGGAAGAGCGTGTACCACTTCGTCATCTGCCGCCTGGCCGATGACGAGCCGATCGGGACCGCCGGCCTGCACAACCTCGACTTCGTGAACGGCAATGCCGAGTTCGGGATCAGCATCGGTGAGAAGAGCGAGTGGAACAAGGGGTATGGGACCGATGCCCTGTTTGCGATCTGCGATTTCGGGTTCGGGGAGCTGCGGCTGGAGCGAATCGAGCTCCAGGTCTACGCCCCCAACGCCCGCGCCCGCCGCTCGTACGAGAAGGCCGGGTTCGTGCTGGAAGGGACGCTGCGACACCGCCATTTCGCCCAGGGCCGCCACGAGGACGTCCTGATCATGTCGCAGCTGCGCGAGGAGTGGGCGGCCCAGCCCCGTCGCCGATCCTGGGAGCTCAACGAGCTCGGCTGAACGCCGGGCTGCGCGGCAAATGTTCGAGCTGCGCCGTGATCCCGTCACCGGCTGGTGGTCGGCCATCGTCACCGACCGAGCGTTCGAGCACGCCTCGTTCACGGTCGAGGCCGCGCCGGTGGAGGGGACCCATTGCCGCCACTGCGACGAGGCGCCGGAGGATGACGACGACGACGTCCGGCGGGTGACCCTGCGGCCAGACGCGTTTCAAATCGTGGAGTCGGGGCGCGAGCCGCCGGCGCAGCTGTCGATGCTCCCCGAAGTGGCCGCCTCGCGCGGGTCGTGGGAGATCGTGGTCGGGCCGCGTGACCACCACGAGCGGTTTGCCGATGCGCAGCCGCACCTCGCCGAGCGTCTGCTGCGCGCGGTGCGCGACGGGATGCGAGAGCTGGGCGCTGCCGCCCGACCGCCGGACGAGCCGATCTACGTCCAGGTCCTCCAGTCCTACGGCCGCCAGGCCGGTTCGCGGAGCCAACACCTGAATTTCGAGCTGTATGCGATCCCCCAGGTCCCGCACCGGGTGGCGGAGGAGATCGGCGGCGGCGCGCGTCACATGATCAGCCGCCAAACCTGCGTGTGGTGCGCCATGGCGACCGCCGAAGAGGAGAACGGCGCGCGCCTGGTGCTCGCCGAGGAGCGATTCGTGGTCGTGGCCCCCGCCGCCAGCCGCTCGGCGTTCGAGCTGCTTGTCATCCCGCGCGAGCATGCGGCGGACTTCACCGGTCTGGACGATGAGGCGATCGGTGCCTGCCGGGCCACGCTGCAGCGCACCCTCGGCGCGCTCGGGGTGCTGGGCGACCCGCCGTACAACCTGTTCCTCCACACCGCGCCTGCCGGGGAGCGACTGGACCAGACGTTCCACTGGCACTGGGAGCTCCACCCGCGGCTGCGGGTGATCGCCGGTCTGGAGCGGGCGACCGCGCTGGCCGTCAACCCCGCCGCGCCCGAGTACGCCGCCGAGGTCCTCCGCGATCACCTTGCCCGCGCGGCCCGATGAGGGTCGCCAGGTGTCATACTCCGGCCGTCCCCAAGCGCCCCTTTAACGCGGTCCAGTGAGGCCGCCAAGGAGCCCAGCCCCATGACCTCCGAGCGCCGCATCTTCGACGCCGACGATCTCCGGCGGGCTTTGACCCGGATTGCGCACGAGATCGTCGAGCGCCACGAGGGGACCGATGACCTGGTCCTGGTCGGATTGCGCACGCGAGGCCATCCCCTGGCCGAGCGGCTGGCGGGGCTCATCGAGGAGCACGAGCACGTCCGGCCGCCGGTTGGGTCGCTGGACATCACGTTCTACCGCGACGACCTGACTCGCCTGGCCCACGCCCCCATCGTCAAGCGCAGCGACCTCGGTCCCGACATCTCCGATCGGACCGTGGTGCTGGTGGACGACGTCCTGTACACCGGGCGCACCATCCGGGCCGCCCTGGATGCCCTGACCGATCACGGCCGCCCGCGAGCGGTGCGCCTGGCGGTGGTCGTCGACCGTGGGCACCGGGAGCTCCCCATCCGGCCCGATTTCGTGGGCAAGAACCTGCCCACCAGCGCGAACGAGGTGGTCCATGTACGCCTGGTCGAGACCGATGGGGTGGACGAGGTGGTCCTCACCCGTTCCGAAGGCGCCCCGGCATGACCGCCACCCGGGTTCCGACCTGGACCCAGCGCCACCTGCTCGACGTCGACGACCTGTCGCGCGCCGAGCTGGAGGCGGTCCTCGACCTGGGCGTCGAACTGCGCGCCCGGCGCGCCGCTCGAGAGCTGCCCGATTCCCTCCGCGGTACCGCGGTGGGCCTGGCCTTCTACGAGCCCTCGACCCGGACCCGGGTCAGCTTCGAGCTGGCGGCGAGCGAACTGGGGGCGACGGTCACCGATCTGTCGGTGGCGGGCAGCAGCGTGGCCAAGGGCGAGTCGCTGGTCGACACCCTGCGAACCCTGGAGCGGACCGGAGTCCGGATGATCGTCCTGCGCCACGCGGCCAGCGGAGCGCCGTACCTGGCCGCGCGCTCGCTGGAGCGGGCTGCCATCCTCAACGCCGGCGACGGCAGCCATGCCCACCCTACCCAGGCGCTCCTCGACGCGCTCACGCTGCGCGAGGCGCTCGGTTCGCTGGAGGGTGCGCGGATCGTGGTCGTGGGCGACGCGGCCCATTCGCGGGTCGCCCGGTCGGATCTGCATGCCCTGGTTCGGCTAGGCGCCTCGGTGGTCCTCAGCGGCCCACCGGCCTGGGTTGACCCGTTCGCGGAATGGCCCGGCGTGTCGGTCGTCACCGACCTCGATACGGCGCTGGCCGGAGCCGACGCCGTGATGGCGCTCCGGGTCCAGCGCGAGCGGGCGGCGGGCGGCGGTGTCCCGTCGATCACCGAGTACGTCGCGCGGTGGGGGCTGACCGCGGAGCGGCTGGATCGCGCGTGCCCCGGCGCGTGGCTCATGCACCCGGGACCAGCCAACGAGGGGATCGAGATCAGCGCCGAGCTGTCGACCGACCCAAGGAGCCTGATCGGGCGCCAGGTCGAGAACGGGGTCCCGATCCGGATGGCGGTCCTGTCGCTGCTGACGGCGGAGATGGCCTGATGGTGATGGCCCGTTTCGGGTCCCTGGCCGATCCGCCGGCCACCTTCGCGCTGGCCGGCGTGCGGGTCATCGACCCGGCGACGAATACCGATGCCGTCCGCGACCTCGTGGTCGCCGACGGGCTGATCCGGAATGGCGCTGCGCCTTCGGGCATCCCGCGTATTAATGCGGCCGGGTTGGTGGCCGCTCCTGGACTGTGCG
>DATKBC010000012.1:0-3057 GCA_035514415.1 Pleomorphomonadaceae bacterium | reverse complement strand
CGGAGCAGCACTTCACCGAGCCGCCGCCCCGGTACAGCGAGGCGACCCTGATCCGGGCCCTGGAGGAGCACGGCATCGGTCGACCGTCCACCTACGCCCCGACGATGGAGGTCATCCGGGCGCGGGGTTACGTGACCCTCGAGGATCGGCGGCTGCGCCCGACCGAGGAGGCGTTCCTCCTCACGGACCTGCTGACCGGGCATTTCGCCGACGTCGTCGATCCGGCCTTCACGGCCCGCATGGAGACCCAGCTGGACGAGGTGGCGGGCGGCCGACGGGAGTGGGTTCCCATGGTGCGCGCGTTCTGGGAGCCCTTCGCCGAGCAGGTCGAGCGCGGCAAGGTCGCCATTCCCAAGCAGGTCGAGGAGACCGACATCATCTGCCCGATCTCGGGCCACCCGATGCTGAAGCGGCTGGGCCGCAACGGGTGGTTCCTCGGCTGCAGCGGCTACCCGGAATGCAAGCACACCATGCCGCTCCCCGGCGAGTCCGATCCGGCCATGGACCTGCCGGGAGTCGGCGAGACGTGCCCGGAGTGCGGCGAGGGGACCTTGACTCCCAAACGGGGCCGGTTCGGACCGTTCGTCGCCTGCAGCCGATACCCCGACTGCCGTTACGTCCACCGTCCGGCGGCGACGGCCGGCGGCGACGGGGATCCAGCCCATCCCACGCCGGACCTGCCGGGCGCCGGCGAGACGTGCCCCGAGTGCGGTCAGGGAACGCTGACCCCAAAACGCGGACGCTACGGTCCGTTCCTGGGGTGTAGCCGCTACCCCGACTGCAAGTACATCCATCGCGCGGCGTCCAAGGGGAAGGCCCGGCCCGGGGCGGGGCGCCGGCGAACGGCGCGGCGGGTTGTGGGGCGTCGGACCTCCGCACGTGGTTGATCCGGCCGCGGCCGCACCGCGCCAGGCCGAGGCAGCCGTCGAGCGCTTCATCTCCCATCTCGCGACCCGCAACGCCGCCCCCGGCACGCTGACCGAATACCGTCGCAACGTCACCGGGTTCGTCGCGTTTGTGGTGGATCGGGGCGTCGACTGGCACGCACCGGATCGGGCTACGGTGCGCGCCTGGCTGGCCACCCTCGCCGAGCGGGAGCTGTCGGCTTCCGCCGTTGGTTCCCGAGTCAGCGCGGTCCGAACGTTCTACCGCCATGCGGCCCGGCAGGGCTGGATCGAGGCTGATCCGCTGGCCGGCGTGCGGTCGCCCCGACGTCCCGGCCGCCTGCCGCGCGTGCTGACCGTGGATGAGGCAACCCGACTCGTGGAGGCGCCCGCGCGCTGGACGGGAGAGGGCCTGCCGGCCTCGAAGACCGCGTCTCGCCGGCGCCAGGGAAACCGCGAGCTGGAAGCGTCGCTCCTCCGCCGCGACGCCGCCATCCTGGAGCTGCTGTACGCCACCGGGATGCGCATCAGCGAGCTGTCGGGACTCAGCCTTCCCGACGTCGACCTGGGTCACCGCCGGCTGCGGGTACTGGGCAAAGGCCGCAAGGAGCGCGACCTCATCTTCGGCCGCCCGGCCGCGGCGGCCGTGGGTGCCTACCTGATCGGCGCCCGACCGTATTTGGCGTCCCGCGCGCCGGCATCGGGCCTCGCCGCCAGCGCCGTGTTCCTCAATGCGGCAGGTGGCCAGCTCACGGCGCGCGGCGCGCGCTTGGTGGTCGCCCGTTGGGTCGGCGCCAGCCAGGTCGGTGGTCGCACCTCTCCCCACACCCTGCGGCATTCATTTGCTACCCATCTCCTGGAAGGCGGAGCCGACCTGCGGACGGTGCAGGAGCTGCTCGGACACGCGTCGGCGCAGACCACCCAGATCTACACCCATCTCTCGGACGCGGCCCTGCGCGCGGCGTACCGAGCCTCGCACCCCCGCTCGGAGAAGCTGCCCGCCGAGCCTTCACATGACCGCTGACCGCCCGCCGGACCTGACCGGCGCGGCCAGCGTCGTCCTCCGCGCCAGCCTGTTGATGACCGCCGCGGCCGTCATCAGCCGGGTGCTGGGCTGGGTCCGACTACTGGTCATCGGCGCCGAATTCGGTGCCTCGAGCGAGCTCGACGCCTACCTGGCCGCCTTCCGCATCCCGGATGCCATTTTCCAGCTGGTGGTGGCCGGCGCCCTGTCGGCGGCGCTCATCCCGGTGTATGCCGGCTACCGCGCCCGCGGCGAGACGGATGAAGGGTGGGAGCTGGCCAGCAACGTCATCAACCTGGTGGTGCTGGCGCTCGCGGGCTTGAGCGCGGTCATGGCCATCGGCGCTCCCTGGCTGGTGCCCATCATCGCGCCTGGCTTCGACCCCCAGACCACCGCGCTGACGGTTCGGCTGACCCAGATCATGCTCATCAGCCCGGTGTTCATCGGCCTGGGTGCCGTCGTCAGCGGCCTCCTCCAGACGCACGGCACGTTCGGTCCGACGTCGGTTGCCCCGCTGGTATACAACCTGGCCATCATCGGGGCGGCCGTCCTCGTCGCGCCGGTCATGGGCGTGGAGGCGCTCGCGGCCGGGGTGGTCGTTGGCGCCGTCGGCCACCTGGTGATCCAGCTTCCCGCACTGCGCCGACTCGATCCGGCGTGGCGACCGCGAATTGACTTCCGGCACCGGGGCGTACGTCGCGTGTCGGTCCTGATGGGACCGCGCGTGTTCGGCCTGGCGGCGGGGCAGGTCAACCTGATCGTGAGCACCGCGCTGGCTTCGGGCCTGGCAGCGGGCAGCATCACCGCGTTCACCTACGCCTTCCAGCTCAGCCAGCTGCCGGTCGGGATCATCGGCGTTTCGATCGCGGTGGCCCTGTTCCCAACCCTGTCGCGGGACGCGGCCCTGGGCCGCGCCTCGGCGATCCGGCGCCAGGTCAATGCCAGCCTGCGGGTCCTGTTTTTCGTCACCGCTCCGCTGGCCGCGCTCATGATCGTCCTGCACGGGCCGGTCGCATCGGTCTTCTTCGAGTACGGGCTCTTCAGCGCCGAGTCAGCCGATCGGACCGCATCCGCCCTCGCCTGGTTCGCGGTCGGCGTCCCGGCCCACGTGGTGGTCCACGTCCTGACCCGTGCCTTCTACGCCATGCA
>DATKBC010000011.1:0-7830 GCA_035514415.1 Pleomorphomonadaceae bacterium | reverse complement strand
CAGCGTCTGGGCGCCAATCGCCGCCGCCGAGCCTCCCGCGCCGTCGGTCACGACCGCGACTCCCCCGAGCGCCGATACGAGATCCGCCGCCAGCTCCTCCGCTGTCCGGAGACGGCCCGCCGCAGAACCTGCGGCGAGGATGGCCGATGCCTCGGCGCGGTCGACGAGGACGAGGTCCGGCCGGGTCAGCTGGAGCCGGGAGAGCAGTCCATTCCCGCCGGCGAAGGAGCCTCCGCCGACGCTGCACAGCTGCCCGGCACGTCGCGAGGCCGCGAGCACGGCCAGCGCGCCGCCACTACCCGAATCGCCCAGTGGATAGCCCGAGACATGGATCCAGCTGGCGCTCTCCAGCGCGGCGTGCACGGCGGGTGATGCCAGGGCCTCCGCATCGAACGAGACGCGATCGCTGAGCATGGCCCGCTCTCCGGCGCCGTCCACCAGCGACACGACGATCCCGCTTCGGAGCGCCGGCAGCGGCACCAGCGTCACGCCCTCCACGGCGAGCGCGTCCCGCAGCTGTTGCCCGGGGAGGTCGTCGGCCAACGCCGTCACGAGATCCACTCTCGCCCCGCGCCGCGCCAGGCGAACCGCGAGGTTGGCGCCCTGACCGCCGGGTGCCACGGTGATGTGAGCTGGGCTATCGGCCCCGGCGGTGGCGGCCCCCGAGCCACGAACGGTGACATCCAGGGTCGCGTCGCCGACCACCACGAACCGGATCGGCTGGGGGATCACCACGGCTGGCGGCTGGTGAAGCCCTCGTCCATGGCGTGCCAGAAACCGACCGCCGGCTCGGCCAGGCGCCAGCACAGCCAAACCGGCTGCCCGTCGCGCTCGCCGGGGAAGTCGACCAGTCCCTGCTCCAGGTCGCGGACCTCGACCCCGAGTGACTCGAGGTGCTCGACCAGGGCGCGCATCCCACCCCCGATCTCGGTCATCGCGGCCTCCGAGCGGGCCATGGCGTCGGCGTGGGCGACGTTGCCGTTGGTCGCGCTTTCGTCGCTGTGGGCCGTGAGGGCCGCCACCGCGCTCTCGAGGCGACCCTTCTCAACGGCCAGCTGGAGGAGCACCGCGCGCACCTGTGGCAGCAGCGCGTTGGCCTCCTCGATGGAGTACCGCCGCCGAAGCTCGGACATCGCCGGATGGTACCCCCCTCTGCTAGGATCGGCCCGCCCGGCGGGCCAGCTCCGCGCCGCGACGGCGCCCCCGGTGTCAGGCCTGACGCATGCCCGATTCCTCGGCCGGTGGGCGCAAGAACGACCCGGCCCCATCCGACGGCGCGGACGTGTTGCACGAATGGGACGACTTCCACCTGCCGTCCTACCTGGGCAGCACCACGTTCCAGAAGATTCCGCTGCTGACCGATGTCGCCGCGCTTGCCGCGCGGCGACCGGATGTCGTCATCCTTGGCGCGCCCCTGGATGACGGGGTGAGCCATCGACCGGGCGCCCGATTCGGCCCCCGCGCCATTCGAAGCGCGTCATACCACTCGGGTGACCTCCATTCGCTCCACCAGGGCATCAGCCCATTCGACTGGCTGGACGTGGTGGACGGAGGCGACGTGCCCATCGTCCCCGGGCGCCTGGAGCGCGGGCACGCGGCGATCCGGGCCCGGGTCGGGGAGGTGGCAGGCACCGGAGCGATTCCCATCGTGCTGGGTGGTGACCACTCGATCACCTATCCATCGGCCGGGGCGGTGGCGGATGCGGTGGCGCCGCGAAAGCTCGGGATCGTCCATTTCGACGCTCACGCCGACACGGGAGACAACACCTGGGGCAGCCTGCTCTCTCACGGGACCCCCATGCGACGGCTAATCGAGTCGGGGGCGGTGACGGGCCGCAACTTCGTCCAGGTCGGGCTGCGGGGTTACTGGCCGCCAGCCGAAACGATGGCCTGGATGCGCGAGCAGCAGATGCGCTGGCACCTGATGTCGGAGATCGAGTCCCGCGGTGCCGAAGCCGTTGTCGGGGACGCCATTGCCGAGGCGCTGGACGGGCCTGACGTCATCTATCTGTCGGTGGACATCGATGTCCTCGATCCGGGCATGGCCCCCGGGACCGGTACCCCGGAGCCGGGTGGGATGCTGACCCGCGAGCTCCTGCGCGCCATCCGCCAGGTGGTGGGCTCGGTGACACTGGTGGGGATGGACGTGGTCGAGGTAGCGCCGGCCTACGACGTCTCGGAGGTGACGGCAGCGGCCGCCCATCGATGCGTGCTGGAGGCGATCAGTGCCCTCGCCGCTCGGCGGCGCGAAGCTCGCCAACCGGCGCGCCCGACTGAGCGCTGATCCGCCCTACTCGACCCTGAAGCTGGTCGTGGCGGCGGGCGTCCCGTTGCGGGTGACTCGCGCTTCGTAGGTGCCCGGGTCGAAGGGGCCGAATCGATCGTAGGTGTACCCGGGGCAGTCGGTGTTGGTCTGGCAGAAGGCCAGGCTCAGGCTGGAGGTGTCCTGCACTGTTCCCGAGCTGTCCACGATGTCGATCCCGATCACGTCGGTGGGCCTGCCGTGGCGGAAGCTGACCAGGATCCACGGCTCGCCGTCGTTGACCGCCCCGCTGTCATCGCAGGTGGGGCCGGAGGGCTCGTCGTCGCAAGCTTCGGCACGAGCGAAGAACCCGTCGGGAGCCGCAGACGGCGGAGCGGCGGACGGGATGGCCGATGGCGCGGCGGTCGTCGTGGGTGTCTCCGCGACGCTTGGCTCCGGGGTGGTCGGCTCCGGGGTCGGCGTCGAGACCAGGCTGGGCGACGGAGAAGCCTCACCGGTGGGGCCCGCATCGAAGACTCCGCCCAGGATGGCACCGCCCAGCAGGGCCAGAATCCCGAGCCCCAGGAACACGACGAAGACGAGGCCGCTTACCCCGCCACTGGCCTCCGGAGGCTGGGCCGGGCGATATGGGGGCGAGCGAGGCGGCGGAACGACAGGCGGCGGAGGGGCTGGCTGGTTGGCCGCCAGGGGTGTCTCGGATGCCGCCGCGGCAGCTCGACTCCGTCTCCGTGGCGCAGGACCGGAAGTCGCAGGGACCACGGCTGCAACCGTCGCCGCCTCAGCCGCCGCGGCTTCTCGCGCAGCCGTTTCGTCAGCCCCCGGCGAAGGCCCGGCCGGAAGGCCGGGCTCGGCGGGCCATGAGGGCTCGGACGGCGCGTCCTCGGTCTCGGAAAGGTTGTCGACGCGCGGACCAACGCCGGCGGCGGCCGCGGCAGCCGCCCGGGCCGCCTGGTCCTCAGGCTCTGGCTCGAAACGCTCCGCCGGGCCGGACCATGGGGAACCAGGCGCGTCGACCTCGTGCCCGCGACGGAACACGTCCGAGCCCTGCCCCCCGACCGGATCGCGGAACCCGGCCTGCAACGCCGCTCCGCACTCGTTGCAGAACGGGGCCGGCGGCGTCCAGCGGCCGCAGGTGGGACACAGCACGTCGCCACGTACGTCAGGCATCGGCGCGCATTGTGCCTTCTGGGTCCCGTCAGCGCCAGCCGCAGATCGATGCGCTCAGCTCGCCGACTTAGGCCAGCAAGAACCTGGACGCTATTGAACCCCGGGTGCCGGCCCCGGTGTCTGGACCCCGCAGTCGACCTGGGCCGCGATCGGCAGACAGTCCTGCTGGAGGAGCCACGACGTCAGGAGCACCAGGCCGGCAATGACAAAGATCGAGGCGGCCATGGTCAATATCACCGCACGCCAGGTTGGCTCGCGATACTCGCTGTCCACTCCCCGATCTTAGGCCCCGGGACGCTTCCACTGGGTGCCATCCGCGAAGCGCTCCAGCTTCCAGATTGGCAGTCGCTGCTTGATGGCCTCGATGACATACCGATTCGCCTCGTACGCATCGGCGCGGTGTGGCGCGGCGGTCACGATGGCCACCGCAGCCTCCCCGATGGGCACGGCGCCGGTCCGATGCACGACGGCGACCGCGCAGTCGGGCCAGCGATCGGCCACCTCCATCGCCACGGCCTGCAGGGTCGCTTCCGCCATCTCGGGGTAGACCTCGTACTCGAGCTCCAGCACCTCGCGCCCATCATCGGCCCGGTTCCGCGCGCGTCCCTCGAAGGTGACCACCGCGCCATGCGCCATTCCGGCGATGCGCTCGAGTGCCTCGACGTCGATCGGCCCATCGGTCAGGCCGACCCGCGGCCGGTCCGATCCACCCGAGACCGGCGGCAGGAAGGCGACCTCGTCTCCCTCGGCCAGCGCCTCGCCCCAGCTGACTGCGGTGCCATTGCGGGCGGGCTGGGTGTAGGGCCGATGGGCGGCCAGCTCCGGGTGACGGCTGACCAGCGCGTCCCAGGCATCGGACACCAGTGCGTCCGCCGCCAGGTCCAGGTCAGACCGGGCGGCGCTCAGCTCGCGCAGAGTGGCGAAGCATCGGGCGCGGACGTGCATCGGTCTAGACCGGGGTCCCACTCAGGTAGCTGAGCGAGGCGGAGCCGATGGTGCCGGCCATGACCAGGGCCAGGCCGATGTAGAGGAGCCCGGTGGTGGCCTGGAGTGATGTGGCGCGAGTGGCGAGCAGGGCCAGGATCGCCACGCCGATGGGGAATGCGATCCCGACTCCGAACCGGAGCCATGTCAGCCAGGCCAGGCTGCCATTGAACGGCGCCCCTCCGGAGACCAACACCGACCACGCGGATACGAGGCCCTGAACCGCCAATGCGCCGATGAGGAGCCAGATCAGTCGCTGGAGGGGCGCCGGCGACAGCTTGGGGGTGACGAGATACCAATGCCCGAGCAGCATCGCAGCGGTGACCGATCCGAGCGCCAGCGCGGCAGTTGCCAGGCCGGCGGCGAACAGCGCGGGGCTCGCGGTGCCCCCCGCCGCGGCCAGGGTGACCAGCGCCCCAATGCCGATGACGCCGCCGCCGATGGCCACACCGGCACGTGGCCAGCGTGCCAGCGAGGCGACCGCGTAGGCGGCAGCGACCGCGGCGAAGGCCCCAACCAGGACCCGGCGCAGCTCCGCCGTGGCCGCGGTGCCTGGCACCGCGGCCAGTCCCATCTCCGACGCCAGCCAGACCAGGGCGCCGACGAGCACGGCAACGGCCATGAACAGGCGGTACCCGCGCGTCGTCCCGCCCAGCCACTCGGTCACGCCCACCGCCAGCAATGTCCCTCCGGCGAGCGCGCCCCAGAAGATCCAGTTCACGAACGGAAGGGCTTCAAGACTCACCGATTGGCCTCGTCAGCCCGCGATCAGGCTGCCGGTCAACCCGATCTCGACCCACCCCTCGGCGACGCGGGTCGGAAAGGTCTCGACCGGCTCGACGGCCGGAAGGACCACGGCCGCCCCGGTCCGGACGTCGAAGCAGCCCCCGTGCCACGCACATACCAGGACGCCGTCCCGGGGATCGAAGCCGGCCTCCGAAAGCGGGTAGTCCTTGTGGGTGCAGTTGTTCTGGACGGCGAAGAACTCCCCATCGTGGCGGACCAGGACGATCGGCCGCCCGTCGATCGCGACCGGGATGAGATCACCGTCCCGCAGGTCGCCCGCCGGCAGGATGCGGACGAAGCGGGTCGCGGCCTGGGTCACTCAGAGCGGTCGAGCGAAGGCCAGCAGCCGCGGCTCGGTCATGTCCTCGATCGACCAACGCAGCCCCTCCCGGCCGAGACCCGAGTCCTTGACCCCGCCATACGGCATGGGGTCCGTGCGCCAGGTCGGGACGTCGTTGACGATGATGCCGCCCACCTCCAGCTCGTCATGGGCGGCCAGCGCTCGCTCCAGCGAGCCGGTGAACAGGCCGCACTGGAGGCCAAACCGGCTGTCATTGAGCTCGCGCAACGCCGCGGTGTAGTTGGGAACGGGGAACAGGTTGACGACCGGCGCGAAGACCTCCTCGCCGCACACGCGCGCATCGCGCGGGACGTCGACCAGCACCGTCGGCTCGTAGAACAGCCCATCGGCGCGGGCGCCGGTCAATGCCCTGGCGCCGGCGTCGAGGGCCTCGCGCACCCATTCGTCGGTGCGGGCCACGGCCGCGGCGTCGACCATGGGTCCCATGTCCGCCGCTGGCTCTAGCGGGTCGCCCATCGTCAGCTGGCGCACCTTGTCGACGAATCGCCGCTCGAATTCGGGGTAGATCGACTCAACGACGTAGATGCGCTGCACGCTGATGCAGACCTGCCCGGCGTAGGCGAAGGCGCCGAACACCAGCCGCGCAACCGCCCAGTCGAGGTCAGCGGTCTCGTCCACGATCACGCCCGCGTTGCCGCCCAGCTCGAGGACCACCTTCTTGCGGCCGGCATCGGCCTTCATCTTCCAGCCCACCGCGGGGCTGCCGGTGAAGCTGAGCAGCTTGAATCGGTCATCGGCCACCATCCGGTCTCCCGTCGGGCGGTCCATGGGCAGGATGCTGACCGCGCCCTTGGGCAGGCCGGTCTGGTCGAGGTACTGCGCCACTCGAAGCATGACCAGCGGGTCCTTGCTCGGCGGCTTCAGAACGATGGAGCATCCGGCCGCGATGGCGGGCGCCACCTTGTGGGCGGCCAGGTTGAGCGGGAAGTTGAACGGGCTGATGCCGGCCACGGGGCCGATCGGGTAGCGGCGCACGATCCCGCTCCGACCCCGGTTGGCGGCGGTCCAGTCCAGGGGCAACCATTCCCCGTTGATTCGCAGCGCCTCCTCGGCCGCGGTGCGGAATGTCAGGCTGCCGCGGGCCACCTCCGCCCGCGCGTCGCGGATCGGCTTGCCCGACTCGCGGGTCAGCAGCTCCGCCAGCTCGTCCTCGTCGCGGGCGATGGCCTCGGCCACGTGATGCAGGGCGTCGCGCCGCTCGAAGCTGGCCAGGCGGCGGGTCTTGTCGAAGGCCAGGACCGCGGCGGCGGTCGCGCGCTCCAGCTCGTCAGGGCCGGCCTGCCATGTGGTGGCCACCAGGTCCCCGGTGGCGGGATTGCGGACCTCGAGCGGGGTGCCGGCGTCGACGAATTCGCCGGCCAGGTAGATCGGAACGCTGGGCGCGCTCACCTGGGTGGTCACGGGCGCCATTCTACGACCGTCATTTGGTCGCCGATCTCGGGCCCCTCTATCATCGGCTCGTGCTCAACCCGGTCTTCCTGTCCCTCGAGATCGGCGCCACCCTGATCTTTTTGGGCGCTGCCGTGGCCGCTCTGCGTCGCGGTCGCCTGCCGTTCCTGGAGCTCATCAGTGCCGCCGCCTTCGGCCTCCTGCTCGAAGAGAGCTCGCAGCTGATCTTCGAGACGTACAACTACAGCCCGGAGTGGACGCTGGTCCTGGACCGGGCCCCGCTGGTGATTGGCCTGACGTGGGCGCTCCTCATCGCCGGAGCCATGCGCATCACCGATGCGCTCGGGGTCCGGCGCTGGACGGCTCCGTTCGTAGACGCCGTACTCGTGATCATGCTGGACCTTGCGTTCGATGCGGTCGCCATCCGGATGGGAATGTGGACCTGGCGCGACATCGGGCCGACCGAAGGATGGTTCGGAGTCCAGGCCGGCAACTTCTACACCTGGCTCTTCGTCACCCTGGGGTTCAGCTTCCTGACTCGTTGGCTCCGTGATCGCGCCGCGCGTCGGCGTGGGGCGGAATGGCTCCAGCTGCTGATACCCGTTCCCGCCTACGCCATCCTGGTCGCCTCGATCATCCCCTTCGCATACGTCAGCGCCAGGACCAACGCACCGACTGGCGGAGCGCTGTGGCTGTCCTTCCTGTCCATCGGTCTGTTCGCGGCGGTGGCGGGGCGAGGCGTCTTTGGCTCTGGGCGCCAGCCGCCCGATGGGCAGATGGCCGCCATCGTCGACCTGCGGCTCGCCTTCTTCACCCGCTTCTCCATCCAGGTCTTCTTCCTGACCGCGATGCTGGCGATGGGCGTAGCCACCCAGCTGCC
>DATKBC010000010.1:0-3116 GCA_035514415.1 Pleomorphomonadaceae bacterium | reverse complement strand
GCCCGAGATGATGGCCCCGGCGTGGCCCATCCGCCGGCCCGGCGGCGCGGTGCGCCCGGCGACGAAGGCTGCGACCGGCTTGGACATCGTCTGTGCGATGTGATCGGCCGCGCGTTCCTCCTCGTCGCCACCGATCTCGCCGATGAGGACGACCGCATCGGTCAGTGAGTCGGCCTCGAACAGGGTCAGGATCTCGATGAAGCTGGTGCCCACGATCGGGTCGCCGCCGATCCCGACGCAGGTCGATTGGCCGATGCCTTCATCGGTCAGGGCTTCGACCACCTCGTAGGTCAGGGTGCCGGAGCGGCTGACGAGACCCACCCGTCCCTTCCGATGGATGTTGCCGGGGATGATCCCGACCTTGGCCTCGCCGGGAGTGGTCGCGCCGGGGCAGTTGGGACCGATGAGGCGGACGCCCTTTGCGCGCAGGACGTGATAGACGCGAAGCATGTCCAGCGCCGGGATGCCCTCGGTGATGCAGAAGACGAGGCCGATCCCGCTCGACGCGGCCTCGAAGATCGCATCCGGGGCGAAGGCCGCCGGGACGTAGATGACGCTCGTGTTGGCCCCCGTCCGGCCGACCGCCTCGGCGACCGTGTCGAAGATGGGGACCCGTCCGTTGAACGTCTCCTGGCCGCCCTTGCCGGGAGTGACGCCCGCCACCACCTGGGTCCCGTAGTCCAGCATGGCCTTGCCGTGGAACTGGCCCTCCCGGCCGGTGATGCCCTGGATCAGGAGCCGCGTGTCGCGGTTGACGAGGATGCTCATCGGCCGCTGTCGTCCCGCGCAGCGGCGACGGCCATGGCTGCCGCCTCGTCCAGGGTGTAGGCGGTCTGCAGTTCCGCCGACTCGAGGATAAACGCCGCCTCGTCCGCATTGGTGCCCACGATCCGGACCACCATCGGCACCTGGCGCTCCAGGCCGGCGCGAGCCTCGACGATGCCCTGCGCCACCTCGTCGCCCCGCGTGATGCCGCCGAAGATGTTGATCAGGACGGCCCGCACGTTGGGGTCGGCCAAGATGATCCGGAAGGCGGCGGCCACCCGCTCGTGCCGTGCCCCGCCGCCGATGTCCAGAAAGTTCGCCGGCTCGCCGCCGGCCAGCTTGACGAGATCCATGGTGGCCATGGCCAGGCCAGCGCCGTTGACCATGCAGCCGATGGTGCCGTCGAGCTTGATGTAGCTGATGCCGGCCTCCCGAGCGGCCGCCTCGGCCGGCTCCTCCTCGGCCGGGTCGCGCAGCTGCTCCAGATCGGGATGCCTCGCCAATCCGGAGTCGTCCAGGACGATCTTGGCGTCAAGCGCCACCAACCCGTCGGAGGTGAGCGCCAGCGGGTTGATCTCGGCCAGCTCGGCATCGGTCTGCATGAAGGCGTCGACCAGGCCGGTCAGGGTGGAGGCGAACGTCGCCCGATGCGCCTCGGGAATGGCCAGGAAGAAGGTCACCGCGCGGACGTTATGCGGCTGGAGGCCGATGAGTGGGTGCAGCGGAAGGCGCATGACCGCCGCCGGATCGGTCTGCGCCACATCCTCGATGTCGATCCCGCCCTCGGCGCTTGCAATGACGGTCACGGTCCTCGCGGCTCGGTCCAGGATGACCGCGAGGTAATACTCGTGGGCGATGACGACCGCGGGTGTCACGAGGACGGTGTGAACCGGCGCCCCGGCGATGTGCAGCTCCAGGATCTCGGCCGCGCGGGCCTCGGCCTCGGCCGGGTCGGCGGCCAGCTTGACGCCCCCGGCCTTGCCCCGTCCGCCAGCCAGGACCTGGGCCTTGATGACCACCGGCACACCGAGCCGCTCCGCCGCCGCACGGGCCGCGGCCGGCGTGGTCGCGATCTCGCCGGGGAGCGTCGGGATGCCGTGGCGGGCGAGGATCTCCTTGCTGCGGAACTCCTGGAGCTTCACGGCCCGGAGCGTACCTGACCGGCCGCGCGGTTGACCGCCCACCGGGCACGAGCCGGGCTGCCTACACTTGGGGCGTGACCTACCAGGTGACCCTCATCCCCGGTGATGGGATCGGGCCCGAGATCTCGGCCGCTGCCCGCGGGGTGCTCGCGGCCACCGGCGTGGCCTTCGACTGGGACGAGCAGTCGGCGGGAGAGGTCACCCTGGCCAGCGAGGGCAACCCGCTGCCGGATCGCGTCATCGACAGCGTTCGACGCACCCGGGTCGCCCTCAAGGGGCCGATCACGACCCCGGTCGGAAAGGGGTTCCGGAGTGTCAACGTCGCTCTCCGCCAGGCGCTGGCCCTGTACGCCAACGTGCGACCCGCCCGCAGCATCATCGGCGTCGCGTCTCGCTACTCGGACGTGGACCTGGTGATCGTCCGGGAGAACACCGAGGACCTGTATGCGGGCATCGAGCGCTGGGTGAACGACGACGAGGCGGAGAGCATCAAGATCATCACCCGTCGCGCGTCCGAGCGCATCGCCCGCTACGCGTTCGAGTACGCGGTACGGAACGGGCGGAAAGTCGTCACCGCTGTCCACAAGGCCAACATCATGAAGCTCACCGACGGCCTGTTCCTGGACAGCTGCCGGCGGGTCGCCGCGGACTACGAGGGCCGGGTCGGTTTCCAGGATCGGATCGTGGACAACATGTGCATGCAGCTGGTCCAGAAGCCAGAGGCGTATGACGTCCTCCTGGCCCCCAACCTGTACGGGGACATCATCAGCGACCTCGCCGCCGGCCTGGTCGGCGGGCTGGGTCTCGCCCCCGGCGCGAACATCGGTGAGGAGGCGGCCGTCTTCGAGGCGGTTCATGGGTCGGCGCCGAAGTACGCGGGCCAGGACCGGGCGAACCCCACCGCCCTCATCCTGTCCGGCGCGCTCCTCCTCCGCCACATCGGGGAGACGGCGGCCGGCGCGGCGGTCGAGGAGGCCGTCCGGGAGGTCATCGGCGAGGGAGCCATCCGGACCGCGGACCTGGGTGGCACGTCCGGAACCCAAGCTTTCGGCGAGGCGGTGGCGGCCCGGGTCCAGGCCCTGAGTCCCGCGGCATGACGGTCGCGTCGCGGCTGGCCCGGGCCCAGGCCCGCGTGGTCAGCTACCGGGTCTCCTGGGCCCAGCTGGCCTGGTTCGGTCATCGGCTGTCGGGGATCGGGGTTCTGGTCTA
>DATKBC010000009.1:0-42016 GCA_035514415.1 Pleomorphomonadaceae bacterium | reverse complement strand
GGTGGCGGGCCGGCCAGGACGCGGTGGAAGGTAAGGCCCTCATAGAAGCCGCAACGGGCCAGGGCCACGAAGTTGGCCGTGGCGATGGGCGCCACGTCGCCATAGAGCTCCACAGTGAAGCTGCCCAGGGTCGTGTCGAAGCTCGCGGTATCGGCGGTGTCGGCCAGGATGTCGGCCGCTTCGGTCGCGGTCGGCGCGGCCGTCGGGCACGCGGTTGGCTCCACGCCGGGGATCACGCCCTGGCAGGCAACCGCGAACCCCAGCAGTGCCGCCGAACCGGCTCGCATCCCGCGCCGGACGGCGCGCATCGGTCGCATCAAAGGTCGAACAGGCGCCGCGCGTAGGAGACGGGCATCGTGCCGCCATAGAGAAGGGTGTCGTGGAAGCCCTTCAGGCTGAAATCGGGGCCCTGCCGGCGTTCGACGTCGCGGCGCAGGGTCTCGATCATGTGCCGTCCGTAGAGGTACGACAGCTGGTAGGTGGGGGTGCTGGTGTAGCGCTTGACCTCGGCCAGGGCGGCGGGATGCTCGAACCCGGTTTCAGCCACCAGCCGCTCGACCGCCTCCTCGAAGCCGATCTCGCCGCGGTGCAGCCGGACGTCGAGGACGATCCGGGTGGCGCGCCAGATGACGTCCGTGAGCTGGATGTACCGGTGGGTGGGCGTGTCGTCGAAGCCGGCCTCCTTCATCATCCGCTCGGTGTAGAAGGCCCACCCCTCCGCGAACTCGGGGGAGCCGGAGAAGAGGCGCACCAGGCTCGGGTTGGTGATGGCTGCCGATAGCTGCTGGTGATGACCCGGGTAGGCCTCGTGGACCGATGTGTTGGAGATGGAGGCGTAGTTGTGCTCCCGCATCATCTCCGGCGTCTCCGGCGGTGTGACGATGTAGGTGCCCTGCGGGATGGGGTCGAAGCGAGCGGGTTCGAAGTAGGCGGCGAACGGAACCAGGTGCCGGATGAAGCTGGGGGTCTCGATCACGACCAGGGTGTCGTTGGGGGGAAGGGTGGCGAGATCGTGCTCGACCACGAAGGCGCGGGCCCGATCCATGGCCCGCCGGTACTCGTCCAGCGCTTCGGTGAAGGTGGCGGGGTAGTCGCCCTTGACCTGGTCGGCGACCTGGGCCGGGGTCAGGCTGGCGTCGATCTCGGCGCACACCGCGTCCCGCTGGGCGTGGGACTCGGCGAGCATGTGCTCGCCCACCTCCAGGATCTCGTCGCCGGTGGCCTCCAGGGCGCGGAGGCGGACCAGCTCGGCGAACAGCTCGGGGCCGGTGACCCAGTCGGCGGTTGCCCGCGGCAGGACGTCGTCGCGGAGCCATGCCTGGTGGGCCTCGAGGGCGCTGACCGCCGACGCGATGGCATGCTCCAGGCGGCTGACGATCGCCGTCGGCGTGTCTTGGGTGCGCGCCGCGTCCAGGATGGTGTCCAGGAACGAGGGCAGGCTCTCTCCGGACTGAAGGTCGATCTCCGTCCACAGCTCCACCGGTCGATCCACGCGGTCGTGGGTCTCGGCCAGGAAACGGGGAGCGGCCTCCAGGCGGGCGGCGATGCTCTCCAGGCGATCGGCCAGGGGCGCGAAGTCGCGGGTGAAGAGCGGGAAGAGGGCGCCGCCGATGGCCTCGGCGGCATCGGATCGCCCCTGCCAGGAGCGCCGCTGTGTCAGCTCGAACAGGTTCAAACGTGCCTCGTGGAGGACGAGGTTGCGGTCCAGGGCGCGGTTCGGGGACAGCGTGGCCGCGTCGAAGGTCTCCATGGCCGCCACGGCGGCGTTGGTGAAGGCGATGTCCTGCTCGATCCCGTCACGGCCCCCGGGCGAAAGGCGGTGGTCATGCTCGTGGATCCCGAGGTAGGTCGCCCACTCCGGCTGAAGCTCCAGGCGCTGCCGGAACCAGCGCTCGATTGCCTCGTCGAACCGGGTGTCGTCGACGCTCAGGGTCGCATCCGGTCGGGCGATGGTGGTCATCGGTCTAAAACGGCCTCATCAGGCTCAGCGGCTCATCGTCGTCAGGGGCTCAGCGTTTGGGCGAGGAAGCCTAGCACCCAGGCGCGGTAGTCATCCGGGCACACCTCGAGCAACCGGGAGTGCCCGGCGCCGGCGCAGATGTGAACCTCCGCCCGAACGCCAGCCTCCGTGGCCGCCGCCGCCAGCTGATCGGCGCTGGTGGGGTCGATGGCCAGGTCGGCATCGCCCTGGAGGATGAGGACCGGGACGCTCCCGACATCGTCGATGTTGATGATTGGATCGGCCGCGGTCACGTCCACACCGGTCCGGAACAGCGCACCCAGGACGACCGCCCACGAGGCGGGGAGGGCCAGCGGAAAGTTCTGGCTCTCGATCCGGCGCTGGGCCGAGCTGGCCACGCTCAACGGAGAGGAGTCCAGGACCAGGGCCTGCACCGGGAGGCCCAACGCGACGGCGTTGGTGGCCGTGATCGCGCCCATGCTGTTCCCCAGAACCGCAACATTGGTCGGCGCATGCGTGGTGCGGAGCCACGCGACCACCGCCTCGAGGTCCGTGCGCTCGCGCACACCCACCGTGGTCTCGGTACCAAAGCTCTGCCCATGGTTGCGCTGGTCGAACAGGACCAGGTTGTAGTCCGCGTGGAGCACTTCGGCCCACGGGAGAATGCCGTTCTTGTTCGTCCCGTGGCCGTGGACCAGCACCACCGTCGGGCCCTGCGCGCCAATCGGAGCGGCGGCTGGGATGTACCAGCCGGCCAGGCGAGTGCCATCGGCGGCCATCAGATCGGTGCCCGCCGGCTCGCCGACCGAGGCGCAAGCGAGCGGATCGGCCTCCGCGGCCAGCGCCGCGTCGGAGGCCTGATCGTAGTTGATGGCCTGGTACTCCCACCCCAGGGCGGACGGGAGGCGACAAACTCGGCTGTGGTCGGGATGGACGAGCTGATCCGATCCCTCGAAGGCGGCGTAGCCGAGGTAGGCCAGTAGCCCGATCATGACCGCTACCAGGAGGAACGTGGCCCAGCCCACCATGCGTGCGCGGCGCGCTTCGCGAGGCTCGACTGGCATCTCGAACGCCATACCGGGGCCGAGTATAGGCGGGCTGGCCCCGGGGTCGGCTGTCGCCTACAATGCGCGCCGCTCCCCGGAGGACCGCTCGATGACGACCGGCGCCGGCCCTGATTCGGCAGGTCGACCCCATTCGCTGGCTCCTGCTCACCTGGGTGAGGCACGTGCCGGCGCCGCCCTGGCTGTGGCGGTGCTCGGAGTTGCCGTGTTCATCGCCGGGGTTGGGATCGTGGTCGCCGGGCTGACCGCATCGAGTGGCTACGACCCCGCCAACCTCCCCCCCAATGCCAACGCGTTGGGAGCGGGCCAGGTCACCGCCGGCTTTGCCCTGTTCGTCCTCGGGGTGGCGCTGGCTGGCGGGGCGCTCGGAATGCTGGCCGGGAGTCAGCGAGCCCGGATCCCGACCGCGATCCTGGCCGTGGCGGCGGCCCTGGCCGCGCTGGCGGGGGCAGTCTGGATCATCGTCCGAGGCCCCTCCGACCTCATCCTGGCCCTGTCATTGCTTGGCGCGGGCCTTGGGCTGGGGGGCTCCGGCCTGCTGTTGCTCCGCCCGCGCCGCTGACGGCCGGGGCGGTGGATCTCCTGCCCCGCCGCCTGCTGCTGGCGTCCCGTTTCCTGTTTCTCCTGTCGGGGCCACTCTTCGCCGCTGCCGTGGCCTGCGCCGTCGCCGGCGTCGTTGCGGCTGAGGACATCGCCGAGCGCCTGTTGGCCCGACTCCTGGCCGAGATCGATGCCGAGACCCTGGCCGGACTGCCAGCCGACTTCCTGACCGCAGCCACCGTCCAGCGCGCCGCGTTCGCCCTTGCCGCCGGCTTTGCGCTCCTCGGGCTCGGGCAGCTGGCCACGGCGGCCGGCCTCCGCCGCGGGGCGCGGTGGTCCTACGCGGCCGCCGTCATGGGGGGCCTGTTCGTGGCGTTCACCACCGGAGCCACTGCCATCTTCATGATCGCGGCGCGATCGGCACAGCCCCAGGCCGCGACCCTGCTCACGGTTGGCGCCATCGGGCTCGGCGGGGTCGCCGCCCTGTACGGGGCGATCGCCGCGTTGGCCGCCGCTGGGCGCCGCGACCTCGAGGTCGCCCGCGGCTGAGGGTGCCCGGAAGGGGCTTGGTATACTCCGCCCCCGCCGCTGCGGGCCCGTGGTGTAGCGGCCCAACATGCCAGCCTGTCACGCTGGAGATCGCCGGTTCGAATCCGGTCGGGCCCGCCATTGAGCGTAGCGCCGTCTCCTGACTCAGCCTCCCCGGATGAGGTCATCGCCGAGCCGATTCTCGAGCGGATTCTGGCGGGTCTGGTGGCGTTCCACGATCACCCGCACCACTTCGTCCAGGTCGTCGGTGATGGTGGCCAGGCTGAGGTCTTCTGGGCTGATCTTGCGTTCCTCCAGGACCGTCTTGGTCAACCAGCCCAGGAGCCCGCGCCAGTACTCGCGCCCAATCAGGACGACCGGGAAGTCCTCGATCTTGTGGGTCTGGATCAACGTCAGCGCCTCGAACAGCTCATCCATGGTGCCCAGGCCGCCGGGAAAGATGACGAACGCCTCCGCGTACTTCACGAACATCGTCTTGCGCACGAAGAAATAGCGGAACTCGATCCCCAGGTCGACGTAGGGGTTGGCGTCCTGCTCGAACGGAAGCTCGATGTTCAAGCCGATGGACAGGCCGCCGGCCTCCTGGGCGCCCCGGTTGGCGGCCTCCATGATTCCTGGGCCGCCCCCGGTGATGACCGCGAAGCCCTCCTTGACCAGGCGGGCGGCCAACCGCCGAGCCAGCCGGTAGTGCCGGTCGCTGCGGCGGACCCGGGCCGAGCCGAAGATGCTGACCGCGGGGCCGATCCCGGCGAGGGCGTCGAACCCCTCGACGAACTCCCCCAGGATGCGCAGCGAGCGCCAGGTATCGGTGGCCTGGAAGTCGGCGCTGACCCGTCGCTGAAGGAGCTCCTGGTCCTCGGTGGGGCGCCGCACGGGTCCCCGCATGACCAGCGCCCCACTGCGTCTCGGATGGTCCTGCTTCGCCATTCGTCACCTCGCTGGCGAGCCGTTCGTCCTGGCTGGAAGCCCGGCAAAGCGCCATTGATCATGGTACGGTGCCGCTCGACGTCGTCGTCGCGCGGCGCCCCCCGGGTGCCCCGATGTGACCGGCAGCGGCGAGCCGGATCCCGTCACCGTGCCCGAGGGACAATTTGCCGGACCTTCTTCGACGCGGAGCCGTCCACGTCATCGTTGTTGCGCTCATCGTTGCCGCCTTAGCCCCCCAGGCCTTGGCCGCCACTCCACCGGATCACGTCACGCAGCAGCTGCTGGACGCCGTCGAGGCCTCGCCGGCGTCACTGATCTCTGCTCGCGGATCCACCTCGCAGCGCACGCTCGCGGCGTTCGCCCCGGCGTCCGACAGCGTCCCTCTTGGCGCGGAGCGGATTCACCCGAATGGCGTTGCGGTGCCCCCCAGCGTGGCCACGTCCCCGACCCTCGTCAGCGTGGCCGCCCAGGTGGCCGCCCAGGTGGTCAGCCAGCCGGGCGGAGGGCGCACCATCAGCGGCAAGGCGAGCTGGTACTGCTGCACGCGCGGCTGGGATGACGCCGCCGTAGTGGCCCTTCCGATCGCGCTCGGCGGCCACTGGACAACTCCCCCGGCGATCTTTTCGGTCGTCGTGTGCGCCGAGCGGTGCGCGCTGCTACCGGTCGGTGACGCCTGCGCCTGCTATTGGGGCGAGGCCGGTCAGAAGGTGGTCGACCTGTCGCCGGCCGCGTGGGCGGCCATCACCGACAAGGATCGCTGGGTCTACGGGGTCGTGAACGTCACCGTCTATCTCGACTAGCATCCGTCCCGTGCTGCAGCCGATGGGAGTCGGTCACGTCGTGCTCAAGGTCCGCGACCTTGATCGGTCGTTGGCGTTCTACCGCGACCTGCTGGGATTCCAGGTGTCTGGCGAGATGACCAACGTGATGGTCTTCCTGACTGCCACCGGCGAGAACCACCACGACCTGGGGCTGGTGCGCGTCGGTGACCAGGCTCCTTCCCCGGTCCCCATGGCGGTTGGCCTGTACCACGTCGCCATCCGGCTGGCCGACCTCGAGGCGGTCAAGAAGGCCCATCGACTACTGACCGAGCGCGGCCTCCTGCGCGGGGCGTCCGACCACGGGGTGAGCAAGAGCCTGTACACCGTCGACCCCGATGGGAACGAGATCGAGCTGTACTGCGATGCCCCGCGCGACGAATGGGAGGGGCGGGTCGCCGAGGTCATGACGGTCAAGCCTCTGCGCCTGGATTGAGCCAGGCCGATACGCCTGCGCCCCGACGCGGGCGCCGCTGGCGATGGCTCGGGGTGGGACTGGTGGCGGTCCTGGTCGCGTTGATCGCGTGGCCACCGTCGCGGGTCACGCTCCAGACCCTGGCTCTCATCCCTTCCCTGATCGAGCTGGGGCCGCAACCCCTGGCCCTGGCGCCCGCTCCACACCACCACCTGGTGACCTATCGCTCCCCGGACGGTACGTCGCTGCCCGCCGACCTGTGGCTGCCGGCCACCGCTTCAGGGGAGCACCCGGTCGGGGCGATCATCTTCGTGTCGGGGATCAACGATCAGGGGCGGGCCCACCCGGCCCTGGCTCGGATCGCCGAAGCCCTCGCCCGCGCCGGCGCCGCGGTGTACATCCCCGAGCTGCCCATCTTTTTCGACGTGCGCGTGGAGGCCGGCGAGGTGGGACGCATCGTGGCCGCCTTCCAGGCCCTGGCCCGCCGGCCGGAGGTCGATCCAGATCGGATCGGGATCATGGGCATCTCGGTGGGGGGCAGCCTGTCGCTGATCGCGGCGGCCGATCCCCAGATCGCCGACCAGCTCGACTGGGTAGGTGCCTTCGGCGCATACGCCGATGCCGGCGAGATCATGGTCAGCGTGATCAGCCACCAGTACCGGCTGGACGGCGAGCTGATCGACTGGGAGCCGACCCTGCTGGTGCGGCAGGTCGTGTTCGGGCTGGTAACCGAGCGTGTCACCGATGGACGAGACCATGGCTACCTGTATGGCGCATACGACGAGCTGAACAACCAGAACGTCCACCCCTTGCCCGACGCGGACCTGCCGCTTCGCACCGCCGAGGGACTCGCCGCGGAAGCAATCCTGCTGTCTGACACGCTGCCCGAGGCAGAGTCCGCGCTCGCCGCGGCGCCGCCCGACGTGCGAACGATTCTCGGCGGCATTAGCCCGCTCGGTTACGTGAGCGGCATCCGGGCTCGCGTGTATCTGATGCACGACACCGGCGACCAGCACATCCCGTACTCGAACTCGCGCGAATTGGCGGCGGCCATGGAGGCTGCGGGCGTCGACGTCCGGCTCGGCGAGTTCCGGCTGTTCAACCACGTCCAGCCCGATACCAGGGACCTGGTGGCCGCCGCCCCAGAGCTGTGGAAGCTGTTCTGGTACCTGCGCGACGTCGCCGAGGAAACGCTCTGACGGCAGATTCGGGCTAGCGGACGGAGCTGAGGATCCCGAAACCCACGATCAGGATCAGGCCGATCAGGATCACCGCGATGGCGTAGGTCCGATTCGGGCGCTTGGGCAGCGGCTGGTAGGGTCGCCCGCGGCCACGACGTCGTGTCACGACGTCACCACTCCCGTCGGAACAGGAACGGCGTGGTGAGGGCCTCGCGGCTGCCGACCGATCGGAGCTGCTTGCGGACCCGCTTCAGGAGGCGCCCGTGGTACGTGCCGTCCCCGTACGGCTCGTGGAGGCGGGCGACGTCCCATTCGCGGATCCCGGCCACAACGGACGGGGGGAGGTAGTGGTCCAGGATCGGCCGAGCTTCGTCGATGGCGACGAACGTCCGGGCCCGGGACCCGTTGTCGAGAACGGTCAGCAGGTCCCCGAAGCTGGCGTCCACGTCGACCACCAGGGTGGTCAGGCGCTCCATGGATCCGGGCATCCGCTCGGGCTTGAACAGGCTGGTCAGGAGGGTCTTGCGTTCGGCCGTATTGAGTTCGGCCAGGGCGTCCCGGAGGTTCGGGATCCCTCCCGCCGGGTCCGCCACGGGGACCGTGTAATCGAACAGCCGCACCATCATCGGTCGGGTCAGGGTAGCCGTTCCGGCGGCCGGTACAATCCGCCGCATGCTGCTGGCGGGCAAGAAGATCCTGGTGACCGGCGTGCTGACCGATGACTCGATCGCGTTCTCCTGTGCACGGGTTGCCCAGGAGGCGGGGGCCGAGATCGTGCTGACCGGGGTGGGGCGGGCCATGAGCCTGACCCAGCGGATCGCGCGCCGGCTCGACCCGGTGCCGGACGTGCTCGAGATGGACGTCAACGACGACGCTCATATCGCGGCCGTGGCTGCCGACCTGGAGCGCCGCTGGGGGCGGCTGGACGGTCTGTTGCACGCCATCGGGTATGCGCCCCAGGATGCGATGGGGGGTGGGTTCCTGGACACGCCTTGGGAGAGCGCCGCGATCACCTTTCAGACCAGCGCGTTCTCGTTGAAGGCCCTGACCGCCGGGATGCTGCCCCTGCTGAAGGTCTCCGGGGCGTCCGGCGGGGCATCGGTCGTGAGCCTGGACTTCGACGCCCGGTTTGCGTGGCCGATCTACGACTGGATGGGCGTGGCCAAGGCCGCCCTGGAATCGATCACCCGCTACCTGGCCCGCGACTTGGGCCAACACCACATCCGGGTCAACACCGTGTCCGCGGGCCCAATCCGCTCCATGGCCGGCAAGAACATCCCCGGCTTTGACCTCATCGCCGGGCGATGGGGCGACCGCGCCCCGTTGGGCTGGGACGTGAACGACTCCATGCCCGTCGGGCGCATGGTCTGCTTCCTGCTCAGCGACTGGGCACCCCTCACTACCGGGGAGCTGATCCACGTGGACGGCGGGTTCCACGCCCTGGGCATCGGCGCCGGAGAGAGCTCCGCCCAGGAACCAGCCGGCTAGGGTCAGGGGTAGTCGCGCAGGATGATCGTGGCGTTGTGCCCGCCGAAACCGAATGAGTTCGACATCGCGGTCCGGACCGGGACCTTGCGTGCCTGGTTGGGGACGTAGTCGAGGTCACAGTCGGGATCGGGGTTCTCGTAGTTGATGGTGGGAGGAATGACTCCCTCCTTCATGGCCTGCACGCAGACGACCGCCTCCACCACCCCGGCCGCCCCCAGCATGTGCCCGGTCATGGACTTGGTTGAGCTGATCGGCACCCGATAGGCGTGGTCGCCCATGGCCAGCTTGATGGCCCTCGTCTCGCTGCGGTCGTTGAGGGGCGTGCCGGTGCCGTGGGCGTTGATGTAGTCGATGTCCTCCGGCGCGAGGCCCGCCTTGGCCATGGCGCGCGACATCGAGCGCGCGGCTCCCCGGCCTTCCGGCTCCGGGGCGCTGACGTGGAATGCATCGGCCGCGTTGCCGTACCCGACCACCTCGGCCAGTGGGATTGCCCCGCGCTCCAGCGCGAAGTCGAGGCGTTCCAGCACCAGGCCGCCTGCGCCCTCGCCGACCACGAACCCGTCGCGGTCCCGGTCGAACGGCCGTGAGGCGTGGGTCGGGTCGTCATTGCGGGTGGACAGCGATCCGGTGCGGTGGAACGCGGCCAGGGCCAGCGGAGTGACCGGCGCCTCGGTGCCGCCCACCACCATGGCCACCGCGTCGCCACGCTTGATGATCTCGGCCGCCTCCCCGACCGCGTTGGTGCCGGTGGCGCACGCCGAGACGACGCAGAAGTTCACCCCGCGCAGCCCGAACTGGATGGCCACCTGTCCTGACGCCATGTCGGGCAGCATGTTGACGGCGGTCATGGGGGTGACCCGATCGGGCCCGTCCTCACGCATGACGCGGGCGGCTTCGTCCAGGCTGGTCAGCCCGCCGATCCCTGTCCCGATCAGGACCCCGACCTCATCGGCCAGGTCACCCTCCGCGCGAAGCCCGGCCTGCTCAAGGGCCTGGGCGGAGGTGGCCATCGCAAACTGGATGACGCGGTCAGCGCGCCGGGCGTCCTTGGGATCCATCCAGGCGGTGGGGTCGAAGTCGACGACCTCGGCCGCGAAGCGGGTGCGGAAGCGGGACGTGTCGAATCGGTCGATGGCGCGGGCGACCGATGTTCCCGCCAGCAGGTTGCGCCAGAGGCTGGCCACATCGTTGCCGAGCGGGGTGATGGCACCCATCCCGGTGATGACGATCCGCGGTGCGCTGGACGACTCGGCTGGCATACTCGGGCCCGATTATGGAGCGAGACCGATGAAAGCAGTCATCTTCCGCCGGCGTGGGGGTCCTGAGGTCCTGTCTTACGAGGACGTGCCGGATCCGGTCCCGGGGCCCGACGAGATCCTGGTGCGGGTCGGCGCCTGCGGGCTCAACCATCTCGACCTGCACGTCCGCGAGGGCAGCAACGGCATGCGCGCCCCCCTCCCGCACATCGGAGGGTTGGAGCCGGCCGGGGAGATCGCCGCCCTCGGTTCGGCGGTCAGCGGCTGGACGGTCGGGGAGCGGGTCATCGTGCTGGCCTTCACCGCGGACGGGACGTGCTCGTACTGCCGCGATGGCCGCGAAAACCTGTGTGAGAACCGCCAGATCATCGGGCTCAGTCGCGACGGCGGCTTCGCCGAGTACGTGACCGCGCCGGCCAGCTGCCTGGTGCGGACCCCGGATCGGATCAACGATGCCCAGGCCGCCGCCCTGCCCGCCGCCTTCGGCACCGCCTGGCACATGCTCGTCAGCCGTGCCCAGGTCCAGCCCGGTGAATGGGTGCTGGTCCTGGCCGCCGGCTCGGGAATCGGGAGCGCGGCAATCCAGATCGCCCGTGAGTTGGGCCTCACGGTGATCGCGACCGCCGGCTCGGCCGACAAGCTGGCCAAGGCGCGCGAACTGGGTGCGACCCACGTCATCAACCATGCCGAGAAACCCCGGTTCGAGCTGGAGGTGATGCGCATCACCGACGGCCGCGGGGTGGACGTCGTGTTCGAGCACATCGGTCCGGCAACCTGGCGCCACAGCCTGGCCAGCCTCCGAACCGGGGGCCGGGTCGTGACCTGCGGTGGGCTGACGGGGCGGATGGCCGAAACCGACCTGTGGAACCTGTTCTGGCGCCAGTTCACGATCCTGGGTTCCATGGGCGCAACACGATCCGATATGGCGGGCGTGCTGGACCTCATCCAGGCAGGTCGGGTGGAGGCGGTCATCGACCGCACGTTCCCGCTGGCCGAGACGCGGGCCGCGCAGGAGCACCTGGATGCGCGCCGAGCCTTCGGCAAAGTGGTGGTCGTCCCGGGCTAGGCCCGACGACCCACGTCGGTCAGCGGGTGCCGTAGGCCTCCGCGCCGAGGAAGTGCAGCGAGACATACGTCTCGTCTCCGAGCACCCAGCTGTCGTGCCCGGGGCCGATTTCGAAAATGTCGCCCGGCCCAAGGTCGACGAAGGTGCCGTCTGCCATCTCGACGCGGTTGCGGCCGGACAGCACCATCCCAAAATGCGGGGTAGGACAAAGGCTCTGACCGATTGCCTTGCCGACATGCTCGGACCATCGCCACCCGGGCTCGTATTCGGCGCGGCCGATGGTCACCCCCGCTGCGCGGATCAGGTCGAACCGGCCGAGGTCAAAGACGCGCGCCTCGTCCGCGTCGTCGAAGCGATAGATCTGGATGCCGTTCATGCCGTTCCTCAGCTCATTCCACGTACAGGTCCGGGTCGAGCAACCAGGCCAGCTCACCGGCCGCTGGCTCCGGGATGCCCGGGAATTCGACGCAGGCGACGCCACCCGTGCGCAGGCGGACTGCCCGCGCGCCGGTGAGCAGCGTTACCGCCGCCGAGAGGTCTGGTTCGTGTCCCACGAACATCACCCGCCGTGCATCGCGGTCAGCGGTCATGGCGCGCGCCATGTCGGGCCATTCGGCCCCCGGCCGCAGCCGGTCATCGGCCAACGGCCGTCTGGTCAGGCCGACGCCCTCGACGAACAGGTCCGCGGTCTGGAGCGCGCGCGGCAGCGGGGAGCTGAGAACCAGATCCGGGCGCAGGTTCAGCCGGCGCCAGAGGGGTGCGGCGGCCTGAAGCTCGGCTACCCCGGCATCGGTCAGCTCGCGGGCGTCGTCGGTCGGATCGCCAGCTCGGTACTCCCCGGCCTTGCCGTGGCGCAAGAAATACAGGATCACGGCGCGGGGCTCGTGGGGCCGCCGGCTCAGTCCGGGAACGCCTCGGGGCCCCGGTCCGCCAGCTCGCGGGCTTCGGCCTCGGCATCCTTGGGCGGCAGCCAGCTGAACGGGTAGGCGGGGTCGTCGAGCGCAGCCGCCTGCCGCGAGAGATGGAGCGGGTGGAAGGTGTCGATCATGACCGCCAGCTCCTCGGTGGCTTCCTTGCCGATGGACGCCTCCACGGTCCCCGGGTGCGGCCCGTGGGGGATTCCCGCCGGATGGACCGTGAACGAGCTGATGTCCACGCCCCGACGACTCATGAAGTTGCCGGCCACGTAATAGATGACCTCATCGGAGTTGATGTTCGAGTGGTTGTAGGGAGCCGGGATGGCGAGCGGGTGATAGTCGAACTTGCGCGGCACGAACGAGCACACCACGAAGTTCCGGGCCTGGAAGGTCTGGTGCACCGGCGGCGGCTGGTGGATGCGCCCGGTGATGGGCTCGAAGTCCTCGATGTTGAAGGCGTACGGGTAGAGGAACCCGTCCCAGCCGACCAGGTCGAACGGGTGGTGGGTGAAGTGGTAGGCGGTGACCCGGCCGCGAGTCTTGACCTCGACCACGAACTCGCCGCTCTCGGTGTTGGCATCCATCTCGGCCGGGGGTCGGATGTCGCGCTCCGCATACGGCGAGTGCTCGAGCAGCTGCCCGTACTCGTTCCGATACCGTCTCGGCGGCTCGAGGTTGGTCGGGCACTCGAGCCACAGCATGCGCTGGGCCTCGTCCTGGGCGGGGACGACACGGTAGGTGGTCCCGATGGGAATGACGAGGTAGTCGCCGGGCCGGTAGGGGATGGGGCCGAAGATGGTCTCCAGGGTGCCGTGCCCCTCGTGCACGAACAGCATCTCGTCCGCCTCCCCGTTGCGGTAGAAGCGGGTCATCGGCTCGGCGGGACGAACCACCCCAAACACGACGTCGGCGTTGAAGAACAGTGGGAGTCGACCCGAAACGGCGTCCCCGCCCGGCTCGACGTCCTTGGTGTTGACCAGGTGGTGGCGATGTGGGGCGTCCTCCCACGCTTCCAGCGCGACGTCGCGCACCTTCTCCATCCGGTGCGTGCGGGTGGGCGGCGTGTGGTGGTACAGGAGCGACGCCCGCCCGGTGAAGCCCTCCACCCCGAACAGCTCCTCGGCGTACAGCGTGCCGTCCGGCTTGCGGAACTGGGTGTGGCGCTTGGGCGGCACCTGGCCGCGCTGGACGTAGAACACGGGCCGGGCTCCTGGCTGGCAGGGTGGGCCCGGTCATTCTATCGGTCCGACGATGGCCTGACCGATACCGCCAGGGCGGTCGCTAGCCGGGCGTCCGGCGCGTGCGGCGCGC
The DNA here is from genome assembly GCA_035514415.1 of Pleomorphomonadaceae bacterium. GTDB lineage: Bacteria > Chloroflexota > Limnocylindria > QHBO01 > QHBO01 > DASTEQ01. The sequence goes on along the minus strand of DATKBC010000009.1, from coordinate 28,524 downwards.
TGCGGGACGCGGGTTATCGGCTACGGCGGCCAGGATGGCCTTCAGCTCGAACGGGGTCAGCCGCGGGTGCTTGGACACGATGAGGGCCGCCATGGCCGCCACGTGGGGAGCAGCGAAGGAGTTGCCGGTGGCCACCGTCTCGGTCCCGTCCTTCCACGCGATCGGGACATCCACGCCCCAGGCTCCGAACTCGACCGGCGGCTTCGGGTTGTAGTACAGGCGCCACGGGTCGGGCTCGCCATGTGCGGCCACCGAGACGACACTGCTGAACAGCGACGGGTACGACGCCACGTTCACGTTGTTGGCGGCGCTGACCAGCATGACGTTGCGGAAATAGGCCTCGTCCGCCAGCTCGTGGAAGACCGGGTACAGCGCCTCGCTCTTGGAGGACAGACTCAGGTTCGCGACCTGCACTCCGCGCTCGATGGCCCACGACAGGCCTTCCACGAACGCGGCCCCCTTGCCCTTCAGCTCCTCGTTCAGGACCCGGACCGAGACGATCTCGACCTGGGGCGCGAGGCCGACGATGATGCCCGCGCACGCGGTCCCATGGCCGTACAGGTCGGTGGGTTCGTCGGGCACGATCTCCGCATCCCCGCTCTTGTCGATGCGAACCGCCACGCTCTCGACCAGCCGGCCCTCGACCCACGGATGGTCGCCCTCGACGCCGCTGTCGATGATGGCCACCCGGACACCCTTGCCGGTGGCCCCGCCCCAGGCCCACGCCCGGTCGATGCGCCGCAGGCCGGCGCGGCGGGCGAGCCGGTCGGCCGCCGCGAAGGGCTCGGCCCAGGCGGGGAGGTCCTCCAGGTCGACTGACATCTTCCGGCTACCGCCGGCGAGAGCGTCCGCGGCTGGCGGCGGCGTGGGCCGCGACCGCGGCCAGGATGTCGCTGACCAGGCTCATCTCCGGCCCGCCGAGCTGACGCAGCCGGGCCACCTGGTCCGCCAGGCGCCAGTACGGCGAGTCGTCCTCCAGGTCCAGGTCGGCTGACGCGGCACTCACCAGGGCCGCGAGCTGCTCCTCGCTCAGCCCTCCGCTGCCGGCGCGGTCGAACGCGGAGCGCAGGAGACGTGGCAGTTCGCGCTGGGCGCGCGTGACGGCGATGGCGGTTGCGGCCTGGGAGGCGAAGACCCCCAGCAGCTCCATGTCGCGCAGGTCGAACGTCGCCGAGCCCCGCTTGTCGAGGACCTGCAGCACGCCGTGTGTGCCCTCATCGTCGCTGAGCGGGACTGCGGCGATCGAGCGCGGCACGTAGCCGGTCTTCTCGGCGGTCTTGCGATCGAAGCGCGGATCCGAGGCCACGTCGGAGAGGGCCAGCGCCTGCCCGGTCGAGAACACGAACCCGGCGACGCCCTGGCTGGGTTTGACGCTCTTGCCGACGGCGCCCGCCCCCTGCGGACCGGCCGCAACCCGAAATTCGAGCCGATCCGGATCGCGCTCGAAGAGGGCGATGGATGCCGCCTCCGCGTCGAAGAGTCGAACCGTGGCGTCGACGATCGACTGCAGAAGTCGCTGCTCCCCGTCGGGGTGCAACCGTCCTGCAACTGCGGCGCGTTCCGCCCCGGCGCGGACGATGGCCAGGGCCTGCGCGAGCGACTCCGGAGCGGGCTCCCTGGTCATCGGGGCATAGCGTAAGGCGGCGGGGAGAGCCCCGCCGCCTTACCTGCTCGGGAAGCTTGCGTTACCGCTTCTTGGCTGCCGCGGCTGCCGCGGCTGCCGCGGCATTGGGGGCCGCTGCGGCCTTCAGGTTGGCTCGCTTGCGCGCGTGGCCCTCGGTGTCGTCATCGGTCTCGCGCTTGCGCGCCTTGGTGTTGACCCGCGTGACGGCCTTGACGTTGGCCCGCTTGCGCGCGTGACCCTCGGTGTCGTCATCGGTCTCGCGCTTGCGCGCCTTGGTGTTGACCCGCGTGACGGCCTTCACGTTGGCCCGCTTGTGGGCGTGGCCCTCGGTGTCGTCACCGGTCTCGCGCTTGCGGGCCTTGGTGTTGACCCGCGTGACGGCCTCGGCGGCTGCCCGCGTATGGGCGTGGCCCTCGACGTCGTCGTCCCCGGAGATCTTGCCCCGGACTCTGATGTTCTTGTCCATTGTTGACTGGTGCCTCCCGATACTCTTCCCGGACCGAATGGCCCGGAATCTCGGGCCTGACGTTAGGTTAGCTTTCCCCGACCTCACGATCACCCGGGCGACAGTCCGGCTGTCAACTGGGTGACACGGGCCGACCAGATTTCAGCGGGCGACTTGCCGCTCCAGCCGTTCGAGATCGGTGATGACCAACGTGTCGCGATCGATGCGAATCAGCCCCCGTTCGACGAGGTCGCTGAGGAGCCGGTTCACGCTCTGCCGCGTTGCCCCAATCATGGCAGCCAGATCGGACTGTGTGAAGGGCCAGTCGAGCGTTGCCTCCAACGTTCCCTGCGGCGTTCGTTGGGGTCCAGGTTCCGCCTCGCGGGCCAGGCTCAACAATCGGCTGGCCAGACGGCCGGCGAGATCCAGGAAGTGCAGCTCTTCGACGTGGCTGGTCAATCGACGCAGCTCGCCGGCCAGCGATCGGAGCAGGACGTCCCGCAGGCTCGCGCTGCGACCGATCTCCTCGAGGAACGTCTCGCGGGGCAGGCTCAGGGTCTCGGTGACCTCCACCGCTGCGGCGGTCGCCGAGCGGGGTGCCCCGTCGAGCAGGGCCAGCTCACCGAAGAAGTCGCCGGTGTGCACCGTGGCGATGATTGCTTCTTCCCCTTCGGCCGAGGGCAGCACGATCTTCACCGATCCCGATGCCACGATGTGCAGCGCGTCACCGGGATCTCCCTGGTGGAAGATCACCTCTCCCCGGCGGAAGCGACGGCGGCGCAGGTGACGGGCCACTTCATGGAGGTCGTCCGGCAGGACGCCCGCAAAGAGCGGGCACCGGGCCAGCAACTTGAGGCCCGAATCGTCAGCCATCAGTCCGAGATCCGTCCAAGCGGGCCGACGCCCCGCGGTGCACGTCCAGCAGCCGCGAGGTCAGTCCGGGTCCGGCGCCGACCAGCTCCAGGAAGCGACCCCCGTCCAGGGCGAGCAGGGTTCCGTCGCCGGTTGCAGTGACCGTGGCCGTCCGCGGCACGCCACGCAGCAGCCCGATCTCGCCGAACACGTCGTCCGGGCCCAGCGTCCGCAGGAACCGGGGAGCACCTCCCGGGTCCTTGGTCTGGGCTACCTCGAACGTCCCGTCCAGGACGTGGAAGAAGCGATCGGCCGGGTCGCCCTGGCGCACCACGACCTGGCCTGGCGTCACGCGCACGCGGTTCAGGTGGCGGGCGGCCTGCTCCAGCGCGGCGGGGGCCAGCCCATCGAACAGCGGTATGCGGACGAACCGCTCCGCGCCCGGGTCCATCTCCGACACCGCGGACCTCCCCACCAGGATCGTCCCGACCAGGGTGGCGGCAACCATGGCGATCCCGAACCCGAGCAGGACCACGACCGGGCCGATCGCGGCGGCCAGGATGGGCGCCAGGAACGCACCCAGCGCATAGGCCGATACGGTCACGGTGTCCATGGCGCCGATGGTTCGCCCCCGGATCGAGTCGGGGACCGCCCGCTGGAAGATCGTGGTCGCCACTACCTCGAGCAGCAGCATACCGGCGGTGGCAACCGCCATCGCGGCAATCGCCGCCAGCAGGACCGTCGACTGCCCAACCAGGATGACTCCCACGCCGAGCGTCACCCCGCCCACCGCCAGCGGGATGTCGAGTCGCCGACGGAGTGTCATGGGCCCGGCGATGAAGGCGCCGATGAGTCCGCCGAGCCCGATGGCGGCGTTCAGCCAGCCCGTTCCCGCGTCGCCTGCCCCGAGCACCTCGACCGCGATCACGACGGTGAGCACGGCCAGCCCGCCGGACACGAAGCCGTCGACCAGGTTGATCACGCCCAGGCCGGACAGGGGTCGGATCACCGGCCGGACCAAATCCCGGAACCCGACCGGGCTCGCCTCGGTCGAGGCGGCGCGCGCCACCACGGCGCGTCCCCGATCCTTTGGCAGCCGCCACAGGACGGCGGCGATGATCACGAACGTCACGGCGTTCAGGAAGAAGGCCAGCGGGATGCTGCCGACTGTGATGAGGATGGCCGCCACCGCCGGACCGATGATGAACGCCAGGTTGTCCAGGCTCGACCAGGCGGCATTGGCGGGCCCCAGTTCCCGCTCATCGGCCACCAGGCTCGGGATGAGCGAGCCGATGGCCGGGCTGAAGAAGGCCGAGAAGCAGGCAGCCAGCAGGCTGAGGACAACGACCGCGATGATCGGCCCGTCGACCAGGATGAGCGCAGTGAGCGCCAGCATGATGATCCCGCGGGCGAGGTCGGTGCCGATCAGGATCAGGCGCCGGTCGTACCGATCGGCCACGATCCCGGCCGGGACCGACAGCAGGATGTAGGGGACGATGCGGGCTGCGCCCACGATCCCCAGCACGACTGGCGAGGCGCCGGAGTTGTAGACCACGACCAGCAGCGCGACCAGGTACAGCCAATCCCCGATGGAGGACACGAACTCCCCGATCATGAGACGCGCCAGGGCGGGGTTGGCGAAGACGCGCCGGTAACTGGCGAGGCTGCCCATCGGTCCGGGCAGTCTACCCGTACACTCCGAGGCGCCCATGCCGGTCCCTGTCATCCGATCGGACGCCCATCTCGCCCACGATGACCTGGTCGAGGTCGAGCGCGGCCGCCCCATACCCGGCTACGAGGTGCCGGCCCGCGCGGTCGAGATCGAGCAGGCGCTGGTGGAGGCGGGCGGGTACCGGTTCGAGGACCCGACCGAGCATGGCGAGGAGCCGATCCTGGCCGTGCACGATCGCGAGCTGCTGGATGTGCTGGCGGTGGCCTGGGATGAGGCCCTGGCGGCCGGCCTCACGGACGGAACCCAGCCGCTCCTCCCGGACACGTTTCTGACGACCGGGTTCGCCGCCGGTCATGCGACGGGTCTGCCCGGACCAGGCCGTCGGGTGTTCTCCTACACGTTTGATACCGCGACGCCCATCGTGGCCGGCACCTATCACGCGGCGCGAGTGGCGGTCGACGTGGCCCTGACCGCATTGGACCGGGCCCTGGGCGGGGCGCACCTGGCCTACGGTCTGTGCCGGCCCCCGGGCCACCATGCGGGGCGCGCCCTGTACGGCGGCTACTGCTTTTTCAACAACGCGGCCATCGTGGCCCAGGCCCTGTCCCGTGGCGGAGCGTCCCGGATCGCCATCCTGGATATCGACTACCACCACGGCAACGGCACCCAGCAGCTGTTCTGGGATCGGCACGACGTGCTGTACGCCTCCCTGCATGGCGACCCGGCCCGCGCCTACCCGTACTACTCCGGATACGCCGACGAGATCGGGTTCGGAGCGGGAGAGGGCATGAACCTCAACTTGCCGCTTCCCGAGGGAACCGACATAGCCACCTACCTGGCCGCTCTGGACGTGGGTCTGAAGGCCATCCGCGACCACGACCCCGATGCGCCCGTGGTCCTGTCGTTGGGTTTCGACACGTTCTATCGCGACCCGATTGCCGATTTCGCGATCACCACCGATGACTACCGCCGAATCGGGGCCGCCATCGGCGCGCTGGACCTGCCGGTGATCGCTCTCCAGGAAGGTGGCTACGCACTGGACGCCATCGGTGCCAACGCGGTCAGCTTCCTGGCCGGGCTCCAGGGCCAGGAAGGCTAAGCGCCGCGATGACCGTCGACCCGGACAGCTACCTCGGGCGCGAGGTCGCCGGCTACCAGGTCGAGGAGGTCATCGGCCGGGGCGGAATGGGCGTCGTGTACCGGGCCGAGCACCTGCGCCTGGGGCGCAAGGTGGCGCTCAAGGTCGTCGCGCCCCAGATCGCGCGCGAGCCGAAGTTCCGGGAGCGCTTCCTGCGGGAGTCCCGCACGGCCGGTTCGCTGGACCACCCGAACGTTGTCCCGATCTACGACGCCGGGGAGGCGGACGGCGTTCTGTACATCGCCATGCGGTTCGTGGATGGCGTGGACCTGGCGACCATGATCGCCCGCGACGGGCGGCTGGAGCCGGCACGCACGGCCCGCATCGTGGCCCAGGTCGCCAGCGCGTTGGACGCGGCGCACGAGGCTGGTCTCGTCCACCGCGACGTCAAGCCCAGCAACGTCCTGCTCCCGGCCCGTGGCGCCGGCCGTGGCGAGCACGCCTACCTGGGCGACTTCGGCCTCACCAAGCGGGTCCTGTCCGAATCGGGCGTGACCGGATCGTCAGCCTTCCTGGGGACCATCGCGTACGTTGCGCCCGAGCAGATCGAGGGCCGCCCGGTGGATGCCCGTGCGGACCAGTACTCGTTGGCGTGCCTCGTCTACGAGTGCCTGACCGGGCATCGGCCATTCGAGCGCGAAACGGATGTCGCGACCCTGTATGCGCACCTGCGCGACCCGTTCCCGTCGGTCGGCGAGGCGGTGGATCCGAATCTGCGATCCGAGCTGGACGCGGCCCTGGCCCGGGCGGCGGCCAAGAAGCCCGCAGACCGCTATGACTCGTGCGGCGACCTTGCCGAGGATCTGGTTCGAACCACGGGCGCGACTATGGGAACCGGGTCGCAGCCGGTCGCCGTCCGCCGCGCCCGCTCCGCGGCTCAATCCCGCCGCCGGCTGCTGCTAATTGGCTTCGGTTCCGCCGGGGCGGTCGCGGCTCTGGCGATTGGGGGCTACGTCCTCTGGCTGAGCAACCAGTCCGCGGCTCCGGTGGTCGCCGGTAACGGGGTGGCGATCATCGACACCACGACCAACCAGGCATCCCTGGGCGCTGGGCTCGCGAACGAGCCGACGGCGATCGCCGCGGATGCGACCGCGGCCTGGGTGACTCATTTCTCAGCTGGCAGCGTCTCGCGGGTGGCCGCGACGGAGGCCCACGAGGTCACGTCCATCCCGGTCGGGGCCGGGCCCGGGGCCGTGGTGGCGGGCGCGGCTGAGGGTCTGGTTTGGGTCGCCAATACGACGGCCGAGACGCTGTCCGAGATCGACGCTGAGAACCCAAGCCGCGGACCCACCACGCTGGCCCTTCTCTTCCGACCTGGAGCTCTGGCCCTGGGTGACTCGTTCCTGTGGGTCATTACCCAGACCGACAGCGTGGCCCAGATCGATGCTGGAAGGTTGCGTTTGGAGAATGACCCGATCAACGTCGGAGCCGAGCCGGTTGCGGTGGCAGCCGGGGGCGGCGTGGTGTGGGTTGCGAACAGCCTGGACCAGAGCCTGTCGCGCTTGGCGATTGGCCTGACCAGCGCCGACGCTCCCATCGCCCTCGGCTTCACGCCGGGTGCCCTCGCACTCGACGTGGACGCCGGAGCGCTATGGATCGTTGACCGGGCCGGGAATGCCGTGGTCCGTTACGACACCAGGTCGCGTGACCAGGTGCGGGTGCCGGTAGGATCCCGGCCGGCCGGCATCGCGATCGGGGCCGGCGGGGTTTGGGTTGCCAACGGAGGCGACGGAACCGTGACCCGCATCGACTCTGCGACCAACGAGGTCGTGGTCACGATCACAGTGGGAGGCGCGCCGGTCGGGATTGCCGTGTCGGGCGAAACGGTCTGGGTCGCCGTGGCGGAGCGCTGAGTGGTCAAGGCTCCAGGTCCGGATCTCAGCTCGCGACTAGGTGTCGGGCGCGACCGCCGTCATGTGGTCGCGAATGCGCTCCGCGGCGGGCTCGTCGTTCAGCCGATTGGCGGCGCGCAAGGCGCGTAGCCAGAGCCGACCGGCCTCGTCGTTGGCGCCCAGCTCGGCGGCCCGTTCCGCGCCACGTTCAAGATATTCGAGCGCTTTGCCGAGGTCATGGGCCCGTGCGTAGTGGTGGGCTACTTCCTCCAGGTGGCTGTCCAGGGCTGCCGCATATCTCGCTTCGCAGGCGCGGGCGGTGGCCAGGTGCAGCTCGGCGCGGCGGGCATCGGTCAGAGTGCCCAGGACGGCCTCGTGCAGCAAGCCGTGGCGGAATTCGTAGATCTGGTCCGGGTACCGTCCACGCTCGACGATGATCCCGGCGCGCAGGAGCGCCTCCAGAGCGGCATCGGGCTCGTCGACCACACCTTCCAGGATCGTGCGGCTGAACTGGCGGCCAATCACCGCCGCTGCTTCGCTCACACTCCGCACCTCGGCCGGGAGATGGTCGATCCGGGCCACCAGCAACCCCTCGAGCGCGGGCGGCAGGACATTGCGGGGCACGGTCAGGGTCCACGCTTCGTGATGGGCCAGCGCACCGGTCTCCTGCAGGCGCGCCAGCAGCTCCTCGAGGAACAGCGGATTGCCCTCGCTGACCTCGGCCAGCGTGCGGCGCGTCCCGGGATCCAAACCGTCGCCCGGCACGAGTTGGGTCGCCAGCTCTTCGGCGGACGCCAGGTCGAGGGGCGGCAGGTCGATGCTCGTCAACCGATGGCTGAAGTCGCTCAGGGCGTGGGTGCGCAGGCCCCAGCCAGCCGTCCCCGTTTCGGGCCGCAGGGTCAGGACCACGCCGATCGGCGACCGATCGGTTAGGGCCATCACGTCGGCCGCTAGCTCGGCGGATGACTCGTCGGCCCAGTTCACGTCCTCCAGCGCCACGGCCAGTGGCCCATTCGCGGCCACCGACCGCAACCATTCGATGTAGGCGGCACGCAACTGGGCGCCCAGCTCGGGCGGGGACAGCGCCGCCAGCGCGCCCTCGGCATCGGCATCCAGGCGGATGCCCAAGAGGCGGGCCAGCTCCGGGAGCCAATTCGCGCCATCAGCACCCAGTCGAGCCCGGAGACGGGTCCGGACGGCCAGATCGGGCTCTCCGTCAGGAATGCCCAACCAACTGCGCAGCATCTCGACGAATGGTCCGAAGGGGGAGCGGGCGCCATACGACAGGCAGTGCCCCTCGAGCCAGGTTACCCGTCCACCGCCGATGCTTCGCATCTCGGCCAGGAGGTGCGTCTTGCCAATCCCGGCTTCGCCCACCATGAGCACAACCTGGCCTTGGCCATCCGCCAACTGGTCGAGGGTCGTCTTCAGCCGTCCGAGCTCGAGATCGCGCCCGACCAACGGGCGGTGCGCTGCTGGCTCGCCAGTCGCAGGGGCGCCGGCTGCCGGGGTCGCCGATTGCGGGCCGATCAGCCTCCAGGCCTTGACCGGCTCCTCGCGGCCCTTGACGTGCAGCGGTCCGAGAGGCTGGGTGATGAACCGGCCGGCGAGACGTCGTGCGGTAGCCTCCCCGACCGCGATCGTTCCGGGCTCGGCGGCGGCCTCCAGCCGCGCGGCGATGTTCGTCGCGTCTCCCAGCGCCACGGTCTGCGGGTCTGCTGCCCCGACCGTCCCCACCCCCGCCTGACCGCTGTTCACCCCCACCCGCACTCCCAGGCCCGCGATGCCCCAGGCGGCCTCCACTTCTCGGCCATACGCCGCCATCAGGTCGACGATTCGCAGTGCCGCCCGTGCGGCGCGCTCGGGGTCGTCCTCGTGGGCGGTGGGGACGCCGAAGTAGGCGCAGATGCCGTCGCCCTGGTAGGCCTGCACCGTGCCCCCGAAGTCCTCGACCGCGCCGCTCATGCGGGTGACGCACTCCCCAATGAGCGCCTTGACCTCGTCCGGTGCCAGGCGCTCGCCGAGGCCGGTGGATCCGGTGATGTCGGCAAAGAGGGCGGTGATGGGCCGAAGCTGATCGGCGGGCATGCCCTACTGGCCTCCGGCCAGGATGGACCGGTATTGCTCGGGATCGACGTTGCCGCCACTGAGCACGATGACCCTCGGTGCATGGACCGGCCCCGCCGCGCTGGTCAGGTGGGCGGCCATGCTGGCCGCGCCCGACGGCTCCACCACCAGTCGAGCCCGGAGGGCCAGCTGACGCATGGCCTCGCGCATGTCGTCGTCCGAGACGGTGACGATATCGTCGACGAGGGCCTGGATGTGGGCCCACGGCAGGTTCCCGAGCCGGTTCACGCGCAGGCCATCCGCAATCGTCTCGTGCGTGCGCTCGGTCGGCCAGGCGCGGAGCTCGCGCGCGGCCAGGGACTCGCGTGCATCGGCGGCATCTTCGGGCTCGACGCCGACGATCCGGGCCATGGGTGCCAGCGCCTTGACCGCTGCCGCGATGCCGCTGATGAGGCCTCCGCCGCTGACCGGGACCAGCACCTCGCCGACGTCGGGCAGGTCCTCGACGATCTCCAGCCCGCAGGTTCCCTGGCCGGCGATGATCTCGGGGTCGTCATATGGCGGGACCAGGGTCAGGCCGCGCTCCGCCGCCAGGTTCTCGGCCAGTGCTCGTCGAGCGTCGTTTCCCGGAGCGGCCAGGATGAGCTCTGCCCCGTCGGCACGCACCCGATCGACTTTGAGAGCCGGCGCATCGTCGGGCATGACGATCACGGCGTGGATGCCCAGCAGCCGCGCCGCGCGCGCCACCGCCTGCGCATGGTTGCCCGAGGAGTACGTGATCACGCCGGCGGAGCGCTCATCATCGGTCAGCGTGGAAAGGCGGAAGTAGGCGCCGCGCATCTTGAATGCGCCCACCGGTTGCAGGCTCTCCGGCTTGAGCCACACGCCGTCCTCCCAGGGCAGCAACGGGGTGCGGACCGCCACGCCCCGGATCTGCTGGGCGGCAAACCGAATGCGCTCCAGGGTGACAAGTGCGGTCTGGGTGTCAGGCATGGATCAGCGGAAACCCCGCGCGTATGCTGGGCCCCATTCTCACCCACCGCGGGGAGGGAGGACGCTTCCACCGATGCTCACACGGCCGCGTGGGCTTCTCGCCGCCGTTCTGGCGACCATAGTTCTCGCCGGGTGCGTCGGAGAGCCCGTCGGCTCGCCATCCCCAAGCACGTCGCCGACCTCAACCCGGCCAATCAGCGGCGATCTCCCGCCGGGGTGTGAGCCGATCAATCTGCGAGGCCCGGACGGTCAGCCCATAGACCTCACCGGCGCCTGGACCGGTCGCCAGTCGGCGGGCTTTTTCCAGAGCCCGACCGAGACCACCTTTATCCGTCAGGTCGGCGATTGCGTGTGGGCCGCCATCATGGACGAGGAGTTCCGATCCGACCCGAACTACGTCGGAGACTTTGAGCTACCGGGCGGCAACCTCGGCACCTTGCGCGGGCAGGTCACCACCGATTTCCTGATTGAAGGCGAGTTGGTCTCGATACGGTTCGGATCCCCCCTGCCGCCGGCCGTGTTCGTCCAGGTCAGGCTGCTCATTGAGTTCGACAAAGACGGCCGGATCCTGCTGCGCGAAGATCGCATCCCGGGCGTGGGGCCTCGATGCTATTCCGTTCCCGGAGGAGAGCTCTTCTGTCCGATCCCGGTGATTCTGTATCGCGTGGACGACCTTCCCGCCCCCGCCCCGTCGCCGACCTAGTCGGGAACGGGCGCCACCAGCGCGCCGATGGAGCTAGAGGTTGCCGCGCTTCTCCTGCTCCAGCTCGATGGCCTCGAACAGGGCCTTGAAGTTGCCCAGCCCGAACCCGCGCGAGCCGTGGCGCTCGATGATCTCGAAGAAGAACGTCGGCCGATCCTGGATCGGCTTGGTGAAGATCTGGAGCAGGTAGCCCTCCTCGTCGCGGTCGGCCTCGATCCCCAGCTCCTCCAGCGTGTCGATCGGTATGCCCACGTCGCCCACCCGATCCGGCAGCGCCGCGAAGTACTCGTGGGGCAGGCCCAGGAACTCGACCCCCCTGCCTCGCAACACACGCACCGTGCTGGCGATGTCGGTCGTAAGGAGCGCAATGTGCTGGGTGCCGGCGTCGAGGTAGTAGTCGATGAACTCCTGGATCTGGCTCTTGCGCTTGCCCGCGGCCGGCTCGTTGATCGGGAACTTGATCCGCCCGTCCCCGTTCTGCATGACCTTGCTCATCAGGGCGCTGTACTCGGTGTGGATGACCTTGTCGTCGAAGTGGACGAGCTGGCTGAACCCCAGCACCTCGCGGTAGAAGTCGACGAACTTGTTCATGTCGCCCAGCGCCACGTTGCCCACGCAATGGTCGATGTTGAGCAAGGTCTGGCCCTTTCCCGGCGCGCCGGGGGCCTTGATCCGGTGATAGCCGGGGGCGTAGGTTCCCGCGTAATCGCGGCGGTCGACGAAGGTGTGGACCACCTCCCCGTAAGTGTGGATCGCCGACGTGCGGAGGACACCTTTGTCGCCGGTCGCCTCGGTCAAAGGCTGCGCTGAGCGAGCCCCGCGAGTGGTCGTCTCGCGCCACGCAGACTCCGCGTCGTCGACGGCGAATGCGATGTCCTTGACCCCGTCGCCGTGCTTCCGGACGTGCTCGGCGACCTCACCGTCGGGACCGATGGGGGCCGTGAACACGAAGCGAATGTCGTTCTGCACCAGGACGTAGCTGGCCCGGTCCCTGACCCCCGTCTCCAGTCCCGCATAGGCGACCGGGGTGAAGCCCCACAAGGTCCGGTAGTAGTGGGCGGCCTGCTTCGCGTTGCCGACCCAGAACTCGACGTGGTCAATGCCCTTCAGCGGGAGGAAGTCGGTGGCCTCGGTGACTGGGGCCGGCTGGGTGGTGGTCATCGGTACGAGTGCCTCATGCGCGGGTCGATGGTACGCCGTCAGTCGAGTGACGTTCCACGACCGATCGGGACTGGCCTATGCTCGATCGCATGGCCACTCAAACGCCGCGGCTGCGTCGAGCACTCATCAGTGCCGCGTTGGTGGTCTCCGCCTGTACGCCCAGTTCCGCGCCTCCGACGTCCGCGTCTCCGACCGAAAGCGAGGCAGCAGGGGTTAGCAATCTGCCCTCCGGCTGCGAGCCGATCGACCTGCGGTCGCCCGCCGGGGTCGCCGTCGATCTCAACGGGATCTGGATCCAGGATGGAACCGAGGGCCGTCTACCAGCGAAATGGTGGATCCGGACGCTCGGGGATTGCATCTGGGGCACCGGCATTTACGATGACTACACCCGAGACGAATTCCTGCCCCGCGGGGAGTCCGTGCAGGTACTTCAGGGCAGGGTGGGCAACAATTTCGTGATCGATGGGACGATCGTCCTTCTCGGTCCACACCCCACCTTCCATCTCCCGCAATACCTCGCCGAGGTCCGACTGCTCATCGAGTTCAACTCGGCGGGCGATATCACGCTCCGTGAGGACCGCACTCCCGGCGTTCAGGGCCCCCGCTGCCCGGATCCGTCGAACTTCTGCGCGTCGCCGCTCCTCCTCAGACCCAGCCGCTGACTCCCCTCACCTAGGCGAAGTCCGCGGCGAGCACCAGGTCGGTCATGCGGTCGACCGCGGCGGCCAGCTGCTCGGTGCTGACGTAGGTCTCCTCGGAGGTATCGGTCTCCGACAGGACGTCGCTCACGACCAACGCGCACGCCGCCTGGACATGGGACCGGGCGGCCAGGAAGAACAGCGCGCTGGCCTCCATCTCGAAGGCCAGCACCCCGCGGTCGCGCCAGCGCTGCGCATAGTCGTCATCCGGGTTGTAGAACACGTCGACCGATGCCACCAGGCCGATGTGGGCCGCAATCCCCAACGTCTCGGCGGCGTGCACCAGCGCGTGGGTCAGCCGAAAGTCGGCCGCCGGCGCGTACGGCTCCCCGTGGAGGTAGGTGCGGGTCGCACCGTCCACCGGGCAGGCCGCGGTGGCGATGACCAGGTCGCCGGTTTTGACGCCCGGACCGATGCCGCCGCAGGTCCCCACCCGGACCAGCTGCCGGGCTCCCAGGCGCAGCAGCTCCTCGACCACGATCGAGAACGACGGCGTGCCGATACCGCTCGACTGGACGCTCACCGGGCGCCCGCTCACGGTGCCCGTGTAGCCCAGCAGCAGGCGGTTCTGGTTGACCAGTCGAGCGCCCTCCAGGCCGCCGTCGAAGCGGGAGGCGATGGTCGTGGCCCGATTCGGATCGCCGGGCAGCAGGACCAGCGGGGCGTAGTCGCCCGGCTCGGCGTGAAGGTGGAGCTGCGGCATGAGCGTAGCCTAGCCGGTCGGCGCCTCGGCTAGCATGCCGGGGTGAACCGGTACGCCGATGAGCTGGAGTTCGCGGTTCGGCTGGTCCGCAGCGCCGGGACGCTCGTGCTGGAGCGGTACGGGCGGGTGGGCCGGGTGCGCCACAAGAGCCGCCGCGACGTCGTGACCGAGGTGGACTTTCGGTCCGAGGCCCTGATCGCGAAGCGGATCCGGCGCCGCTTCCCAGAGGATGGGATCCTGGCCGAGGAAGCCGGTGCGGACCGCGTGGGCGGACCCGATGGCGCGCGGCGCTGGTGGGCCATCGACCCGCTGGATGGCACGGTCAACTACGCCAACGGGATCCCGTATTTCTGCGTCTCGGCGGCGCTGGTCGAGGACGGAGTGCCGGTGCTCGGGGTCGTGTTCGACCCGCTGCGCGGCGACCTGTACACCGCCACCGCGCGCAGCGCCGCCCGCCTGAACGGCAGCCTGGCGCGGGCGTCGACCAAGGACGCGCTGGGGGACTGCGTCGTGAGCCTGGCGATCCTGGGGCGGGGCGGTCTAGCTCGCGAGCGACGGATCGCGCCGGTAATCCGGATTCACCGTCGGATGGGGAGCGCGGCGCTGTCGCTGGCATCGGTGGGCGCCGGGCGCTTCGATGCGTTCGTCCAGAACGGGGGCCTGTCGCGCTGGGACGTGGCCGCGGCCGGGCTCATCGCCGAGCGCGGCGGGGCGGTGGTGACCAACCTGGCTGGCGGGCCGTGGTGGGACCCGGACCGACTGGGACCGACCCTGAACGTGGTGGCCGCTCCGGAGCCGCACCACGGGGAGCTGCTGCGCCTGCTGGCCGCGGCGAAGACTCACGTGAACTCCCGCCGCTGATGCCGTCGAGGGGCAGGCTGAGGTTGATGCCACGGAGATTGGTTGTAGCCGCCGTGAACGCGATGCCGAGATGTCTGCTCGTGGCCGCCGCCATGGCAGTGCTCTCGGCTTGCGCGTCGTCCCCGGCAGCTCCGGATTCCAGCCCGACCGATGCGGGACCTCTTGCATCGTCGGATGCAGCGCTTGGACTGCCGCCCGGCTGCGAGACGATCGACCTGCGCAGTCCCACCGGAGAACGGGTCGACCTGACCGGTGTGTGGGTGGGTGATGGCGAGCTGGCCAATCGATTCGAGCAGGCCTGGCTGAACCAGATCGGTGATTGTGTGTTCGGATCGGTCCTGGGTGGTGCGTTCGTGGAGGACATAGAGCCTGAGGCGAGCCTCACCAACCTCAACGGCCGCGTGGGCTCCGACTTCAGGATCGAATTCGAGGTCATCATGGTTTTCCAGGACGCGCGATTCGCCTTCGGCGAGTTCAGCGCCATGCCGATGCTGATCGAATGGGACGCCGAGGGGCGAATGCGATTGCGCGAGGATCGCGAGCCGGGAGATGTTGCAGGCCGGTGCATCCACAGCCCCACGCTCCCTTGTCCGGACCCCGTGATCTGGTACCTCGCCGACGAGGCGCCTCCGGAATAGCCCGCGCTACGGGGAAGGGGCCGAACGAGTGCCCAGCACCGCTCCCAGCATGGACAAGGTGCGGGCGGTGGCGCCCCACACCCGGTGGCCCTCCCATCGGTACACGCCGGTCTGGATCACGGCGCCTGGCACGCTGATCTCCTCCAGGTTGACGGCGCCCTCGATCAGGAGTCGAACCGGGAATTCGATCAGTGCGGAGACTTCCGCCTCGCGCGGGGTCAGATTGGGGCGGGTGCTGGTCACGGCCACCACCGGGGTCAGCTCGAAGTTCGAGATCGGGATCCAGACCGGGTCGAGGCGACCGACCACGCGCACCGGACCGGGATCCAGGCCGACTTCTTCGGCCGCCTCGCGCAGGGCCGTGGCCTCCAGCGACGCGTCGCCTGGATCGACGGCCCCGCCGGGCAGGCTGATCTCGCCCGGGTGATCGGGGAGCCCGTCGTGCCGGACGGTGAGCGGGATGAGCAGCTCCCCGTGGTGGGGGTAGATGAGCAGCAGGGTCGCCGCCTGGCGGGCGGTCGGGAAGCGGCTGCGGTCCCAGCGCCGCGGGTCGTCCAGGGCGGGGTCGGCCGGATCGGGCACGACCCGACGGGGCGCCAGCCGCGGGTCCACCGCGATCGGGCGCGGGACGATCGCCAGGGCCGAGGCGATGACTGCCTGCCAGTCCCCCTCAGCCCCTAAGATGCCAATCACCATGACCTCCGCGCCCGGCAGTCGCGACAAGGCGGCACGCGCCGCGCTCCGTCAGACCCGCATTGTCGCCAACCGGGTCACGTTCAGCAGCGGCACCCGCCGCGAGGTGAACCGGGCCCTCGACACCCTGGAAGCGCAGCTTGGGCGCAACCAGGTGAACGCGACCGACACGGCGCGCGCGCTGGAGCTCCTGAATCGGGCCCACCCGTCGCTGCTGTTCGGGCTACTCCGCGAGCGGGCCATCGCCGAGCGCTTTGCCCCGGCGTTGCGCGAGCTGGGTCTGCGCGGCGTGCAGCAGCGCCTGGACGAAGTTCCCCACTCGGTCATGGCCCAGCCGATCCCTGGTCCCACGCGTGGACGCCGCCACCGAGACGAATTGCCCGCCGAGGAGCGCGTCGACGCGTTGGGGCGTCTGCTCCCGCCGCCGAAAGCCCCCTGACTTTCGGGTTCCTAGGCCGCCTGAGAGGCAAGGGCCGCCACCAGGGCATCCTCGGTTGCGACCGAATCCAGGCCCAACCGGTTGGCGATGACGGCTGCCATGGGCGGTTCGAGTCCGGTCCCGCGCAGCGTCTCCCAGTTCTCGGCCGCGAAGGCGCGCCCGGGCGCGGCATCCAGCACGACCCGGCCAGCTCTCAGGACGACGACCCGCTCGAACGTATCCGCTACGAAACGCAGGTCGTGGCTGACCGCGATCACCGTTCGCCCCGCCGCGCGGGCGTCGGCCACGACCTGGCGGATGCGCGCCACGCCGACCCGGTCCTGGCCGGTGGTCGGCTCATCCAGGACCAGGACCGGGGTGTCCATGGCGAGCACTGACGCGACGGCCAGCAGCTTTCGGCGCGACGCGCCCAGGTCGTACGGATTGGTGGCCTCCTCGCCGGCCAGGCCAACCGCCTCCAGGGCTGCTCGGACGGCGGCTTCGAGCGCCTCGCCGCGGAGCCCGATGTTGCGCGGCCCGAACTCCACCTCGCCCCGGACGCTGGCCGCGAAGATCTGGCGGTCGGGCTCCTGGAAGACGAGGCCCACCTGCGACGCAAGCTCAGCGACGCGACGGCCCGACGTGTCGGTCCCGCCCACGCGCACGTGGCCGGAGGTCGGACGCAGCAACCCGTTCAGGTGGCGAACCAGGGTCGTCTTTCCGGACCCGTTCTGGCCCACCAGGGCCACTGACTCGCCGGCTTCGACCTTCAGCGTGACGCCGTCCAGGGCGCGCACCCCACCTGGGTAGGTGTGGACGAGCTCCTCAACCGCCATCTCGATCACGCCGCCACCTCCAACCGGCTCGGGTCCACGCCGGCCGCCGCAGCCAGCCGTCGAAGCCTGACCGATGTCGGAGGATCCACCCCCAGGCGCTCGAGCTGCGGATCCGCGAGCACCGACTCCGCCGGACCCTCCAGCGCCACCCGGCCCTGTTCCAGGGCGACCACTCGCCCGCAGATCGCGGCCAGCAGATCGGTCTTCTGCTCGGCGATCAGGATGGAGGCGCCGCCCGCCGCCAGGCGGGTGATGGCCGCGCCCACCAGGCCCGTGCCCGCCGGGTCGAGGTGCGCGGTCGGCTCGTCCAGCACCAGGTGCTGGGGTTCCATCGCCAGCAGGCCGGCCAGGACGACCAGCTGCCGCTGGCCGCCGGACAGATGCGCCGGGTCGCGGGCAGCAAGGTCGGGGATGGCCACGGCCTCCAGGGCCCGCACGGTGCGGGCCATGACCTCGTTCCGGGGCAGGCCCAGGTTCATCGGTCCGAACGCGACCTCCTCGTAGACCGTCGAGCAGATCCCGCTGAGCTGGGCGCTGGCAAACGCGATTCCCACCACAGCCGCCACGTCACCGGGAGGCAGGTCGGCCAGCCGCCGGCCCCCCACGGTCACCTGCCCGCTCAGGGCTCCGCCCATGGCTCGTGGCGCAAGGCCGGCCGCGACCAGGCACGTGGTGGTCTTTCCGGCCTCATTGGCACCCACCAGGCCCACCACCTCGCCCGGACCCAGCACCAGCGAGACCTCGAAGAGCGACGGCGCATGCGCCCCGGCATAGCGGTAGCTGACCGCCTCAAGGCTCAACACGGCGCACCGTCTCCGGGCCGGGTCACGCCAGCTCACCCTGGCTCACGCCAGCCACCCGGTCAGGCCCGCCACCACCAGCAGCGGAACGCTGAGGACCATGAGCCAGCGTGCGATCCGTTCGGCGTCGCTATCTGCGGGGACCCACAACAGCGACCGGCTTCCGGGGCGTGAGAAGCCACGCGCCTCGAGGGCCATGGCCCGTTCCTCGACCTCTCCGATCGAGCCCAGCAGCACGGGCCCGACCAGCGGGACGAGGCCCCGGACGCGCCGCCACAGGCTGCCCTGGGTGTCGAGGCCGCGCGCCCGCTGCGCCTCCGCGATCTGCCCGGCGCGCTCGATGACGGCCGGCACGGTCCGCACCGACGCGCTTATGACGAATGCGACTCGGGCGCTCACGCCCCGTCGCTCGAGGTCAACGACCAGCGATCCGATGGGGGTGGTGAGGTAGAACAGGACCAGGGCCCCGGTGATGGCGACCAGGCGGACTAGGGTCTCGATCGCGTAGGCCAGGCCCTCGGCGGTCGCTGTGACCGGGCCGATCCGGAACAGGACGCTGGCACCCGACGGGAAGAAGAACAGGTTGACCACCAGGACGCTGATCGCCAGCGGCAGCGCCACGACCAGCCCCACGCGCAGCAGCCGCGGCAGGATCCCGGCCACGGCAGCGGGCAGCACGACCGCGACCAGGGTGAGCGCCACCGGACCCAGAACGCCGCCCAGCAGGGTGGCACTGACGGCGGTGACGGTGGCCGCCACCAGCCGGGTCAGCGGGTTGAGCCGATGCCAGGCCGTCGGCGCGGGAGGGACCAGGTACGCCGGCGCCGCCGGCTCGGCGGCGACGCTCAGCCCGGCGCCTCCCTGCTACCCGCGGGTGGCGCGCTTTCCTCGATCAGCTGCTCGCCCTGCGGGAAGCGGGCCTTGAGGCGGACGGCCATGGCCACCACGATCAGGTACACGATGACGAAGGTCGTGGCCTTGTCGATCGGGTCGCTGATGAGCCCCTGCCCGGTGGTCGCGGCGTAGATGTCCACCCCCGCCTGGCGGAAGGCGGCCACCAGGAAGTCGGTGCCCGCGCCGGTCACCCCGCCGAACACACCCGCCGCGATGGGCGCGCTGATGAGGGCGGCCACGATCCCGGTCGCGACACCGAACACCACCGCATAGGCGGCGGTCAGGTCACGCCGCCCGAAGAGCAGCGCGAAGACCCCCAGGACGGCGACCACGACCAGCAGGATCGCCACGTAGCCCAGGACCAGGAACAGCTGGTTGTCGGTTTCCGGCAGGAGGTTGATGTCCTGCTGAAAGATGAGCGTGTAGCCGACCGAGGCCAGCCATGCCAGGCCGATGATGATGGCGCCCACCAGCAATCCGGCGATCACCAGCTGGCCGGTGGAGCGGTTGGTCCGGGGCCGCATGAGCCCCCAACGTCCGGCCAGGCCGGCCGCAATGCCGATTACCGCCGCGACAACCGCGAACGCGGCCGCGGGCGGGTACTGGAACGGCGGCGGGATGACGTACGACCACAGGATGTTGGCCAAGAACCCGGTCGCTGCTCCCGCCACCGGCCCCGCAAGGACCCCGACCAGGATTGTGCCGATGGAGTCGAGATAGATCGGGATCTTCAGCGCCGCCGCGACCGTCTGGCCGAGCGCGATGTTGATCGCGATCGCGAACGGCATGAGCACGATCACCCGCAGCGTGAACTGGCGGGACAATGACTCCAGGCGGCCGGTCTGGATCTTCTCCAGCGCGAAGGTCACCGCCGCGCCAACGAGCAGGGCCACGGCCAGGATGAGCGCGAACGAGTTCGCGGCTGTTGGGCGGGCAAACGTATTCGGGTCCACTGTTGGGTCGCCGAACTGGCCGAAGGCCACGATCCCGGCCAGGGTGGCAATCACGAACGCCGCCACCCCGGCGGCCACGCGAAGCCCACCCGACCCACCTGCCCGCGCTTGGCTATCCATGCTGGTCATCGGTCTCCTCCTCCTCGGTGATTGAGCTTCAGCGTCAGGCAACCGCCTGCGCCAGGCGTTCCAGGATCTCCTCGCGCATGGCCGGGGCATCGATGCCCATGGCCACGTTCAGCATCGGCCGCGGGTCGTCGTCGGCGGGACGGATCGTACCTGCGGTCGACAGCTCGGCCGAGGTGTCGCACACGAGTCGGCGGTCGCGCGTGTCGGTCACCAGGTCCGGCCGCAGCAGGGCTCCGACCAGGGTGACCGCGTCGTGCAGGTAGCACCCGTCGATGCCGTCGGCCACCCGGTGGTAGCCGACATAGAAGCGGATCGCGTCGCGCACGACGCCGGCCAGGTCGCTCTCCGGCAGCCGATCGAGGTCGTCGAGGGTGAAGATCGCCTGCTGGGTGGCGTCCAGCGGGAAGATGCGGTCCAGCGACCCGCTGGACAAGCAGATCTCGGCCGCCTCCGGATCCACGCACGCGTTCCACTCGCCGGTCTCGGTCGTGTTGCCCCGAACCCGCAGGGCGCCTCCCATCCAGACCACCTCCCGTGCCCCGCCTGCCAGGTCGACCCCGTTCTGGGCGGCCGACGCGATGTTGGTCAACGGACCGGTGGCCACGATCGTCATCTGGCCCGGGTGGCGCTTCAGATGCGCCTCGAGGTAGCGGGCGGCCGGCACGGCCGTGAAGTCAGTCGTCTCCAGCGCCCGCTGCTCGCCCCGCAGCTCGGCATATCCGGTTCCGGTCGGCCCGTGGGTCTCGGGAGCGGTGCGCAAGCGCCGGGTCAGGGGACGCGCCGCCCCGATCGAAACCGGCACGTCGCCGCGGCCCACCAGCTGGAGCAGGGTGCCGGTGTTGCGGGCAACGTGCTGGAGCTCGACGTTGCCGGCCACGCAGGTCACGCCACGCAGTGCCAGCTCGGGGGCGGTGGCCGCGATGAGCAGCGCCACCATGTCGTCGACCCCGGTGTCCACGTCCAGGATCACTTGGCGCCGATCTGCGGAGGCCTCGGGCATCGGCCGCATCCTACGCCGGCCAACCCCCGGCCTGGCCCACCTTGGAGGCCAGCGGCCGGCCGAGCGCCTGGCTGATGAAGCGGGCCGCGGACAGGACGCCATCCAGGTCCACGCCATGACGCAGGCCTTCGCGTTCGAGCAGGTAGACGAGGTCCTCGGTCGCCAGGTTGCCCGCGGCGCCCGGTGCGTAGGGGCAGCCCCCGGTGCCGCCCGTGCTGGCATCGAAGCAGCGGATGCCCAGTCCGATCGCGGTCGCCACGTTGGCGACCGCGGTGCCACGGGTGTCTTGGAAGTGCATCGCCACCCGGTCAGGACCGATGCCGGCGCCTGCCAGGGCGCCGGTCACGCGTCGCACGTCTGCCGGCCCGGCCACCCCGATCGTGTCTCCGATGCTCAGCTCGTCCACACCCAGCTCGAGCAGGCGCTGCGCGACGTCCACCACCGCGCTCTCGGGGATGGGTCCCTCGTATGGGCAGCCGAAGGCGGTGGACAGATAGCCGCGCGTCCACCAGCCCGCTCGGCGCGCGTGGTCGATCACGGGCCGGAACGCGTCGAGCGACTCGGCAATGGACATCCCGATGTTTTGGCGGGTGAACGATTCGGAAGCCGCCGTGAACACGCACACCGCGTCGGCCCCGGCCGCGATGGCGCGTTCCAGGCCACGGGCGTTGGGCACCAGGACCGGGTAGCGGACTCCTGGCCGTCGTTGCAGGCGGGGCAGCAGATCGTCGGCGTCGGCCAGCTGCGGGATGGCGTCGGGTGCCACGAACGAGGTGGCCTCGATCTCGCGCAGACCGGCCTCGGCAAGCAAGTCGATGAAGCGGAGCTTGGTGTCGATCGGGATCGGCTGCGCCTCGTTCTGGAGCCCGTCCCGCGGTCCCACCTCGTAGATCCGCACGTCGACGTGGGTCATGGCCGGGGCATCCTACGCCGACACTTCAGCCAGCAGGTCGCCGCGCTGGACCTGGTCCCCTTCGTGGACGTGGACCGCCGTCACCGTCCCGGCCAGCGGTGAGCTGACCGCATGTTCCATCTTCATGGCCTCGATCACGATCACCGTTTCGTGCGCCGCTACGCGGGCTCCGGTCCGCTGCCGGACGGCGAGCACGCGTCCCGGCATCGGCGAGTTGAGCACGGCCGTCCCCTCGCCATGCGCATGGCGGACAGCCTCCTCGATCGCCGGCGGGCGGGCCAGGCCGAATTCGAGCGACTGGCCCTCGACCTCGACGTAGGCGACCGCGCCATGCCGGGCCATGGCCGGCCCGCCTGCCTGAGGATCCGCCGGCTCCACGGTGCGTGTCTCATCGCCGTGGACAAGGCGCACAGCGGCCGGGGCGTTGATCCGCCACGCCCCGCCCCATGGGCCGGCGTCTGCCGTCACGAGGATCGCGGCCGCGGTCTGCCACGCGGTCTCCGGCGGCGCGACCGGCCCGGGCAGGGCGAGCTTGGTGAGGGTGTCGGTTCGCATCTCCCCGGCCGTGAAGGCTGGCTGGTCGGCGAGCCAGCGCAGGAAGCGCAGATTGGTTCGGACACCCAGCAGGCGCGTCTCGGCCAGGGCGTCGCGGAGCCGCCGGACGGCCGCCGCTCGAGTGGGGGCATGGACGATGATCTTGGCCAGCAGCGGGTCGTATCGGTCCGTGACCAGGTCGCCCTCGCGAATCCCCGCGTCAACCCGGATGCCCTCCCCCGCCGGCCAGTGCAGCGCGACTACCCGGCCGCTGGCGGGCAGGAATCCGTGCTCGGGGTCCTCGGCATACAGGCGGGCCTCGATCGCGTGCCCCCGCGGGCGGACCGCGGACTGTTCGAATCCCAGCCGCTGGCCGGCCGCGATCCGCAGCTGGTCCTCGACCAGGTCGCGCCCCGTTACCGCCTCGGTGACCGGGTGCTCGACCTGGAGTCGGGCATTCATCTCCAGGAAGTAAAAGCCGCCGTCATCGGTCAGCAGGAACTCGACCGTGCCCGCTCCGACATAGCCTGCTGCGCCAGCCACCGTCACGGCCGCTGCCCCCAGGGCCTCACGCAGCTCCCGCCTCACCGATGGCGCGGGCGTTTCCTCCACGATCTTTTGCTGGCGCCGCTGGGCGCTGCAGTCGCGCTCTCCCAGGTGGACGCCGCTGCCATGGGCGTCGAACAGGACCTGGACCTCCACGTGCCGTGGACCCTCCAGCAGACGCTCGAGGATGAGCCGATCGTCCCCGAAGGCCGCTTTCGCCTCGCGCCGGCTGGCCGCCAGCTGCTCGGCCAGCTGCTCCGCCGTACGGGCGGCGCGCATCCCCTTGCCGCCCCCGCCTGCGGCGGGCTTGATGAGGAGCGGGAAGCCGACGTCCAGCGCCGCCTCGGCCAGGGCGCCATCGTCCTGCGCCGCGCCGTCGTAGCCGGGCACCACCGCCACGCCGTGGTTGACGGCGAGCCGGCGCGCCGCGGCCTTGTCGCCCAAGGCTCGGATGGCATCCGGCGGGGGACCGATCCAGATCAGGCCGGTTGCGGCGACGGCCGCGGCGAAGTCGGGGTTCTCGGCCAGGAAGCCGTACCCGGGATGGATCGCATCCGCGCCTGCCCGATGGGCGGCGTCGAGCAGCGCGTCGGCGTCGAGGTAGGAGCTGATGGGCAGCGCAAGGTCGCCGCCCTCCGGCGGCGGCTCGTCGAGCTCGTGAACGCGGACCACGCGCATCCCGAGCCGGTGGACCGTCCGCGCGATCCGCTCCGCGATCTCGCCCCGGTTGGCGATCAGGACGGCGCCGATGTGATGCGGGCGGCCAGTCGTCGTGCCGGTGACCGCTTCCAGAGCGCTGCGAGGGATCCGCATTCGGCCGCCGACCCGGGTCCCGGGAAGCCGCCCGCCGGCGATCCAGCGTTGGACGGTGCGGACCGTGACTCCGAGCTCCTGGGCGACCTCGCGGGGCGTCAGCTCGTCGCGCACGTCGCGATTGTCGCAGGCGCCCGTCGCGTCGGTCGGGCCGCCTCAGTCGGGCTGCATCAGCCGAGGCCGCATCAGCCGGGCCGCGTCCTCCATGACGGGTCGCGCTTGTCGAGGAACGCGGACAAGCCCTCCTGGCCCTCCGGGCTGGTGCGCTGCCGCGCGATGGCGGCCACGGTCAGGGCCCGGGCCTGAGCCGTCGGCTGGCCGCGGAGCCGCCGCAGGAGTGCCTTCGCCTCGCGAACCGCGGTCGGTCCGGCGGCCAGGATCTCGTCCACCAGCTCCCCCAGCCGCCGGTCGAGGGCGGCTTCATCGGCCACCACCTCGTGCACCAGGCCGATCTCCCGCGCTCGCTCGGCGCCGAATCGGCTCCCCGGCAGGAACAGCGCACGCGCCTGGCTCTCGCCGATCTTGGCGACCGCGTAGGGGCCGATGACTGCCGGCAGGATCCCCAGCCGGGTCTCGGTGAATCCGAAGGTCGCGTCCGCGGTCGAGACCACGATGTCGGACACCGCGCACAGGCCCATGCCGCCGCCCAATGCCGCGCCCTGAACGCGGGTAATGACTGGGACCGGGGAGGTGTCGATCGTCTCGAGCATGGTGGCCAGCCGGCCCGCGTCGGCCTCGTTGGCGGCGACGTCCATGTCGGCCGCGGCGCGCAGCCACGCGACGTCGGCACCGGCACAGAACACTGAACCGTCTCCGGCCAGCACGACGGCCCGCAGGTTCTCCAGGGGCTCGGCGGCCAATGACGCGAAGGCATCGGTCAGCGCCGCGATGAGGTCGGCATTGAAGGCATTCCGGACCTCCGGCCGGGCCAACACGACGCGCGCTATCGAACCGGAGCGCTCGACGCGCAGCGGCCCACTCATCCGTGGCCGCGATGGAACGGGTCCGCCACTGCCCGGACGCTGCCGAGCAGGGGTTCGGCCAGCCAGCGGGCCTCTACCTCATCCGGGAGCGGAGGCAATGGGCCGCCGCCACCCACCAGGCCCACTAGCAGGCCCCACCCGGCCCCGGTGTCGGTCTCGATCAGGTAGGCCTCACGGATGCCCGGCCAGCCGGCCAGGTCCGCCGCCAGCCGACGTTCGGCCTCGCGCGCCTCGGTCCCCGGTAGGCGCACCCGGATCGAATGTCCGCCGTCGGCCGAGGCGAGCGGTTCGTCGCTGCCGGGCAGGCGGCCGGCGGCCAGATCGGCGATCTCCTCCGGTTCGAAGCGGTAGGGAATCGGCCCCGCAGGATCGAGAATCACCGGCAGCCCGGCTGCAGCCAGGTTGGAAAGGGCGATCCGCGCCGGCAGCGCCAGGGAGCTCGAACCCAGCGGCGACCAGGCGGCCATCGCCGCGTGGGAGCCGAATGCCACGCTCACCGACGAGCCGTCCGGGGCGCGAGCCAGGAGGACGCCGACCTCCACCTCTTCCTCGTCGTCGACCACCTGCTCCACCGCCTCGCGGGCCTCGTTCTCGGCGCCGGGTGGCACGGGGAGGAGCAGCGTGGCGGCTCCGATCGCGCGGTAGAACGCATTGAGCGGGGCCGGATCGTCACCGCCCTCCGCGTCCCGGGCCGCAATGGCCGCTTCGTACAGGGCGGCCGAACTCTCTTCCAGCGTCCCGCTGGGGACGCCGCGGGCGTGGGAGCCGGGCTGTGGCCGCTCCTCTGCCGGATGCTCGGTCATCCCCACCAGCCTAGCGTAGGTGGGCGGTGGGTCGGGGTTAGTCCTCCGAACGCTCGCGCGGCTCCGTCGGTCTGTCTCTCTCGCCAGCCGGGGCTGCCGGCGGGGCGTCAGTCGCCGATGCCTGCGGCGGCGGAGCTGCCTGAGCCGTCGCCGAGGCCACCGGTGCCGCCGCGCGTCCACGCCGCTGCGCACCGAAGAGGACCGTGATCAATCCAACCGCGGCGACGATGATGCCGGCCCACGGCTGATAGGGATCCACCAATTCCATCACGCTGAACTGGAAACCCAGGCTGGGCAGCGCCAGCGAGCCGACTCCGAGGATGACGAGGAAGACACCCAGGCTGATCATCGTGTTGTCCCTCCGTGTGGCTTAGGGCGTAGCCGGACCGAAGTCTAGCCGTCCCGGTTCTCAGCGTGACTGGCGAAATCGGTTCGGAGCCGGCTCTACATCCGGAACACGCCGAAGCGCGTCTCCCCGATTGAGGCGTTCAACGCGGCGTTGATGCCCATGGCCAGCACCCGCCGCGTGGCCATGGGATCGATCACCCCGTCGTCCCATAGCCGCGCGGTCGAGTAATACGGTGAGCCCTGGCGCTCGTACTCGTCCAGGATCGGCGCCTCGAACGCGTCGCGTTCGGCATCGGTCTGAAGCCCGCCGCGCACGGTGGACAGGACCCGGGCCGCCTGTGCGCCGCCCATGACGCTGATCCGGGCATTGGGCCACATCCACAGCTGCCGGGGCCCATAGGCCCGGCCCGCCATCCCGTAATTGCCGGCTCCGAACGAGCCGCCGATGATGACCGTGAACTTCGGCACTGCCGTGGTCGACACCGCGGTCACCAGCTTGGCCCCGTCCTTCGCGATCCCGCCCGCCTCGTACTCGCGGCCGACCATGAAGCCAGTGATGTTCTGGAGGAAGACGAGCGGGATCCGGCGCTGGGATGCAAGCTCGATGAAGTGCGCGCCCTTGAGCGCCGAGGCGCTGAACAGGACGCCGTTGTTGGCCAGGATCCCGACCGGGTAGCCCTCCAGCCGCGCGAATCCGCAGACCAGGGTCTCTCCGTATCGTTCCTTGAACTCGTGGAACTCCGACTCGTCGACCAGTCGGGCGATGACCTCGCGCACGTCGTAGGCCAGCCGCGGGTCGGCCGGGACGACGCCATACAGGTCATCGGCATTGACCGATGGTGGCCGCGCGGCGGCCACCTCCCAGGGCGGGTCCGGCTTGCGCCAGGCCAGGTTGCGGACGATGGAGCGGGCAATGGCCAGCGCGTGCTCGTCCGACAGGGCGTAGTGGTCGGCCACGCCGCTGATGGCGGTGTGGACCTCCGCCCCGCCCAGCTCCTCGGCGCTGACCTGCTCCCCGGTGGCCGCCTGTACCAGTGGCGGGCCGCCGATGAAGATGGCCCCCGTGCCGCGCACGATCACCGTCTCGTCGCTCATCGCCGGCACGTAGGCGCCGCCGGCGGTCGACTGCCCCATCACGATCGCGATCTGCGGCACGCCGCGGGCCGACAGCTGCGCCTGGTGGTAGAAGATCCGGCCGAAGTGGTCGCGGTCGGGGAAGACCTCGTCCTGGAGGGGAAGGAACGCCCCGCCCGAGTCGACCAGGTACAGGCACGGCAGACGGTTGTCGAGCGCAATCTCCTGCGCGCGCAGGTGCTGCTTGACGGTCATCGGATAGTACGTGCCGCCCTTGACCGTGGCGTCGTTGGCCACGATCACGCACTCGACGCCTTCGACCCGACCGATGCCCGTCACCATCCCCGCGCCCGGCGCCTCAGCGTCGTACAGCCCGGTGGCGGCGAGGGTGGACAGCTCCAGGAACGCGCTCCCCGGATCGATGAGCCGGTCCACCCGCTCGCGGACCAGGAGCTTGCCCCGCTCCCGATGGCGGGCGATGGCGCGTTCGTCGCCGCCGGCTCCGTTGACCGTGACCCGGGCTGTCCGATCACGCAGCTCGGCGACCAGGGCCCGCATGGCGTCCGCGTTGGCGGCGAAGCTGGGGGCTGAGGGATCGACCGCGGAGCGGAGGACGGCCATGACCGGCCGATTATGGCCCGCGATCTCCCCCCGCCGGCCGCCTGGCGGTCGGCGCTATGGGTCAGGCCAGGCTGACGAGGGGGACGAGCCGGCTGACGTGGGTCGTGTTGACGATGACCACCGAGACGACGTGCTCGAATGCCGGGTCACCATGGTGGAGGAGGTGGGCCTCCGTGAGCGGGACGAAGTCAGGCAGCTGGAACGCGTCCGGGAATGTCGTTCCGGGCGAGAGGTGCAGGTTACCGGTCACCGTGAAGGGCCCGGCGTCGGCCGCGACACGCTGGATGCGCCGATGCAGGCGCAGCTGGCGGTTGGTCCGCCACTCCGGCGGCATGATGAGGACGACGTCGGCGGTCGCCACGGTCCGCCACTCCCCGTTCTTGTCCAGGACTGGACGAACGGTCATGTCCTCCCCGCCCGCGCGCGGCTGCCATAGGCGCAGCTCCTCGCTGGCCAGCAGGAGGTCGGTGACGCGCTGCCCCTTCGACGCGATCCAGCCCACCATGCGGGTGTCGGCGGTGTACAGCTCGATGGGCGCCAGATCGGTTCCACTGTCCATGGCGGCGCTGCCCGAGGTCGCCGAGCCACCACCGCGGCGCCAGTTCCAGAAGGTCACCCCCTGACGCTACCCGCTGCGCTTCCCATGGGCCACGGCCCGACAGTACTAACGCGGCTGCACCACATAGGCGTTGCGGAGGGACACCATTCCCATAGCCAGTCCCAACAATCTGGTGTACAAATGTCGCATGTCACGCGCCATGCGCCTCTCAATCTTTGTT
>DATKBC010000008.1:0-2820 GCA_035514415.1 Pleomorphomonadaceae bacterium | reverse complement strand
CTGGCAGGCAATGTGGCCCGCCTCGCATCGGTTCCGCCGTCGCTGCCGTTGTGGGCCGCTGCCGTCGTCATCGGCGCTTTCATCGGCTTCGAAATAGCGAGCCGTCGGGGGGGCGGGCGCACACTCCTGCTCCGAAGGGCGCTCAGCCTGGTCCTGGCCATCGCCGGAATGAAGCTCATCTTCCTCGGGTGACCGATTCAGAGTGAGACGCTAACCATCTCTGGTATCGAGGTCCCGAGATATCGGGACCGTTAGCTGCGGACTGAAGCCACCATCCAGCGCACGGAGGCGAGGGCGTGGCGGACGAGACCAACCGGGCCGCCGTAGACGCGGTAGATGTCCAGGATCACCAGGACGATGAGCGCGACTTCGACGCCCTTGGTGACGTAGACCAGATCGTAGCGGCCGCCTATCAGCATCCAGGCTCCGATTGAGGCCAAGGCGTAGCCGATGAGGGCCACCCGGGGCAGCCAGCTGAAGCGCACGACCAGGGGGTGGGAGATCGCGGCTCCCACGACGAACGCCGCAGCCAGGGCGAAGTAGCCCAGCCCATTGAGGGTGAACATCAGCCCGCCCAGGCTGAGGTGGATGGCGCCGGTGACCAGGGTCAGGGCCACGATGCTGGTGGTCAGGGCTGCGGCTCGAGCCCGATGGGTTCGCGGAGCGGAAGTGGCAGACATCTCTCGGTGCCTCGCGACGTACGGGTTAGCCTGAGGTATCGAGTATATAGGCCTACTAGAGGGCCGCCGCTAGGTCACTCCTCATCGCCTTCCATGGGGTCCGATGCCGCCTTCTCGCGGCGAGCCAGCAGCACGAACGGCAGGGCCAGGACCTGGATGCCGGCCGAAACGAGGTAGGACGTCGCGTACCCGCTGACGTCGGCCACCCGACCCAGGAATGGCTGAGCGACGACACCGCCTGCCGAGCCCATCAGCGAGTCGAACGAGAGGACGGTGGCCCGCTGCTCGGACGGGATGACCCCGTTCAGATAGGCGGAACGCAGGGGCCGGGTGAGGGCGATCACGAACGACCAGACCGTCAGGAGCACCAGCGCGACGACGAATCCAGGGCTCAGGCCCAGCACCGCGAGGATCACGATGCCCACCACGCCGCCGCCGATGAGCGCATCGGTCCGCCGCCGGAAGAGGCGCCGGACCCACGGAACCATCAGCCCGGCCGCGATCTGCACGCCGGCGAAAATCGCGGCCGCCAGTCCGGCAATGCTGTAGGCGGTCGGATCGCCGTACAGCTCCAGCAGATAGGGCTGGGCGGCATAGAAGACATAGATCCCGGTGCCGGCGGTGAACGGGATGGCCAGCATCAGCCAGCGCACGGGCGGGTTCCGGAAGCCGCCGTGGATGGAACCTCGCAGGACCGTGCGGACGGCCTTGGCCGTGCTGACGTCCCGCTGGGGCGTGAACCCGATGTCGCGCATGAAGCGCAGCGCCACCACCATGGTCAGCCCCAGCATCGCGGCCCGGACGAGGTACGGCACGCCCAGGTTGGTCATCTGGGCAATGACGCCCCCGGCGACGGTCCCGACCAGCATGGCCGCGCCGCCAACCGTCTGCGCCCGCCCGAAGACGTGATCCAGGTGGCCATGGAAGCCGGTCGCGTGCAGGGCATCCACCAGCCAAGCCTCGGTCGCGCCGGAGAAGAACGTGAAGCCGAGCCCCAGCAGGACCGACGCGATGGCCCACCCCCACATCGGTGCATGGACCTGCCACATGGCGAGGTACAGGAGCGTGGCGAAAAGCAGCGTCACCGTGCCCAGGACGAACGAGAAGCGGCGGCCGCGGGTGTCGGCGACCACACCGGTGGGGATTTCGAAGATCACCATGCCGACCGTGAAGAAGGCGTTGGCAGCAAAGGCCTCGACATTGCTCAGGCCCGCGTCGAGCAGGAAGATGGTGTTGATGCCCCAGATGAACGACGAGGCCAGGGTGGTCAGGAGGGTGAGGACCAGGTAGGTCCGCTCCACCGCTCGGGCGGGGTCGCTGCCGCCCGGGACGCCGTTCATCCGCGGACTGTACTCGGAGACGGAATCTGTGCGGGTCGGAGCTAGATCGAGGTCCGCAAACGGGGGAATTTCTTCGGCAGGTCGGGGACCTGCACCTGGTAGATGACGTCCGGGCGCGGGAAGCCGCGCAGCCGGCGCCGACCAAGGCTGCGGAAGGTGACATCGTCCGGGAACTCGTCGGTCATGGCGTCGTGGGCCGACCGGGAGACGAGGATCTGCCCGCCGTGAGCGGCCTGGCACACCCGCGCCACGGCATGAACCGAAAGGCCGATGTAGCCAGTCTGGGTGAGCGTGGGGTGCCCACGGTGGATACCGATCCGGATCCGGACCGGCCGCTTGCTCGGCCACGCCTTGTCACGCATCCGGCGCTGGACGGCGAGTGCGGCCTCGAGCGCGGCAGGGGCCTTGGCGAACGCGGCCAGGAAGTCATCGGCGTGGACCTCCACCTCGTGCCCGCCGGCCCGCCGCACCTTCTCGCGGAGGACGCGTCGAACGTCGGCCATGAGCGATCCGTAGTCGACGCCCAGCTCGGAGAGGATGGAGGTCGAGCCCTCGATGTCGGTCATCAGGAAGGTGACCGCCCCGGTGGGCAGCTTCTTGACCCGTTGGGCCTGGGCATCCGCGTGGCCTCGGCGGCGCTCGGTCCGCAGCTGGGCCTCGATGAAGCCAACCGGGACCACCCCGAAACGCTTCGCGGCGCGGAGGAGCCTGGTGCGGGCCTGATCGCGCGCCGCATCCGATTCGAAGGCGACCTGGTTGAAGCGGCCCAGGGCGGAGCGGATGTGGGCATCGTCGTAGAT
>DATKBC010000007.1:0-16027 GCA_035514415.1 Pleomorphomonadaceae bacterium | reverse complement strand
GTCAGCCGTTGCAGGCGCCCCGAATCGCCCAGGAATGACTCCAGCGTGCGTGGCCGCCGGCCTTCGCCGTCGGCGAAGTTTGCGCGCAGTGACGCCTCGAGTGCCTCGGCAGCGCGGGCGTGGGTGGCGGTCATGTGCTCGATCATGCGGTCGAACTCCGCACGCACGACGTCCACGTTGGCGCCGTTGCCGGCGTTGGCCAGCGCCTGCAGCCCGATCCGAACCGCATTGGCGGCCAGGGCCGGGCGCTCCGCTTCCGGGACGCTCGTGACGAAGCTGGCGAGGCCCGGATCGGTCAGCTCGAGACGGTGGATGGTGACCCGATCGCCGAGCACGCTCAGGACGGGGTCGCCGGCAGGTCGAGCGGCAGCGGTCTTGCTAGTGGCAGCGGTTTTGCTCATGCCCGCACTTTGGATGGTGGTCGTGACACCTCCGGTGTCGCAGTGGCGTGCTCAGGGACGCCCCTTTTTCATCGGTACCAAGGGCCTATGGAGGTCATGGATAGGTCTGGTTAGGGTTGGTTCGATGGCCATCCGAGAGGAGACCGGCGCCGTCGCGCCAGTCGGGGAGAGCACGCCGCCCGACGCGGCGGATCTGCCATACGCTCACCGCCTGCGGGCCGCCGTCTCGATCTGGCGTCCCAGCCTCCGCGTCTGGGTCACCCTCGGCGGCGTGGCGATCGTCGTCGCGACCGCCGTCATGACCGCCAACCTGTTCGCGGATCGGCTCCGTGAGCTCGCGATCCTGGCGGCCCTGGAGCACGCGGAATCGGTCGTTCGCGCCAACCTCGACCCGGTCGTGGACCCCCACGCGCTGGACATGGGCGTGGCCAGCGACCCAGAGCTCGACGAGCAGCTTGTCCGACTCGTCCAGGGCGGTGACATGAGCCGGATCATCGTGTGGTCCAGCGATGGCCGAGCCGTGTACTCATCCGACCCTGCGCTGCGCGGCCTGCGCTTCTCGATCGGCGACCACCTGGCCGCGGCCTTCGCCGGAAATTCGGTGTCTGAATATGGGTCCGAAGCGGAGGACGAGGCCGGAGCGGTCGCGGGTGCCGCGGTACTGCCGGTTCCCTTCCTCGAGCTCTACGTGCCCATCCGCGGAACGGTTGATGGCCCGCCCATCGGCGTGTACGAGGTCTACCAGGACGCCCGCCGCATCGAGGCCGTCGTCCTCCAGACCCGCGGCGACGTGCTGCTACTGGCCCTCGCCGCAGCCGGGGTCCTGTTCGCCATCCTGTGGCTCGCGTTCGCGGGGGCCTCACGCCTCCTCGCCCGCCAGAACCGGCTCCTCCGCGAACGGTCGGTTCGCGATGCCCTCACCGGTCTTGCGAACCATGGCTTCCTGCTCGAGGAGCTGGACCGATACCTGACCCGCAGCAACCCGTCCGGCGCCGTCGCCCTGCTCGACATCGACAACTTCCGCCTGCTGAACGCCGGCCACGGCCACCGGGCCGGCGACGAGGCGCTGCGTCGGGTCGCGGCCGTCCTCACCGCCGTGGCACAGCCGGGTCAACTCTACGGCCGCTTCGGCCCCGACGAGTTCCTCCTCGCCTGCTTCGCCGATGACCAGGATTCGCTGATGCGCACCCTGGCCGCGCTGACGGCGGCCCTGGCCGAGGTCGACCTCCACTTCGCAGGCTCAGAGCGCCTCCCGCTCAGCGTCTCGGCCGGGGTGGCCCGTGTGCCGCGCGACGGGCACCGGGCCCTGGAGCTGCTGTCGGTGGCCGAGGCGGCATTGCTTGAGGCCAAGACGTCCGGAGGCCAGGTGACCAAGGTGGCTGACCAGGCCACGATCGGCTCCCTGGCGGCCCAGAACACGGTGTTCGGCGTGTTCGAGGGGCTGCTGGTCACCGTGGACACCAAGGACCACTACACGCGGGCCCATTCGGAGGATGTCACCGGCTACGCCCTCTTCCTGGCCGATGTGCTTGACCTGTCCGACGAGGAGCGCCGGCTGCTTCGCCTCGCCGGCCTGCTCCACGACATCGGTAAGATCGGCATCCCGGATGGAATTCTCCGCAAGCCGGCTCCGCTCACCGGGGAGGAGTACGACATCGTCAAGCAGCACGTGGCGCTCGGCGATGCGATCGTGGGCGCCGTCCCGCAGCTGGCCGAGGTCCGCGCCGGCGTCCGCCACCACCACGAGCGCTGGGACGGCACCGGCTACCTGGACGGTCTGCAGGGTCACGAGATTCCGCGATTGGCCCGGATTCTGGCCGTCGCCGATGCCTATTCGGCCATGACCACGACCCGCCCCTACCGCAAGGCGCTGTCCTCCGACGAGGCGCTGGCGCGGGTCGCTCAGGCCGCGGGCAGCCAGCTGGATCCGGAGCTCGCGATGGCCTTCGTGACCGCCATGCGTCGCCGGCAGGTCGAAGTGCCGCGCGCGGGCCTTGGCGCGGCCGGGCTGACCGCCCATCCGCACTCTGCGGCCGGTCAATCCGGTAATCTCCACTGGTGATGCGCCGGGCACGGCGATCCGCCGTCACCCTCACCTTCATCGGGCTGGCCCTGGCTCTGTCCGCGTGTGCCGGGCAGCAGCCCAGCCGCACCGTCGAGCTTGCGACCCTCAGCGATTCCGGGGTGACCGGCAGCGCCGTCCTCACCGATGTGGGGGATGGAACGACCCGCGTTGAGGTTGACGTCGACCCAGCGGGACACCCGGACATGCCGGCCCACATCCACCCGGGCACCTGTGTGAACCTGGTACCGCAACCGCGGTACCCGCTCACGGACGTGGTGGATGGCGTGTCCGAGACGGTGGTTCCGGCCGCGCTGGAGGATCTGTTCGCCGGCGAGCTGGCCCTGAACTTGCACGCCTCGACCGACGACTACGGCACCTACACCGCCTGCGCCGAGCTGAACTGAGACACCGATAGAATCAGGGGACCGATGTCCCCCCCCAAAGCCCCCACGGCACGCCCCCAGCTCGACCCGAATGAGATCCTGGCGGCCCTGAATCCTCCCCAGCAGGACGCAGTTCGGCACGTTGATGGGCCGCTCCTGATCCTGGCCGGGGCGGGGAGCGGCAAGACCCGGGTCCTCGCCCATCGGGTCGCGCACCTGGTGGCCAGCGGCGTGCCCCCCTACCAGATCGTGGCCGTCACCTTCACCAACAAGGCGGCCGGTGAGATGCGGGATCGGATTGCCGGGCTCATCGGGGCCCAGGCCACCCGGGAGGCGACCATCGGCACCTTCCATGCCATCTGCGCTCGCATCCTGCGGCGCGAGGGCGAGCGCATCGGCCTGACCCGGAACTTCACGATCTACGACCGGGCCGACCAGCTGGCGGTCATCAAGGAGTCCCTGCGCCGGCTGGACCTCGACGACAAGCGGTTCGCCCCCGCGGCCCTGCTCGTGTTCATCGGTCAACGCAAGGATGAGCTGGCGGACCCGGCCACCGCCGCGCGGCAGGCCACCGGCTTCTGGGAGGAGACCGGCGCCCGGGTGTACGAGGTCTACCAGCGCCAGCTGGCCGAGTCGGACGCGGTGGACTTCGACGACCTCCTGCTCCGGGTCGTGCTCCTGTTCGAGCAGCACCCCGACGTCCTGGCCCGCTACCAGCGGCGCTGGACCTACCTGCTGGTCGACGAATACCAGGACACGAACCGGGCCCAGTACCGCCTGTGCCGGCTGCTGGCCGCCGTGCACCATAACCTCGCGGTCGTGGGTGACGACGACCAGAGCATCTACTCCTGGCGCGGCGCCGACCTGCGCAACATCCTCGACTTCGAGCGCGACTGGCCGGACGCCACGGTCGTCAAGCTGGAGCAGAACTACCGATCCACCCAGACCATCCTGGACGCGGCCCACGCGATCGTGTCCCGGCTTGCGGGCCGCAAGGACAAGCGGTTGTGGACCGATCGCGGGGCGGGGGCCGCGGTGAGCGTTTTCGACGCCTACAACGAATACGAGGAGGCCGAGTTCGTGGCCCGCCAGGTGGAGCGCTTGGCGTCCTCCGCCGACCGCCGACGCGGCTGGGCCGGCCTGCTGACCCGGCGTGCGGATGACGCTCCGGCGGGGGAGGAGGCAGATGGGGCGTCGGGACCGCTGCGCTTCGGTGACATCGCGGTCGCGTACCGGGTCAACGCCCAGAGCCGGGTCCTGGAAGAGGCGTTCATGCGCTTCGGCATTCCCTACCAGCTGGTGGGCGGGGTCCGCTTCTATGAGCGGCGCGAGGTGAAGGACGCGCTGTCCTACGCGCGCCTGGCGCGCAACCCGGCCGACCGGGTGGCCCTGGAGCGGGTCATCAACGTGCCGGCCCGCGGAATCGGGGACAAGACCGTCTCCGAGCTGCGGGCGTGGGCCGACGGGCGCGACGCCACCTTGTGGGCGGCCGTGGAGGCGGCCACGGAGAACGCGAACCTGGCCACCCGGTCACGCGCCGCCCTGGCGGGCTTCGCGGAGCTGATTCGCGGGCTGGTGACCGTGGCGGCCGGGGAGCCGGCGTCATCGGTCCTCGAGGCGTGCCTGGAGCGAAGCGGATTGCGCGCCGCGCTGGAGGACGGGACCGAGGAGGGAGAGGAGCGCTGGGCGAACCTGGTCGAGCTGCGGAACCACGCCGCCGAGTTCGACGAGGTGGCGGCGCCCGAGGGCCTGGCCCGCTTCCTGGAGGAGGTGGCTCTCGTCTCGGACCAGGACACCCTGGAGGAGCGACCGGACCGGGTGACCCTGATCACCCTCCACGCGGCGAAGGGCCTGGAGTTCTCGATCGTGTTCATGGTGGGCCTCGAGGAAGGGCTGCTCCCCTACGCACGGGCCCTGGATGACGAGCGCGAGCTGGAGGAGGAGCGACGGCTCACGTACGTCGGGATGACACGGGCCAAGGACCGGCTGTTCCTGGTTCACGCCCGACACCGCTCGGCGTGGGGCAGTGGCGGGGTGGAGGTCGAGCCCTCCCGCTTCCTGGCCGATCTGCCCGAGGATCTGCTGGAGGTGGGCGGCGGCCGCCGCGGCCCGTCCGGTCTGGGCTGGGTCCGAGACGGTGGCACGGATGATGGTTCGGGCACCACGCCGACGGTGTGGGGCCGGATTCGGCCGGGGCTGGAGCCGCTCCGTCCTGAGCGGTTGCCGGACCTCGACCTGGGGAGCGGGACGTTCGGGCGAACGATCCCCGCGGCGGCGGCTACCCCAGCCGAGCTGGCCTGGCGCGCGGGCGACAAGGTCCGCCACCGCCGCTTTGGGGACGGGATCGTCGTCACCTCGCAATGGGTCAGCGGCGACGAGGAGGTCACCGTCGCCTTCGCCGGCCACGGCGTCCGGCGGCTGGTCGGCTCCTACGCCGGCCTGGAGCGCATCGGCCGATAACCGGGCTGTAAGCCGTTCGGAAGGCGTCTTGAGTACGCTCCGGCAGCCGTGCCTGAGAGCGAGCCCGAGCCCAGACTCATCAACCTGACCGTCCGGGTGGACGACTACGTAGTGCTCCATGCCCGATGGCGGGCGCTGCGCGAGGGGACCTCTGTGAATGCCGCCATCGCCGAGTTCCTCTCTGCCTACTCGGGGGTTGCTACGCGTATCCGCCACTCGCGTCCGCCCCGTGCGCCACGACCTCGCGACATCTACGAGGAGGGGCTCCGCCGCAGTCGCGCCGGTTACTAGCTGGCTAGGGCCGGCCCTCCGGGCTCTCAAAGCGCGACACCCGCTGTATCACAGCCATTCGTGCTATCGCGCTACCCGATATCACGAACCACTGTGAGACGGTGGGGTGCTCGCTTTCGGCTCGCCGTTATCGGCCAGCCGTACGCCTCACGGCTCGCCGTTATCGGCCAGCCGTCCGCCTCACGGCTCGTCCGTCCTCCGAGAGCTTTCGGCCGCAGCCCAGCCGCCCACCCGGGCGCTACCATCGGGCCATGGCTGACGCCCCGGAGAAGAACAAGGCGCTGGCGGCGGACATGGTCAAGGCCCGCCAGGAGTTTCTGGATGCCGTGGCCGACATCGACCCCGCCCTGCTGACCAGTCCCGGGCTGGTCGGAGTGTGGTCTGCCCGTGAGCTGGTGGCCCACATGGGCTACTGGGCGGGTCACGCGGCGGAGGCGGTGCACCATGCCGAGCAGGGCCGGCTGGACGAATTCGACGTCGATGCCCCCAGCGTGGACGAGCGCAACGCGGTGGTGGCGCGGGTGGCGGGCGAGACGGACCTGCCGACCGTTTTCTCGCGCGAGGAGCTGGCCTTCGACGCGTTCCGGAAGCGGGTCCTGAGCGCCGACCCGGAGTGGCTCTCCGAGCGCGACGCGGACGGCGACACGTTGGAGGAGATCATCCTGTACGACGGGGCCGACCACTACCGCGAGCACACCCACGACATCCGGGCCTGGTTTGCTGCCGGAGCCGAAGCCGAACCGATGGATGACTGACCCGGCCGGGGCGCCCGCCAAGGGGGCCGCCAAGGGGGCCGCCAAGAGAGCCGGCAAGCGCGAAGCGGCACGCGAAGCCAAACTCGCAGGCAAACGCGCCGCCGAGCTGCGCGCCTCCATCGACGATGCCAACTACCGCTACTACGTCCTCGACGCGCCCACGATCGAGGACGCCGAATACGATCGTCTGCTGCGCGAGCTGGAGGAGCTCGAGAACGCATACCCGGAGCTCCGGACCCCGGACTCGCCCACGCAGCGGGTAGGGGCCGCTCCGGCGGCCGGATTTGCCGAGGTGCGCCACGGCGTGCCCATGCTGTCGCTGGGCAACGCCTTCGGAGCCGATGAGCTGCGCGAATTCGACAAGCGGGTCCGTCGCGGCTTGGGTCTGACCGATGACGACCCACCCGTGAGCTACGTCTGCGAGCTGAAGATCGACGGGCTCGCGATGAGCCTCCGCTACGAGGGCCGCTCGTTCGTCCGAGGCGCGACCCGCGGCGACGGCTACACCGGCGAGGATGTCACGCCCAACCTGCGGACCATCCGGGCCATCCCGCTGACCCTGCGGCGCGATCCACCCGGCGATGCGCTCGAAGTACGGGGCGAGGTGTTCATGCCGCACACCGCGTTCAAGGCACTCAACCAGAAGCTCGAGGTCGAGGGCAAGCCGCGCTACGCAAACGCCCGGAACACCGCCGCCGGATCGGTGCGCCAGAAGGATCCCGGGGTGACAGCCGGCCGCAGGCTATCGGTCTGGTTCTATTCGCTGGTCGGCGTGCCGGGCCTGGCCAGCCAATCCGCCACGCTCGAGCTCCTCCGCGAGCTCGGATTCCCGGTCAACCCCCACGTCCGGAGCGCTGCCGGGGTGGACGAGGTGCTGGCGTTCGTGGCCGAGTGGGAGCACAAGCGGCACGAGCTCGAGTACGAGACCGATGGCGTGGTGGTCAAGGTGGACGCCGTGGCCGAGCAGGAGCGGCTGGGCTTCGTGTCGCGCTCGCCACGCTGGGCGGTGGCGTACAAGTTCCCGGCCCAGCAGGTGACCACGCGGCTGGAGGCGATCGAGGTCTACGTCGGGCGCCACGGGGCGATGACGCCGGTCGCCCACGTCACGCCCGTGTCGGTGGGCGGGACCACCGTCCGCAACGCGACGCTCCACAACATCGACGAGATCCGGCGCAAGGACCTGCGGGTCGGGGACCTGGTCGTGCTCCAGCGGGCCGGCGACGTGATCCCCGAGGTCGTCCGCCCCGTGGTGGAGGCTCGCACCGGCTCCGAGACCGAATGGTCCATGCCGCGGACCTGCCCGGTGTGCGGGACCGAGGCGGTCCGGGACGAAGGGGAGGTCGTGGCCCGGTGCCCGAAC
Organism: Pleomorphomonadaceae bacterium; assembly: GCA_035514415.1. Classification (GTDB taxonomy): domain Bacteria; phylum Chloroflexota; class Limnocylindria; order QHBO01; family QHBO01; genus DASTEQ01. The sequence goes on along the minus strand of DATKBC010000007.1, from coordinate 8,312 downwards.
CCGTTCTGTGCCGCACAACGGATTGGCGGCCTGGAGCACTTCGCCGGGCGGGGCGGGATGGACATCGAAGGGGCCGGCTACAAGGTGATCGTGCAGCTGGCCGATCGCGGGTTGATCAAAGAGCCGGCAGACCTGTATCGGCTCAGCGTCGAGACGCTCGAAGGCCTGGACCGATTCGCCCGCAAGAGCGCCGAGAACTTGTTCGCGGCCATCCAGCGCTCCCGACAACGCCCGCTGTACCGAATCCTGAACGGGCTCGGCATCCGCCACGTCGGAGAGCAGACCGCGATCGACCTCGCCCGCTGGCTGGCCCAGGACGTGCCTCCCAAGGTAGGTAGGTCCGATGCCGAGTGGACGCGGAGAGTCGTCGACCGGCTGACCGCCATGTCGGTCGAGGAACTGACCGAGGTGTACGGGGTGGGAGCGGTGGTGGCGGAGAGCATCGCCCGCTTCTTCCGCGATGAGCACACCGCAAACGTCCTGCGCCAACTGGTCGAGGCCGGGGTGGTGGCCGAGGCACCCGAGCCCGGGGTGGTGGCCGCGGTCATGGAAGGGCCCCTGGCGGGCAAGACGCTGGTGGTGACCGGGACGCTGCCAGGCTTCACGCGCGAGGATGCGGAGGCCGCGATCCGGGCCGCGGGCGGCCATCCGGCGGGATCGGTGAGCGCCAAGACCGACTACCTGGTGGCCGGGGAGAAGGCCGGATCGAAGCTGGCCAAGGCCGAGCAGCTCGGCGTCCCCGTCCTCGACGAAGAGGCCTTGCGGAAACTCCTCGCGGTCTAGGGCCCTAGCGGCGGGCGTAGACCCCCACGAACCACACGAACTGGCGCCCGGTGTGGAGCGGTCGGAAGCCGGCTGCCAGGACCTTGGCCTCCACATCGGTCCGCTCGTGGATGAACCGCGGGTGGTCCTCGCCCCGCAGCCTCGCGAGCAGGTCGAAGACAAACCAGCGGGCGCGAGCCACCAGGCCCCAAAAGCCCCGCGATTCGGGCACGGCGAACGCGTACAGCTTCCGCGCCGCCGCGGTGGAGCTGGCGATGAGAGTGTCCGCATCGGGGTAGCAGCAAATGACCTTGTCCAGGACGACCACGTCGTGCGGCTCAAGCGGCTCGATCGCCGCGTCGCCGACCCACAGGTCGACGCGATCCTCGAACCCCGCTTCGCGCATCTGAGCCGATGCCTGGGCGATGGCCTCTGACGACAGGTCCGCGCCGGTGGCGCGCGTCGCGCCCGCGTCCAGGGCCCGAGCGATGAGCTCACCGGTCCCACACCCCACGTCCATGACGCTCGATCCCGCCAGCCCCTCCTGCTGGAGCCACCCGAAGAGCAGGTCGGTGGACGCGGGGCACACCGGCTGCCAGTCGCGCATCCGCTCGTCGAAGTGTTGCGCGATGCGCTCGACCTCGGTGGGTGATCGTTCGGGCGGACAGGCGCACGGCTCAGGCATGTCGCGCAGTGTAGGACCCATGGGCTTTCCGCCGTAGAATCCCCGCCAATGGCTGCGGCGCCCCCGACCGGATTGTGGACGCGGCCCTTCCTCCTGCTCCTGCTCGCCTCGTTCGTGTACTTCACGGCCGACGGCATGACCTTCGCCGTCCTGTCCCGGTATGTCGACGGCCCGCTCGGTGGCGGAGAAGTGGGGGCGGGTCTGGCGTTCGGGGCCTTCAGCCTGACCGCGCTCATTCTGCGGCCGTACGCCGGTCGCCTTGCCGACCGCCGGGGCCGCCGCGCGCTGATGGTCGGCGGCGCGGCCCTGTTCTCGGTTGCGGCCCTCGGGCACCTGGCGGCGACCACGCTGCCCATCCTGATCGGTCTGCGGCTGACGATGGGCGTGGCAGAGGCATTCTTCTTCGTCGCCGCTTTCGCGGCCGTGGCCGATCTGGCCCCGGAGGGGCGGCAGGGGGAGGCTATCACCTACGACAGCCTCACCCTGTACCTGGGCATCGCGGTCGGCCCGGTGCTGGCGGAGATCGCTCTCGGCGAGGGCCGCTACTGGGCTGTCTGGATTGCCGCGGCAGCAGTGGCGGCGCTGGCCACCGTGATCTGCCTCTTCCTCACCGAGACCCGGCCGGAGCCCACGGAGGACTCTGCCGGCGGGCGCCTGCTCCATCGCGCAGGGGTGCTGCCGGGTGTGGTCCTGATGGCCGGCGTGTGGGGCATGGCTGGTTACTTCACCTTGGCCCCGCTGTACGCGGTCCGTGACCTGGGCCTGGCAGGGGCATCGCCGTACCTGTTGGCGTTCGGAGGAGTCGTGATTCTCGCTCGCCTGGTCGGAGCCAAGCTCCCGGATCGAGTGGGCGCGCGACAGCTGTCCGGCAGCGCGATGGTCATCACGGCCGCCGGGCTCCTGATCATGGGCTTGTGGGCCGATCCGATCGGCCTCATGGTCGGGACGGTGGTGCTCGCCCTTGGCGTCGCCTTCACCACGCCGGCCCTGGCGCTGCTGGCCATGTCCGGCGTCCCGGCCGCCCAGCGCGGTGCCGCGCTCGGAACGTTCAGCGCGTTCATCGACCTCGCGTTCGGGCTCGGTCCGGTGACGCTTGGCGCGGTCGCGGGCGCGTCAACCATTCCGCTGGCGTTCGCGTCCTCCGCCGGGGTGGCGCTGCTCGGGACGTTCATGCTGTGGCTCGGCACACGGGTACGAACATCCAGCGCCGCGCCGGCGCCTCAGGACTGAGGGTCGTCCTCGGCCAGGAACGCTTCGACCAGCTCGTTGTAGCCCCGGAACGACACGCGCACCGTGTGACCGCAGTCGGGGTCGACCTTGAGGCGGGCACCGGGAATGCGGTCCGCGACCAGCTTCGAGGCGGCCAGCGGCACCACCTGGTCGAGGCCGCCGGCCAGGACGAGGGTGGGCACCCGGATTCGTGGCAGCCGATCGGTCGCGAACGAGGTCGGGTCCAGCGTGCCCCGCAGCTCGGCGATGAACCGCTCCGGGGTGGACGGGCGCGGTTGGAGGCTGGCCACCGCCGCGAATGACGGGGCCGGGGGCGCGTCGCTCTCCTCGCCCCCCGGCTTGAGCTGTGCGGCCTGGCGCGCGAACAGCTCCCCCCACGCGCCCTGCTCGGCGAGGGCGATCCATTCGCTCATCCGAACGGTCATGGGCGAGTTGGGCGGTGTCTCGGATGCCGATGCGGCCAGCACCAGACGGCGGACGAGCTCCGGTCGCTCCACGCTCAGCCACATCGAGATCCGGCCCCCTCCCGATTCGGCCTCGATCGCGAAGGGACCGGTCAGGCCCTCAAGGGCAATGGCCACTCCCATCGCCGACACCCGAGGATGGAGGAGAGCTGTGGCATCGGCCGGGTCGTTCGGGATCGGCCGGCCGACCACCGTCACCGGGCGAGCGCCCGCCCGCCCTTCCCATCGGCGCATGAGGAGCTGCTCGGTACCGGCCATCAGTCGCAGCCCGGTCTCGACTCCGCCGACGACGACCAGCGGGGCTCCAGGCCCGCCGGGGATCGTGAGGCGTTCGATCCGACCGCCGGGCAGCGGCAGAACCTCGACCTTTGGCGCCTCCGTCATGTGGCCCATTGTGGCCTGCTAGCATCGGGGCATGATCAGCCGAGCGGACGTGGAGCACGTCGCCGAGCTGGCTCGCCTGCACCTGACCGATGAGGAGCTGGACCGCCTGCAGGGCCAGCTGTCCCGGATCCTGGAGGCGATCGCCGTGCTCCGCGACGTCGACACCAGCCACGTCGGCCCCACTGCCACGGTCCTGGCGCTCGAGAACGTCATGCGTGACGACGAACCGCGGGACGGGATCTCCCGGGAGGCGGCGCTGGCCAACGCGCCCTTGCGCGAGGGCGACCACCTCCGCGTCCCGCTGGTCCTCAAGGAGGGCCGCTAGTGGCGGGTCCGACCGGGCACGGTTCGGGGAGGTCCGTATTGGCGCACTCCACTGTGTCACACCCATTCGTGGTATCGCGCTAACGTGCTACGCGATAGCACGGACGGCTGTGAGGCGCCCCTAGGCGGCGGGTTATTCGGCCGATGAGTGAGCCGGCGATGGGTGAGCTGCCGCTCGCCGATCGCACCATCAGCGACGTCGTCCCGCTCCTTGATGCCGGGGAGCTGTCCAGCCGCGAGCTGGTCGAGGCCTGCCTGGGTCGGATCGAGCGCGATGGAACCCGGCTCAACACCTTCCTGGCGCTGGGCGGAGAGGCTGCCCTGGCTGCGGCCGATGCGGCCGATGCGGCCCGTAAGGCCGGGGACCGCCGGCCGCTGCTCGGGATCCCCTATGCCCTGAAAGACATCTTCGTGACGCGCGCCCTCGATGACGATGGGCAGCCGGACGGGGGACTGCCCACCACCGCGGGCTCGCGCATCCTGGCCGGCTACCTGTCGCCGTACGCCAGTGACGCCGAGGATCGCCTGACGGCGGCCGGGGCCGTCCTGCTGGGCAAGACGACCTGCGACGAGTTCGCGATGGGCAGCTCGAACGAGAACAGCGCCTACGGGCCGGTGCGAAACCCGTGGGACGAGGCGCTGGTGCCGGGCGGGTCGAGCGGCGGCTCGAGCGTGGCCGTGGCGGCGGGCCAGGCGTTCTTCGCCACCGGAACCGACACGGGAGGGAGCATCCGCCAGCCGGCCGCGCTGAGCGGGGTGGTGGGGATGAAGCCGACCTACGGCCGCGTCAGCCGGTACGGCATGGTGGCTTTCGCTTCGTCGCTGGACCAGTGCGGCCCGTTCGGGCGGTCGGTGCGGGACGTGGCCCTGGTGCTGGGCGCGCTGGCCGGGCAGGACCCTCGCGACGCCACCAGCGTCGACGAGCCGGTGCCGGACTACGTGGCGGCCCTCGACGGGGAGGTGCGTGGCCTGCGCCTGGGGGTTCCGCGCGAGTTCTTCGTCCCCGGCATGGAGCCAGGCGTGGAACAGGCGGTCCGTGCCGCGGTCGACGTGCTCGCCTCGGCCGGGGCGGACATCGTCGAGGTCTCGCTGCCGTCCACGGACAAGGGCTTGGCGACGTACTACATCATCACCCCGGCCGAGGCGAGCGCCAACCTGGCCCGATACGACGGGATCCGCTACGGCCACACGGCGGGGGTCGACGACCTGCTCGAGAACTACCGCCTTACCCGGGGCCAGGGGTTCGGCCCGGAGGTCAAGCGCCGGATCGTTCTGGGAACGTACGCCCTGTCGGCCGGCTACTACGACGCCTATTACCTCAAGGCCCAGCAGGTCCGGACCCTGATCAAGGCCGAGTTCGACGAGGTCCTGGGCACGGTCGACGCCCTGCTGGCGCCCACCTCGCCGTCGGTCGCGTTCAAGATCGGGGCCAAGACCGAGGACCCGTTGCTGATGTACCTCAACGACGCCTGCACCCTGCCGGTCAACATCGCCGGGCTACCCGGGATTTCGCTGCCCTGCGGGCTGAGCGACGGGTTGCCGGTGGGGTTCCAGGTCATCGGCCGCGCCTTCGACGAGGCCACCGTGCTCCGCGTGGCCGATGCCTACGAGCGCCGGGGCGGATTCGCGCAACTGCGACCCCCAACCGCCCGCGACTAGATCCCGCGGCTGAGCGCGCCTAGAGGTCGATCCGCATCACGACCCGCCCAGCGAAGCACGCGCAGGGCGCGGAGCGTGATCCATCGGCTCTGCTCGCCGCCCTCCTCCATCGGGATCACGAGATTGTCGTCGTGCACGTGCTCGAGCGGCCAACGGCCATCCGCGTCGCGCTTCGGCTCCACCATCGCGATCGCCTCGGTCATCCGCTGGTCCGGAAGGATGCCGGCAGCGCGCAGATGGTCGAGCGCGCGCAGGACGTCGTAGTGGTAGCAGGTCGGGAAGCCGAACCGGGCGAAGGCCGGATCAATGACCTCGCCCGTCGACAGCCGGTGAAGGAGCCGCCGCGCAAGCAGGTATTCGTGCCCCCGCCTAATCGCCGCATGCACCTCGGGCCTGCCACCCGTCGCCCGAGCGTGCTCGAGCAGTCCCTCCAGGACGCAGATCGTCGTGTGGAAGGAGCCGCGCGTGGACCCGTTCTCGGCCTCGCAGTTCCATCCACCATCCTCCATCTGCTCGCCCAGGAGTCGGTCGACGAGTCCCCGAACGTCCTGACCGAAATACGCGCCGATCGTCGCGACGCGGCCGTTGATGCATGGCTCGACCTCGCCCTCGAAGAAGGGCTTGTCCCCCCACCAGTGCCAGGTTAGGTTGTCCCTTACCAGCCCGACCGCGCGCCGAGCCTGGTCGCTCGCAGGGTCCAACCCCAGGTCCATAAGCAAAAGCAGGTGCAGGAAGGCGCTCCACTCGGGGTCGGTATCGGCGCGTGGCCAACGCCCGTCCGGCGGCTGGAGCGCGAGCAGCTGGGCGCCCCAGCCCTCGTGGGTCACGCGCGCTCGTTCGGCTGCAACCGCGTCGGCAGGCGCGTCTGTGAGGTCGCGCATCACCTGCCAGCGGATGGATGGGTCGGAGTCGAGCAGCCAGTCGATGACCGTCATCCCCGCGCCTTCGCGACGTCGCCGATGATCTGCGCCAGCTCCTGCGGACGTGACCACATCGGCCAGTGGCTGGTCGGCAGGTCGACCCAGGTCGCGTTGCGGAGCTCGGGAATGCCGGCCAGAAATGACCAGTCGGGATGCTCCTTGGCGTATTCCTGGTACTGCGCCGCGCTGAACCCGGTGCAGATCAGGGTGCTCGGGATGTCGCGCCGCGCGTCGTTGGTCAGCTCGAAGCCGTCCCGCACGACGCCGCCGGGGACCGGAACTGCCCGCTGGCGGAACGTCTCTTTGTGCTCCTCGCTGAGCCCGTCGAGGTTCTCTTCTGCCTCGATCTCGTCCCAGACCATCGGCTTCTCTTCACCCGTGAAGTCCGGGTCCAGCGGCGCGATCCCGGGTGCGGTGTCGACGTACACCATCGCGGCGATCCGCTCGGGGACCCGGTCGCTGGCGGCGTACCCCGAGAAACCCGACGCGCTGTGCACGGCGAGCACGACGGGAGCCCCCGCGGCCTGGACCGCCGCGACGATCGCGTCCACGTGGTCGGCGAAGGTGATTCCAGACCGATCGGCACCGGCCGACTCGAGGCCTGGGAGCGTCAGCGCGTTGACGTCGTGGCCGTCGGCCCGCAACGCGGCGGCGACCTCGTCCCACGCCCACGCGCCGAGCCAGAAGCCCGGAACCAGGATGATCGGTGCGGTGGTCATGCCTCGATCCTAGGATCGGGCATCGACATCCCGCAGGAAGTCCAGCACCAGGCGGGTGAACCGCTCGGGCTGCTCGAGGTTCAGCATGTGGGCAGCCCCGTCGAAGACCTCGAACCGGGAGCCGGGCACCGCATCGGCCAGGATGCGGCCGGAAGCGTTGGTATAGGCCTCGTCCAGCGCACCGATGACGACCAGGAGCGGCATGGTCAGCTGATCCAGGCGCGCGTCGGCCGGCGGGTCAAGGCGCTGCGGGATGCCCTCCTCCTTCTCGGCGGCATACGTGGTGAGGATCCAGTCGTGCATCGACGCCCGAGCGGCAGCATCCAGCCGACCCTCGGGCTGACCCGGGCCGTCGCCCCAGAACGCCGTCTCGAGGTCGGCCAGCCGCGTCCAGTCCTTGGCCTCCAGCGCCTCTTCGGTCGCCTTGTCCAGGGCTTCGCTCGGTGCCAGAGCTTCCGCCGGCAGATCCGGCTCGCCGGCCCCGCTGGCAACCACGGTCAGGCTGGTTACGCGCCCAGGATGCGTCACGCTGAAGTTCAGGGCGATCCCCCCCGAGCGCGAGGTGCCGAGGAGATGGGTCGCCTGCACGCCAACGTAGTCGAGCACGTGCTCCAGATCGCCGTGGTTCGAGAACTCGACGTGCTCGCTCTCGCTGCGGCCCCAGCCACGGGTGTCGTACCGGATGACCCGGTACCGCTCCGCGAATGCCGGGACCTGCGGATCCCACTGCCGCAGGTTCGCCACCCCTGCGTGAAGCAAGACCAGCGGCGGGCCCTCGCCGGACTCCTCGTAGAACAGCCGACCGCCGTTGACGGGGATGAAACCGCTCTTGTCCATGCCTCCGATCCTACCCGCTAGACTGCGAAGCCGATGGTCGAGGTCAGCCACGTCCACCTCCTGGTCGCCGACCTGCCGGGCCTGAGCCGGCTCTTCCGGGAGGGCGGGGCGCAGCTCTTTCCGCAATGGCTGTCGACCGACTATGCCGATGCGCCCCGGATCGCGTGGTGGGGGATGCGCGGGGTCCCGATGGAAGCGCTCGAACCGCCGGCCGACGCCGCCCGGCGCGGTCTCTGGCCACGGCCGTTCGACGATTGGACCGAGCCGCCGCGCGGGCTCGTCCTGGCAACGGTGGACGCAGAGCGCGCCGCAACCGACCTGGCCGCCG
>DATKBC010000006.1:0-4011 GCA_035514415.1 Pleomorphomonadaceae bacterium | reverse complement strand
GGACAGGTCCACCAGGTCCAGCGCCTCGCCGATCGCAAGCTCCGGCAGCCGCGTCGCAGCATCCTCGTCCTCCTCGTCGCGACCTTCGATGTACACCGCCTGGTACCCGTCGAACACCCGGCGCCGGGTCCCGGCATGAAGCAGGTAGCGGCCGGCTTCGACGTCCACCCCAACCTGGTCGAACAGCGCGGCGGCCATCTGGCTGGCGATGGCCCGGCGCCAGATGAGGTCATACAGCCGGAACTGATCCGGTTTGAGCGCGCCCTGGACCGATTCGGGCGTGCGCGCGAAGCTCGAGGGCCGGACCGCCTCGTGCGCCTCCTGCGCGCCGCGGGTCTTGGTGCGGAACGCATTCGGCCGCTCGGGGACGAAGGCGGCGCCGAAGCGGTTCCCGATGACGTCGCGCGCCTCGGCCACTGCCCCGGCGGCCATGGCCACCGAATCGGTGCGCATGTAGGTGATCAGGCCCTCCTGGCCGCCCGGCAGGGCGATGCCTTCGTACAGCGCCTGCGCCGCCGACATCGTGCGCCGGGCCGAGAAGCCGAGCTTGCGCGATGCCTCCTGCTGCAGGGTGCTGGTTGTAAACGGAGGTGGCGGACCCTGACGCCGCTGACTGCGGGTGACGTCGGAGACGCGATAGCCTGCGTCGCGCAGCACGGCGAGGTGTCCGTCCGCCTCTTCCTGGGAGCCGATCTCTGCCTTCTTGCCGTCGATCCGGGTCAGCCCAACCCGGAAGGGAGCGCCGGCGTCCCCGCGACGAAGGTCGGCAGCAATGGACCAGTACTCGACCGCGGTGAACGCCTGGATCTCCCGTTCGCGGTCGACCACGATCCGCACCGCCACGCTCTGGACCCGGCCGGCGGTCAGGCCGCGTCGGATCTTGCTGGCCACCAGCGGGCTCAGCTTGTACCCGACCAGGCGATCGATGATCCGTCGCGCCTGCTGGGCATCCACCAGGTCTTGGTTCAGGTCGCGGGGGCTGGCGAAGGCCTTCTCGATGGCGGAACGCGTGATCTCGCTGAACGTCACCCGGCGAATGCGGTCCTCCGACAGGCCGGCGTGCTCGGCGATGTGCCAGGCGATCGATTCGCCTTCACGGTCGAGGTCGGTGGCCAGCCACACCAGGCCCGCGCCGCGGGCCGCATCGGTCAGCCGCTTGAGCTCATCGCGCCGGTCGGGCAGCGGTTCGTAGCGCGGCGCGAAGTCGTTCTCGAGGTCCACGCCCAGGCCGCGCTTGGGCAAATCTCGGACATGACCATACGAGGCGAGCACGCGGTAGCCGTCGCCGAGGTAGCGCTCGATCGTCTTCGCCTTGGCCGGCGACTCGACGATCACGAGGTCGCCGCCCGTGGTCTTGGGTCCCGCCATCGGTCGGCGAGTGTAGCACCGGGTTTCGGAGATCCCGTTTTGGCCGGCTTACCGACCGCCGTACTTGGCGCCTTGGGTCAGTCGGTGAAGTCCCAGACCACGTAGACCTTGTTCGAGCCGGTGGCGATCCCGATCCCGACCCGGCGGAAATTGGGGTTCAGGATGTTGTCCTTGTGGTTCCCGCCGCCCGGGTATGGCTCGGACCAGAACGCCGCGTGGCACCAGTCGAGAGTGGCTTGGACGCCCCCACCGTAGCCCAGGTAGCACGCGTTCTCGCCCGACCAGCCATACGCGATGCCCGCGTTGTTCAGCCGCTGTTTGTAGGTGGTCCCGTCCAGGGCGTCGTGGCTGAAATAGCCGTTGGCCAGCATGTCAGCGGCGTGGGCGTACGCGACCGCGGAGAGGGCGGAATCCAGGGTCAAGGGCGCAAATCCATACGACGCGCGCGCGGAATTGAGCTGGTTCAGCGCGTACTGGACCATGTCCGAGCTGCCCGGCGTCGCCGGAACCGGCGTGTACGGCGTGTACGGCGTGTACGCACGCGCCGGAGCAGCGGCCGAGAAGCGCCACGAAATGCTGACCGGGTTGCCATCCGCGTCGCGCGCGCCGGCTCCCAGGCTGGCGACGAACTCGTGGCCGAGTGTGAAACCGCCCTCCGCGCTGAAGGTCAGGGACCGCGAGTCCGCGCTCCAGGCGATCTGGCCTGCCACCAGTTGGCCGCTGATGGTATCGGCGAGGGAGAAGGCCGCGGCCGTGGCATCGCGGTCCATGGGCTGACTGAACCCGATGGTCACCGTCTGCCCGGTCACGCCGCTGGCCCATATGGCCGGGCTGACCGACATCGCCTGGGCGCTCGGGCGCGTGGCGAAGGAGAAGCTCGTATCACCGCCCAACCGGACGCCGTCAGCATCGCGGGCGCCAGCCACGCTGATCGCATACCGCACGCCGGGCACCAGACGCTGGTCCGGCGCGAACCACAGCGTGGTCCCTTGCCACTCGAACGCGCCGGGCACGCTGGGGGTGATCAAAAACGCGTTCTCGGTTGCGGTGTGGTCCATGGCAGCGCTGAAGGTCACACCGATCCCGGTGGCCGCGCTGGCGTCGGGCGCGACGTCGTCGGGGGCGCTGCTGTCCGCATCCTGGTCCCCGCTGGAGGCCAGGATCTCTTGGACCACGGTCGGGATGTCCGCGGATGGGGTCCCGCTGACTTCCGTGATCGCCAGGCCCACCACGCGCGGAGCCGTCTGGGTGGTGAACGATGCGCGCCAGTCAGCCGCCAGCTGGCGGCGATTGGCCAGGGCGGTGCCGGCCGGCACCTGGATGACGTAGCGCTGGTCGGAAGCCCAGCGGACCGTGGGCACCAGCGCCAGGGTGGTCGAATCGGCGTTCCACAGGAAGCTGACGTCGGTGCGCGGAGTGAGGCGAAGCGCCGCACGAACCGCGTCGCGGTCCATGGGACCCGGGAAATTCAGAACGACTCCATCGGCGCTGGCGACCCCGACCCCGACGTTGGCGGGCCGGATCGATTCCACTCGGGGCGTCGTGATCAGGCCGGCCTTGATGATGGGGGTATTGGGCATGGCGAATCCGACCGCCAGCGCGAGCGCGGTTACGGCAACGACCAGATGGGTTATGGACCGGTGGCGACGCAGCGGTGTGCTCACCGCGGCAAGCCGGCGGAAGTCCCCCGCGACCCATGTCGACGGAGAGGTCAATAGACAAGCGCTCCTGCGGACCGGCGGATCCGCCTTTCGGACGGTCCGAGGGTCGTAGGAAGGCCGGGAGTATAGGCCGCGCACTGCGTCAGGCGTCAACCCGGCCCCGGTGCGCGCGGTCACCGTTCGGGCGTCCCCAGCCGCTGCGACGGGCCGCCAGCGTGGGGTGAAAGGTTGCCCCGGCGTACGCCGTCACCAGCCCGCGGGCCTCGAGGATGGTGAGGGTGGCGGCCAGCGCCGAGGTCGACAGGCGCGTCCGGTCGCCCAATTCCTCGATCGAAGCGGCACGACGAATGACGGCTGCCAGGACCAGGCCCTCCGCCTCGGATAACGACCGCACACTCACCGGGAACCGCCCGCGACGGAGGCCGACCATGTGCAGGAGCGCGGCCGGGGAAGTGACGAGTGTGGCGAGGTGATCGGCGATGAGGCGGTTCGTGCCGCGCGAGGTTGCGGCGTCCATGGGTCCGGGAACCGCGAACAGTTCGCGCCCGAGCGCGATTGCCGCATCCGCGGTCAGGAGGGCGCCGGATCGGTCTGGGGCCTCGACCACGACCACGGCCTCGGCCAGGCCGGCGATGATCCGATTGCGGCGCGCGAAGTCCGGCCGGCCCAGTCGACGGCCGGGTGGCAGCTCGCTGAGCAGGGCGCCGCCGGCCGCGAGCATCCGGGACGCGAGCTCACGATGGATGGGTGGGTAGAGGCGATCGATCGGGGACGGCAGGACCGCCACACCCCGCCCGCCGGCCGCGACCGTTGCCGCGTGGGCCACGGCGTCGATCCCGACGGCCAGGCCCGAGATGACGGCCACACCCGCGCGCGCCAGCTCGTCGCCGATTTCCTCGGCCGCGGCTCGGCCGTAGCCGCTCGGGCGGCGGGTGCCGACGACCGCCACGCCGGGTACCTGCCAGGCCGCGGGCTCGCCAGC
>DATKBC010000005.1:0-21793 GCA_035514415.1 Pleomorphomonadaceae bacterium | reverse complement strand
GAACCGGTGGGCCAGGTGCTGCTGGTCAAGCCCCTGCGCTTCATGAACCGATCCGGCGCGCCGCTGCGCGCCGCGGTCCGCAACGCAAACGCCGATCCGGAGACCGACCTGCTGGTGGTGGCCGACGACGTCGACCTGCCGCTGGGCAAGATCCGGCTGCGAAGAGGTGGCTCCGCGGGTGGCCACAACGGCCTGCGCGACATCATCGAGGCGCTCGGGACCGATCAGTTCGCGCGGCTGCGGGTGGGGATCGGGCGGAACGGCGAGACGGTGGACCACGTCCTGTCAACCTTCGGCCGGGATGAGGAGGGTCTGGCGGACGAGGCGATCGCGACCGCCGCCGACGCGGTGGAGCGATGGCTGGCGGAGGGTACCGAGGCCACGATGAACGCATTCAACGGCCTCGACCTAGGGCCACCCGCCGACCCGTGACCCGCGGCCCGCGGCTGGGGCCGCTGCTCGAGCTGCTGGGCGCGCCGCCACCCACGCCGGGGAGCTTCCGCGTCCCGGCCGCCGCGCGTGCCGCGCACCTGGCGGCCCGCCGCCGAGCGTTGTCCCCCGCGAACCCAATGGTGGTGGTCGTCGAGACCGATGAGCAGGCCCACCGCCTGGCCGATGACCTGGGCGCGTGGCTGGACGAGGGCACGGTGGCGGTGCTGCCGGAGCGGGGAGCGCTTCCGTTGGAACGGGCACTCCCCGAGCGCGACGAGTCCGCCGGCCGGTTGGAGGTGCTGGCGCGGCTTGCCGCGCCGGAGAAGCACCTGGTCGTGGTCGCGCCCCTGGCCGCGCTCTGGCAACGGACGTTGTCCGTGGAACGTCTTCGCGACGCGCGCCGCCGGCTCCGGGTCGGCGACCACGTCCCGCAGCGCGACCTCGTCAACGGGTTGCTGGCCGCCGGTTACGACCCTACGCCCGAGGTGACGGGAATCGGCGAGCTGGCGGTCCGCGGCGGCCTGATCGACCTGTGGCCGCCCGGCGAGCCGGACCCTATCCGGATCGAGCAGTTCGGGGACGAGATCGACGCCATCCGCGTCTTCGAGCCCACCACCCAGGCGAGCCGGGCAAAACGCAAGGAGGTCCTGCTCCTCCCCGCCGGCGAGTTCGCGATTCCCGAGCCGGGGGCGCTCCGGGCGGCCGTCAGCGCACAGGTTGGAGACTTCGCGGAACTGGGAGCAACCCTCCAGACCGATCTCGCCCGGCTCGAGGCTCGGGACCTGGGGGAAGCCGCGGAAACCTGGATCAACCATCTGACCGCCGGGCCAACGGCCGACCATCTGCCTGCGGACACCCACTTGGTCTTGACCGATGGCGATCAGCTCCGGGCCCAGGCCGCGGGGGCCGACCAGTGGGCGACCGACCGCCGTGCCCAGCTCGTCGCGAGCGAGGAGCTGCCGACGCACTGGCAGCTCCCGTACGCCGCGGCAGCCACCCTCCGCACGCTGCTCGACCGCTCCGCGGAGCGACTCGACGAGGGGGAGGCCGAGGAGGCGGGGTATGGCCCAGCTCCGGCGCTGCCGGGCCGCGCCGAACGCATCGGGGAGTGGCTTCGCGACCAGGCGGCCGCGGGGCGCCGGGTGGTGGTCGCCACCGACCAGGCCAGCCGGCTGGCGGAGCTGCTGGGAGACGCGCCCGGTCGTATCGGTCCATCCGACACATTGGACGGGGCGCCTCCGCCGGGGAGCATCGCCCTGGTTTACGGCTCCACGGCAGCGGGCTTCGTCCACCGGCCCTCGAACCTGGTGCTCCTCTCGGACCGCGAGCTGTTCGGAGCCACGCGGGTCCGGCGCCTGTTCGCCGGCAAGCGGGTGGTCACCCGTGACCTCCTCGGTCAGTTGGAGCCCGGGGAGCTGGTGGTCCATGTCGACCACGGCATCGCCCGCTACGTCGGGATGACCCAGCGCACGCTCCTCGATACCGTCCGCGAGTACCTCCAGCTCGACTTCGCCGGAGACGACAAGATCTTCCTGCCGGCCGACCAGGTCGGCCGCATAACCCGGCACTCTGGCGCCCCCGCGCCGGGCCTCAGCAAACTTGGCGGTCGCGAGTGGGCGGCCACCAAGCGCCGGGTCCGGCAGGCAGTCATGGACCTCGCCGATGACCTCCTGGAGCTGTACGCCGCCCGCGAGCGGGCCGCCGGCTTCGCCTACCCGACCGATTCCACGTGGCAGCGCGAGCTGGAGGAGTCGTTCCCGTACACGGAGACCCCCGACCAGGAGCGGACGATCGAGGAGGTCGCCGCCGACATGGCGCGCCGCCGGCCGATGGACCGCCTGGTGGCGGGGGACGTGGGGTACGGCAAGACCGAGGTCGCGCTGCGGGCCGCCTTCCGGGTCGTGGAAGCCGGTCGTCAGGTGGCCGTGCTGGTCCCGACCACCGTCCTCGCCCAGCAGCACCTGCTGACCTTCAAGCGGCGGCTGGATGCCTTCCCGATGAAAGTCGAGATGCTCAGCCGCTTCGTCTCGAAGACCAACCAGGCCAGGATCGTGGCCGAGTTGGTGGCTGGCACCGTGGACGTCGTCATCGGTACCCATCGGCTCCTCAGCCGCGATGTCAGCTTTGCCGATCTGGGGCTGCTGGTGGTGGATGAGGAGCAGCGCTTCGGGGTGGCCCAGAAGGAGAAGATCAAGCAGCTCCGCCGCGAGGTGGACGTCCTGACCCTGTCCGCCACGCCCATCCCCCGCACCCTGCACCTGAGCCTGGTCGGGATCCGCGACCTGTCAGTGATCGAAACGGCTCCGGAAGCCCGCCTCCCCATCCTGACCCGCATCGCCGAGGACGACGATGGCCTGGTGCGGGACGCGATCCTGCGCGAGATCGATCGGGGCGGGCAGGTGTTCTACGTCCACAACCGGGTCGAGACCATCGAGGCGGCCACGGCTCGGGTGCGTCGGCTCGTCCCGCGCGCCCGGGTGGCCATCGGTCACGGACAGATGCCGGAGGGCATGCTGGAGCGGGTCATGCTCGACTTCGACGCCGGACTGTTCGACGTCCTGGTGTGCACCACCATCATCGAGTCGGGGCTCGACATCCCGAACGCCAACACCATGCTCATCGCGCGGGCCGACACGTTCGGGCTGGCACAGCTGTACCAGCTTCGGGGCCGGGTTGGGCGCTCAGACCGGCGGGCGTATGCCTACCTGCTCCATCGGCGGGGGAATCCGCTGTCGCTCGTCGCGCGACGCCGCCTGCATGCCATCTTCAGCGCCTCGGACCTGGGGGCGGGGTACCAGATCGCCCTGTCCGACCTCGAGATCCGCGGCGCGGGCAACATCCTGGGCCCCGAGCAGTCGGGGTACATGGCGGCAGTCGGATTCGAGCTCTACACGCAGCTCCTGGCCGAGGCGGTGGATCTGCGCCGCGGACGCATTCCACCACCACAGCCGGCGCCGGTTCGCCTGGAGCTGCCCGGGTCGGCCTACCTGCCGGACGCCTACGTGGGCGCCGCCGGCGCCAAGCTCGAGGTCTATCGGCGGTTTGCCCAGGTCAAGACCGATACCGATGCCGATGCGCTGCGCGCGCATCTCCTGGACCGATTCGGACCGATCCCGCCCGAGGTCGAGGGCCTGTTCCGGGCGGTCGCGGTGCGCCTGGCCGCCGAGGCGGCCGGCGTGTCCGAGGTCCGCGTCGACGAGGGGCGGCTCACCCTGAAGTGGCGGCGATACGATCGGGCCGTCGTGACGCGTGCGCTCACCGTCGCCGGCTTCCGCCCGGTGGCCGGCTCGAACCAGGTCCGGGTCCCGTTGGTCCGTGGCCGCAACCCCGTCGACACCGCGCTAAAGGCACTGGCCGCTGTCACCGGCGCTGACGGCGCGGCCTGATATAGTGATCACCTAGGTGGTCACTTTAGGAGGACGGAATGGCGGAGATCGGAATCAAGGAGTTGAAGGCCTCGGCATCGGCGGTGATCGAGGACGTCGAGGAGGGGACGGCCTATGTCGTGACTAGGCGCGGTCGGCCGGCGGCCGTCCTGCTCCCGATCGACGAGGCTGAGGATCTGGTCCTCGCGAACGCGGACGCGTACATCCGGATGCGCCGCGAGGGGAGGCGGGCCTACGCGAAGGGCCGCACAGTCCGCCTTCGTGACCTCAGCTGACTCCCCATACGAGGTTCGCCTGGCGCCGGCCGCCGTCCGCGCCTACTCGAAACTGGAAACAGCTCACCGTGACCGGATACGCCGAGCACTCGAGGAAGTGGCAGGAGCCGCGACGCGCCCAGGCAGAGGCGGCAAGTCGGTGAAGACGATCGAAGGGACGAAGGATCGGTTTCATCGGCTCCGCGTCGGGGACTATCGGATCGTGTTCGACCTGGTGGCCGAGGATCGGGTCCTGCTGGTACTCGGAATCGTGCATCGCTCCGAGCTGGAGCGCTGGCTGCGCAACCGCTGATGCGTGCCGATCTCCCCACCGGCACGGTCACGTTCCTGTTCACCGATGTCGAAGGGTCGACCAAGCTCCTCGACCAGCTCGGGCCGGAGGGATATGCCGATGCACTGGCCGCCCATCGGCGGATCGTTCGGGAGGCCGTCGCAGCCCACGGTGGCGTGGAGGTCGACACCCAAGGCGATGCGTTCTTCGTCGCCTTCCCCACGGCCGATGGCGCCCTAGCGGCGGCGGGCGCGGCCCGCGACGGCCTGGCCGATGGGCCGATCCGGCTGCGGATGGGGATCCACACGGGCACCCCCCACTTGGGCGAGGAAGGCTACGTCGGCGCCGATGTCCACCGCGCGGCGCGGATCGCCGCCGCCGGCCATGGGGGCCAGGTCCTCGTCTCGACGGCGACGGTGGCCCTGGTCGGGACCGAGGGCCTGCGCGAGCTCGGCGAGCATCGGCTCCGCGATTTCGCGCAACCGGTGGCGCTCTACCAGCTCGGCGACCAGCGCTTCCCGCCGCTGCGGACGATCTCGAACACCAACCTCCCCCGCCCAGCCAGCTCGTTCGTGGGCCGGGAGCGAGAGGTCGACGAAGTCGCCGCCCAGCTCCGGGACGGGGTCCGCCTGCTGACCCTCACCGGCCCCGGCGGCTCGGGCAAGACCCGCCTGGCGCTCGAGGCCGCGGCGTCCCTCGTCCCGGAGTTTAAGGCCGGGGTGTTCTGGGTCGGCCTGGCACCGTTGCGTGACGCCGCCCTGGTGACCGAGACGATCGCGGTGACCCTCGGCGCCAAGGACGGCCTGGCCGACCACATCGGCGAGCGGGAGATGCTCCTCCTCCTCGACAACCTGGAGCAGGTCGTCGGTGCTGCTCCCGAGCTGGCGACCCTGGTCGAGGCCTGCCCCCACCTTCGCCTCCTGGTCACCAGCCGTGAACGGCTCCGGGTCCGGGGCGAGGTCGAGTACCCGGTGCTGCCCCTCGCCGACCCCGAGGCGGTGGATCTGTTCACCGAGCGGGCTCGAACCGAGCCCGACGCCTCCGTCCGCCAGCTCTGCCAGGCCCTCGACAACCTGCCCCTCGCGATCGAGCTCGCTGCCGCCCGTGCCTCGGTCCTGACCTCGGTCCAGATCCTCGAGCGCCTGTCCGGACGCCTCGACCTGCTGAAAGGGGGACGGGACGCCGATCCCCGGCAGGCGACCCTGCGCGCGACGATCGAGTGGAGTCACGACCTGCTGACCCCGCCCGAGCAGCGCCTCTTCGCCCGGCTCGCGGTCTTTGCCGGTGGCTGCACCCTCGAGGCCGCCCAAGCGGTGGCCGAGGCTGACCTCGACACCCTCCAGTCGCTGGTCGACAAGAGCCTCCTCCGCCACACCGCCGATCGGTTCTGGATGCTGGAGACCATCCGCGAGTTCGCCGCCGAGCGGCTCGCGGCTTCGGGCGAGGCGGACGCTGTGCAAACCCGGCATGCCGAGCACTTCCTTGCCCTGGCCGAGGAGGCGTATGCCGAGCGGCTGACCCTGATGAGCAGGTGGTTCCCAGTGATGGAGGTGGAGCACGACAACATCCGGGCAGTGCTCGACTGGACTCGTGTCAGGCGTCCCGCGGCGGCGCTTCAGCTTCTAGGGGCAGTCACGCACTTCTGGCAGTTGGGGGCACACCTATCAGAGGCGTCCGAGCGGACGCTCGCGGCGCTCCCACGACACGAATCCCGGGACTGGGTCCGGGCTCGCGCTCTCACCCACCTTGGCGATACCCCGTGGCTGGTTCCCAACCTGCCGGCGTATCTCGACGAGGCGCTGCGTCTATGGCGGGAGCTAGGTGACGGACGCGGAGAGGCGTTGGCCTTGGAAGCGATTGGCTGGGGCCACCTCTACGCTGGCGAGTACGACTCCGCTCGGCTGGCCTTCGAGGAAAGCCTTGTCCTTCGTGCACGGGTGGGTGCCCCCAAGATTGAAGGGACACGTGCCCTGGCTGGACTCTGCCAGCTGTTTGTGGCGTCGGGGCAGATCGAGCGGGTGGAGCCGCTCGCACAGGACTTGTACGAGCTGGGCAGGCTGCACGACAACCTCGATGTCCAGGGAGATGGGCTGCATTACCTCGCCGACTGCCCTCTCATCGGCGGTGACTATGCCGAGGCGGAGAAGCGCTACGCGCGAGCCCTCGGGAATGCCCGAAACGCAGGCATCGTCGTGCAATGCCCGTCGGAGCTCATCGGCGTCGCCATGTCCGTGGCCGGGCAGGGCGACTATGCGCGCGCTGTGCGCCTGGCGGCTGCCGCCCATGCTCAGC
This sequence comes from Pleomorphomonadaceae bacterium, assembly GCA_035514415.1. Lineage (GTDB taxonomy): Bacteria > Chloroflexota > Limnocylindria > QHBO01 > QHBO01 > DASTEQ01. The sequence goes on along the minus strand of DATKBC010000005.1, from coordinate 15,137 downwards.
GTGAGGCGCTCGGTCTCAGGCCCGGTAACCCGGCTCACTGGTGGATCAAGCTCCAGGAGACGCACATCGGAGGCGCGCGATCTCATCTCACCCCAGAGGAGGTTGAAGAGGCGGAGCGCGCCGGGAGGAACGCGCCATTCGACGCCGTTCTCGATGAAGTGCTGGGGCCTGGCTCTGGCGGTAGCCGCTGATGCCTGACCTCCCCTCCGGCACGGTGACCTTCCTATTCACCGATGTCGAAGGCTCGACGAAGCTCCTCCACGAGCTCGGACCAGGGGCATATGCCGATGCCCTGGCCCAGCACCGGAGGATCGTCCGCAAGGCGGTCGCCGCCCACGGCGGAGTCGAGGTTGACACCCAGGGGGACGCGTTCTTCATCGCCTTTCCAACGGCCCAGGCTGCCGCCGAGGCCGCCACCGCCTTGACCGAATCGCTGTCCGCAGGCCCGATTTCGGTCCGCGCCGGCCTGCACACCGGTGCGCCGCTGCTCACCGAGGAGGGCTACGTCGGCGACGACGTCCACCTCGCGGCGCGGATCGCGGCATCGGGCCATGGCGGCCAGGTGATCCTCTCCAGCGCAGCAGCCGCCCTCGTCCAGCTGCCACTCACCGAGCTCGGCGAGCACCGCTTCAAGGACATCGCCGAAGCGGTCCCGATCTTCCAGCTCGGGAACGGCGAGTTCCCGCCGCTGAGGACGATCTCGAACACCAATCTGCCGCGCCCCGCCAGCTCCTTCGTCGGCCGCGAGGCGGAGCTCCGCGACGTGCTCGCCCGGATTGAGGGCGGCGCCCGGCTCGTGACCCTCACCGGCCCCGGCGGCTCGGGCAAGACCCGCCTCGCCATCGAGGCCGCGGCCACTCGCGTCCCCCTCCATCGGGCAGGTGTCTTCTGGGTCGGCCTCGCCGCCCTCCGCGACCCTGGGCTGGTGCCGGAGACGATCTCCCAGGTGCTCGGCGCGAAGGATGGTCTAGCCGAGCACATCGGCGAGCGGGAGATGCTGCGTTTGCTCGACAACCTGGAGCAGGTGATCGAGGCCGCGCCGGCGCTCTCGTCCCTCCTCGGCGCCTGCCCCAATCTGACGCTTCTCGTCACCAGCCGCGAGCTCCTGCGCGTTCAGGGCGAGGTCGAGTACCCCGTGCCGCCGCTCGCCATGCCGGAGGCCATCTCCCTCTTCTGCGCGCGCGCGCAGGTTCAGCCCTCAGACGAGATCGCTGAGCTGTGCGCTCGTCTTGATTCGCTGCCCCTGGCGGTGGAACTCGCCGCCGCCCGCACCAAGGCCATCTCGCCGGCGCAGATCCTCGAGCGTCTCGGCCAGCGCCTCGATCTCCTCAGGGGCGGTCGCGACACCGAAGCCCGTCAGCAGACGCTGCGGGCAACCATTGAGTGGAGCTACGAGCTGCTTCCCGGTAGCGAGCAGGAGCTCTTTGCGCGTCTTGCCGTGTTCGCCGGCGGCTGCACTCTCCAGGCGGCCGAGGAGATCATCGGTGCGGACCTCGACATCCTGCAGTCCCTGGTCGAGAAGAGCCTCATCCGATTCTCCAACGAGCGCTACTGGATGCTGGAGACCATCCGCGAGTATGCCGCCGAGCGGTTCGCGGCCAGCGGCCAGGAGGAGGCGCTTCGGGACCGTCACGCGGAGTGGTTCCTGGCCCTGGCCACCGAAGCGCAGCCCTTCGTCGAGCGCGCCTGGCTGCGCGGTCGAGCAGGTGCGCCCGGGGCGTGGCTCGACCGCCTCGAGATGGAGCTTGACAACATCCGCTCCGCCCTGGCGCGCCTGAGGGCTGTTGGCAGGACGCGCGATGCCCTGCGCATGGCCGCCGCCCTGGACGAATTCTGGTTCATGAACGAGCATTCCAAAGAGGCCGCCCAGCTCCTGCGCCCTCTTCTCAAGCTCCACCCCGAACCGACTCGTGAGCGGGCCAAGGCCCTCCTTGCCTGGGCCAACTCACCGATCAAGACCGGTGATGAGGCATCCGCGCTCGCGGCCTGCGAAGAAGCGCTGGCGATCTCCCGCGCGCTGGACGACCCAGCCGGCGTCGCCAATGCGCAATGGGGGGTGGGTGTCTCGCTTTCAATGTCCGAGCGATACGAGGACGCCCTCCCTCACCTCGAGGCGAGCATCGCCCTCTTCAGCGAGCTGGGTGACGACGACCTGGTGCTGGGTGTTGGCTGGCCGCTGGTCTGGACGCTCGAGGAGTCCGGTCGCCGCGAGCGGGCGTGGAACGTCCGCCACGACCTGCTCCGACGCGCGCGTGAGACCGGCAACACCGCCGCCCAGATGCGAATGCTGGGTGGGCTCTCGATCAATGCCCTCGACCTGGGCAAGCCCGCTCGAGAAGCGCTGTCATTCGTTCACGATCATCTCCCGCTCGCGCTGGGCGAAGACCGCGAGACGATCGCCATCGCGCTCAGCCGGTGCGCCTCCGTCCTGGCGCGGACGGCAAACATCGACCCGGCGACGCAGATCTTGGCAGGCGCCGAGGCGCTCTTTGATGAGCTTGAGTACATAGAACGGTGGGTCAGGACGATGAATGAGGACACTGTGAGCGTGATTCGGGGCCACTTGGACACGGCCACCTTCGCCGAGGCATACGCGCGAGGTCGCGCCATGCCCCTCGATGGGGTGATCGAACTCGCGATGGAGGCGACCAGCTCAGGTCGTTCTGACGAGAGTGTCGCGCCCGCCCGGCAGACCCAAAGTGAAAGCCACCGAGGCTCCTCGTGAGTGATCTACCGATCCGGCTACGCGACGCCGCGCTGGCCGATGCCGACGTGCTCGATTCGTGGGCGCGGTCGCCTGAGGCGAAGGGCGAGTTCAACGACTTCGGGCCTCCTCCCGACGACGGTTCCGCCCTCCGCCAGTCCTTGGCCGAGGGTCCGCTTCGCAACGAGCGGAACGGCCAGCTGATCGTGGAGCGGGTGGCGGACGGGCATCCGATTGGCACCGTCGCCTGGCACGAGGTCCACTACGGGCCTCCGCCGAACTCGAGGGCCTGGAACATCGGTGTCTCACTTATTCCGGAGGCCCGCGGGCAGGGCCACGGCGGGATCGCCCAGAGGTTGTTAGCCGACTATCTCTTTGAGACGACCGATGCCAACCGCGTCGAGGCCTCAACCGATGTCGACAACCTCGCCGAGCAGCGCGCCCTCGAGAAGGCTGGCTTCGCTCGTGAAGGAATCCAACGCGGTGCCCAATTCCGCGCTGGTTCCCACCACGATCTCGTTACGTACTCTCGCCTGCGCGACGACTCTTAGGGAATAGACTCGGCCGCCTTCCGTCCGGTCAGGCGGGCGTCAGCCAGGGCGAACAGCTGCCAGTCACCCTCTACGCCTTTCAGGGCGTAGGCTCCGCGGTCTTCAAACCTGAATTCGGAGCCAACCACAAGATCCCTGACGGTACGGGAGACGAGGACTTCCCCGGCTTCGGCCGCCGCCATGACCCGGGCGGCGATATGGACGCCAATACCGCCGATGTCCTCGCCCCGCTGTTCGACCTCTCCGGTGTGGAGGCCGGCGCGAATGGGCAGCCCGGCTCGGTTCAGGGTTGGCGATAGGACCGACGCGCATAACAGGCCTCGGCCCGGTCCGTCAAAGATCGCCAGCACGCCGTCGCCGGTGCTCTTCACGACTCGGCCACCGTGCTCTCCGACCACGTCGCGCGTGACATCGTCATGCAACCGCAGCATTGCCACCCACTCCGAATCCCCCAACTCCTGGGCGCGGGTCGTCGACGCCACGATGTCCGTCAGCAGCACGGTGGCCATGAATCGGTCGACTCGCGCTCGCTCCCGGCTTGTGGGCTCGATCTCGCCCAGGAAGTCCCTGATGACCTTGATGCACTCGTCTGTGGCATCAAAGAAGATGTCGGCGTCACCTCCTGGGACCTCGACGAAGCGCGCCGCCTCGATGTGATCCGCCACGTACCGACTCAGCTCGACCGGCTGCACCCGGTAGTCCCGGCGATGCATGACGAGTGTCGGCACTCGAATCGACGGGAGCAGGTCCCGGACATCGGTGCGCATCATCTCCTGGATGTACACGAGCATGGCGTCGGGCGCCGACGCGGCCCTCATGGCAATACGCATGTACTGCAGCAACCGCTCATCGTCTTGTCGGCTCGGGAACGCCAACTTGAGCATCGCCTCGACGTCCCAGGCGGCCATCATCTCCAGCCACTGAGTCGCGTCCTCGGCACGCATCCCAATCGGGTAGTCGTCGGATAGGACGAAACGGGCAGGTGAGTGGAAGAGGATGAGTCCGGCCACTCGGTTGGGATCGGTGGCAGCGCCAAGCATCGAGGGGGGACCGCCATCCTGCCTGGCCAGCAGCACGGCGCGCTCGCTCCCGGCCGCATCCATCACCGCCCGGATTTCGGCCCACCGTGCTTCGAGCGGCGGCAGCGCTTCGAGAGAGACCGGATCCGACGCCCCAGTGCCGCGGCGGTCGAACAGGATCAGGCGGGAGAACGTGGAGAGTCGCCGGTGCACAGCCGCGATCTCGGGGTGCCCCCATAGCGCGTCCATTGATGAGAACATGCCGGTTGCTAGGACCAGGTCGACCGGTCCGTCCCCAATCACCTGATAGGCGATCCGGTCCTCCCCGAGGCGGACAAACTCGGTCTGTGGATCCACGCCGCAAGCGTAGTGGAATGACGGGCTTTCGCCCATTGCTACTCTGGTCGCGCGCAGGCATCAATCCGCTGCCTTTGCAGCCAGCAGACGTATACTCGTAGGCGATTCTCGACCCGGGACGGGCGCACCCGTCCGGCGCCGATCAGCATCGACTGAGGAGGCGCGACCGTGACCACCCGACCACCCCAACCCGATCCTTCGGCTGCGCGCGCGACGCTGCAAGTCGGCGACAGTTCGTATCGGTATTACGACCTCGAAGCCCTGGGCATCCACGACCTGGATCGGCTGCCGTACACGGTGAAGGTCCTGATCGAGAACGCCGCCCGCCACGCCGCATCGGGGAGCGGCCTCGTCACCACCGACGATCTGGCAACGCTGGCCGGCTGGCATCCGGACACCGATCCGGGCACGACCGAGCTGCCGTTCCTCCCCGCGCGGGTCATCCTCCAGGACTTCACCGGCGTGCCATGCGTGGTGGACCTGGCCGCCATGCGCGACGCGTTGGCCGACATGGGCGGCGACCCAAACAAGGTCAACCCCCTCGTCCCGGCTGACCTGGTCATCGACCACTCGGTCCAGGTGGACCAGTACGGGTCGGACGCCGCATTCCTCATCAACGTCGAGCGCGAGTACGAGCGCAACGGTGAGCGGTACGCCCTCCTTCGCTGGGCGCAGGAGGCATTCGCCAACTTCCGGGTCGTGCCGCCGGGCACCGGCATCGTCCACCAGGTCAACCTCGAGTACCTCGCCGACGTCGTCTCCGCACGCGCCGATGCGGACGGCACCATGACCGCCTTCCCCGACACGCTCGTCGGGACCGACTCCCACACGACCATGATCAACGGCCTGGGCGTGGTGGGCTGGGGCGTGGGCGGCATCGAGGCCGAGGCCGCGCTGCTGGGCCAGCCGTTGTACCAGCCGCTCCCCGTGGTCGCCGGCTTCCGGCTGGACGGGGCGATGCGGCCTGGCACCACGGCCACCGACCTGGTCCTGACCGTGACCGAGATGCTCCGCGCCCACGGGGTGGTGGGCAAGTTCGTCGAGTTCCACGGCACCGGGCTGTCGCGGCTCGGGCTGGCCGACCGGGCCACGATCAGCAACATGAGCCCCGAGTTCGGGGCCACCGCCACCCTCTTCCCGATTGACGACGAGACCCTGCGCTACCTGCGAATGACCGGCCGGTCCGAGGAAGTGGTTGCCCGGGTCGAGGCCTACGCCAAGGCTCAACACCTGTTCCGGACCGATGCCTCCCCCGAGCCGATGTTCAATGAGTCGCTGCACCTGGACCTGGGCAGCGTCGAGCCATCGCTGGCCGGGCCCAAGCGCCCGCAGGACCGCGTCTCGCTCCCAGGCCTGCCCGCGAACTTCCGGACTGTCTTCGCCGACGCCCTGGACCGATCCGCCCAGGTGCGCTTCAACGGCACCACCGATGCACTGAGCTCCGGATCGGTCCTCATCGCGGCCATCACGTCGTGCACGAACACCTCGAACCCGTCGGTCATGGTGGCAGCCGGGCTGGTGGCGCAGCGCGCCGTGGAACGCGGGCTGAAGGTGCCGCCCTGGGTCAAGACCTCGTTCGCGCCCGGATCGAAAGTCGTGCCCGAGTACCTCGAAGCGGCGGGCCTGATGTCGCCGCTGAAGGCACTCGGTTTCAACCTCGTCGGCTTTGGCTGCACGACATGCATCGGCAACTCCGGGCCGCTGTCCGAGCCGATTGCGGCAGCCGTGGAGGAGACCGACCTGGTGGGCGTATCGGTCCTGTCAGGGAACCGGAACTTCGAAGGGCGCATCCATCCCCTCACCCGGGCCAGCTACCTGGCCTCGCCCCCGCTGGTGGTGGCGTTCGCCCTGGCAGGACGGATCGATCTGGACCTCACCACCGAGCCGCTGGGGATCGGCACCGACGGCACATCGGTCTACCTGAAGGACCTGTGGCCGACCACCGAAGAGGTGGATGCCGTGGTGGCTGAGCGCGTGCGCTCCGAGATCTTCACCAAGGAATACGCCTCGGTGTTCGATGGGGACGAGCATTGGCGTGAGCTGCCGGTGCCGGCCGGGGGGCGATACGCGTGGGACCCGGTCTCCACATACGTCGCCCGCCCGCCGTTCTTCGACGGGTTGGGTTCGCAGCCGGCTCCACTGACCGACATGGTGGACGCGCGGGTGCTGGCGTGGCTCGGAGACTCGGTTACCACCGATCACATCTCGCCGGCGGGGTCTATCCCGCAGAGCAGCCCGGCCGGGAAGTGGCTGATCGAACGGGGCGTGGGGCCGCGCGACTTCAACTCGTACGGTGCCCGGCGCGGGCACCACGAAGTGCTGATGCGAGGCACCTTCGCGAACATTCGGCTGCGCAACCGGCTCACGCCTGACGCCGAGGGGAACGTCACCGAGCACTTCCCCAGCGGGGAGCGGCTGACGATCTTCGAGGCGTCGCAGCGCTACCTGGCCGCGGGGACGCCCCTGATTGTGCTTGCCGGCAAGGAATACGGGTCTGGATCCTCCCGGGACTGGGCGGCCAAAGGGCCGCTTCTCCAGGGCGTGCGGGCGGTGATCGCCGAATCGTACGAGCGCATCCATCGGTCCAACCTGGTGGGGATGGGGATCCTGCCCCTCCAGTTCCGTGCCGGCGACAGCGCGGAGTCGCTCGGCCTCACCGGACGCGAAACCTTCACCATCCGGGAAGTGGCTGCCGGGTTGCAGCCCCGCCAGGAGATGACCGTCGAGGCCCGGGCCGAGGACGGCGCGACCCGAACCTTCATAACCATCGCCCGCCTGGACGGGCCGGTGGACGTGGAGTACTACCGCCAGGGCGGCGTGCTCCAGACCGTCCTGAGGCGCCTGGCGGCCAGCTGACGCCAGGGAGGGCCTGCGGCGCTCGGCCGCCAGGGCGCCCCGGATCAAACCTGAGACCCGGGATTGCTCCCGGGTCTCGTGGCTTCCCGTCTGGGGGATGTTCAGGGTGCGTATTCCATCGGACCCGAAATGCGGTCGGTGGTCCACTGGTTGATTGCCGGTGCCGGCGCTGCTTCGGGTTGGGTGATCATGGCCGGTGCGCCGAAGGACGCGAACGCCAGGGTCGCGGCCAGGATCAGCATCGCCAACGCCCCAACGAGGGCACCGATCACGAAGGTGGAGGTGTTGCCGCTTGGGTAGGTGATGGTGGTCATTGGTCCGGTCTCCCGCTTGGCTGGGTGAATGTGTTGGCGCGCAGCATCGGCCCAGATCGGTGCGAAGTCGTAGCCGATGGACGACTGCCCGAATGTCGTCTTGGCGACAGCGCGGACCGCGGGGTCAGGCGGTGAGCGAACCTTGCCAGCGCTGAGCCACGGCATCCGGGACCGCGTCGGCGGGCAGCGGCGGAGAGAAGTAGAAGCCTTGGCCCAGCCGGCAGCCCAACTCCCGCAGCCGCACCACCTGGTCACCACGCTCAATCCCCTCGGCCAGCACCTGGAGGCCGAGCGTCTGACCCAGCTTGATGATCGAGCGGAGGAGGACCGGCACGTCGCGGTCGTCGCCCAGTGAGGCGCTGAAGGATCGATCGATCTTCAACAGGTCGACTGGCAGCCGCTCGAGGTAGCTCAGCGACGAGTAGCCAGTCCCAAAGTCGTCCATGGCCAGCTGGACGCCCGTCCCCCGCAGTCGGAGGAGCGTCTGCTCGGTATCGGCCACTTCGGCCATCAGGGTGCTCTCCGTGATCTCCAGCAGGAGTCGATTGGGCGCGAGCCCGGAATCGCGAAGCGACGTGGCCACCATGTCCAGCAGGCTTGGATCGGTCAGCTGGCGGGTTGAAACGTTCACGCTGATCAGCGGCTGACGTCCGTTGGCGCTGGGCAGGGCATGGGCCTGGTCCCAGTCCGCCATCTGGCGGCAGGCCTCGCCGGTGATCCACGCTCCGAGCCGCACGATGAGCCCGGTCTCCTCGGCGGCGGGGATGAATTCGTCGGGCTCAATCAGGCCGCGTTCCGGATGGCGCCAGCGGATGAGCGCCTCGAGCCCGGTCAGCCGGCCGTTGCGCAGATCGACGAACGGCTGGTAGTGGAGCACGAAGTCGCCGCGGCTGATGGCCTGCTCCAGCTCGGACCGCAACTCCTGGCGTCGGATGACGGCCAGGTGCATGCGCGGCTCGAAGAACTCGATCCGGCCCTTGCCGCGGGCCTTGGCCGTGTACATCGCCAGGTCCGCATGGCGCAGCAGGTCCTCGGGCGGCGAGCTGCCCGGCTGGGCCACCGCGACCCCGGCGCTGCCGCGCGCGAAGACCTGCTTGCCCTGGAGGTCGAACGGCGAGCGCAGTGCGGCCAGCACCCGGTCTGCCACCCGCCGAGCCGAATCGCGGGTGGTCTCCTCCAGCAGGATGGCGAATTCGTCGCCACCGAAGCGAGCCACCGTGTCCTCGGGTCGCATGACACCACGCAGGCGCTCCGCGACCGCCGTCAGGAGCTGGTCGCCGGCGGCGTGCCCCAGGCTGTCATTGACCGTCTTGAAGTCGTCCAGGTCCAGGAAGATCACCGCCATCGAGCGGCGGGCGCGTTCCTGGCGGGCCATGGCGTGCGCCACCCGGTCCGCGAACAGGGCACGGTTGGCCAGCCCGGTGAGCGAGTCGTGGAAGGCCTGGTGCTGCAGCTGGCGCTCCAGCTCCTTGCGCAGCGTGATGTCGTGCACCAGCGCCGAGAATGTCGCGGACTCACCTGTCCCGACGGCCCAGATTGTCAGCTCGACGGGGAACTCGCGGCCGTCACGGTGGACCGCGTTCACCTCAAGCCGAGTGCCCAGGATTGGGCCTTGTCCTGTCTCCAGGAACTTGGCCAGGCCCGCGCGGTGAGCCTCACGCTGTGCGGCCGGGATGACGCGGTCGGCCAGCGGCTGACCGATGACCTCCTCGCGCGACCAGCCGAACGTCTGCTCCGCGGCCTGGTTCCAGTCGGCGATAAGACCGTCGGCGCCCATCCCGATGTACGCGTAGCTGGCGGTATCGATGATGCGACGGGTCTGCTCCTCGCTCCGGCGAAGGGCCCCTTCGGCCTCTTTTTGGGCAGTGATGTCGATGATGTAGCCGCGAAAGAAGGATGGGCTGCCCTGCGCGTCGGTGATGATCACCGCCTCGTCGCGAATCCAGATCGCGCGACCGTCCCGAGACAGCATCCGGTATTCACTGGCGCTGACCACGCCGGGCTTGCGGCTCCATTGCTCGGCCTCTTCTCGCGTGACCCGTTCCCGGTCATCGGGATGGATCTGTCGCATCCAGAGCGAGGAATCGGCCATCCATTCCGCCGCCGTGAAGCCCAGCAGGGCCTCGATCCGGGGGCTGACGTAGTTCCACGTCGCCTCGGGGCCAAAGCCGGCGATGTACAGCGCCGCGGGCAGGCGCTCGACGAGGGCCCGGAACGTGCCTTCTTCGGACTCGAGCCCGGCCAGGCGGGCTCCGGCGCGGTTGGCGGCGGTGACCCGCTGCCAGAGCATCACTCCCTGCGCCGATGCCAGCACGACGAGGACGGCCACTATGGCGGTGGCCATCGTGAACTGATCGTGCTCGTTCCAGCTCGACGCGATCACCAGCAAAGCGACCCCGACCGCGGAAACGAGGATCAGGCCGGGCAGCGCGCGCTCAGCCCGGCGGCGCACCGTGCGGATCGACATCGGACCCGACGGTAGTCCGGTCGAGCCGAGCGGACGATGGGCCAATGGTCCGGTCCGCATTGCAGGCGCGTCGTCGCGCCGTCTAGACTCGACCGGTGAACGTGACCTCGGCCGACGACCTGCGGAAGCTGATCCGCGAGGTCCCCGACTTCCCGAAGCCGGGCATCCTGTTCTACGACATCACGACCCTGCTGAAGGATCCCACCGCCTTCAAAGAGGTCATCGATCGCATGGTCGGCCAGGTTCGCGACACACCAATCGACCTGGTCGTGGGCATGGAGTCGCGGGGGTTCATCTTCAGCGCGCCGATCGCCTACCAGCTGGGAGCGGGGTTCGTCCCGGTGCGGAAGCTCGGGAAGCTGCCGGCCGAGACGATCGAGGTCGAGTATGCCCTCGAGTACGGGACCGCCACCCTGGAGATCCACCGCGACGCGATCCAGCCCGGCCAGCGGGTGCTGATCGTGGACGACCTGCTGGCCACGGGCGGGACGGTGATGGGCACCATCGAGCTGGTGCAGCGCTTGGGCGGCGAAGTGGCAGGCCTGTCGTTCATGGTCGAGCTCGGTGCGCTCGGCGGTCGCGAGCGCCTGGGCCAGTTCGCGATTCACGCCCTCCTGACGTACTGACCGATAGGAGAGCAGCCGACCGATGGCGGTAGCCCCCGCAACGGGCTGGCACACACGGCAGGTAACCGATCGTGCGGAGGTGGCCACGTTCCTGCGCACCGATCGGCTGTACGCCGCGTACGCCCTCGGCGACCTGGACTCGTCGGTCCGGCGCCGCGCAGCGTGGGGCATGGCCTATGACCGGGAGGGACGCCCGCGTGGCCTGGCCATGCAGCACCTGGGGCTTCCCCCGCAGCCCCTGTTCCTGATGGGCGACCCGGAGGCCTGTCGCGAGGTGCTGGCCACCGAGGTGCGACCCCGCTACGCCTTCGTCCAGGCCCGGCACGACCTGGCCACCGCGTTCGATGACCTGTATCGGGTCGACCTGCCGGCCAGCCTGCTGCGGATGGTGGTGGGCCGGGATTCCTTCCGGCCCTACGCCGGCGGGGGCGCCGTGCGGCTGGGCCCCGCGGACATCGGCGACCTCAATCGGCTCTACCAGCTCGGGCTGGGAGGCGGTTTCCCGGCCTCCATCCTCGAAGACGGCGTCTATTACGGTGTCCGCGTCGGCGGGCGGCTGGTGGCCGCCGCCGGGACCCACGTCATCAACCCGTCGGAGGGCATCGCGGTTGTCGGTAACGTGCTGACCCACCTCGACCACCGCGGGCAGGGACACGCCAAGGCGGCTACCTCGGGGGTGACCGGGGAGCTGCTGTCGCGGGTGTCGGACGTCGCTCTGAACGTATACGCCGACAACGACTCGGCCATCGCGGCCTACCTGCGCCTGGGGTACCGCGAGTACTGCCGGCTTGGGGAGTGGGTCGCTTACCGGCGAGCCGGCGGCTGGGACCTCATTCGACCATTGCGCGCCGCGCTGCGCTGGAGCTGGCCTCGAGCCGACCGATAGTGGAGGAACCGTGAGCGACATTCGCAACCCTGAACTGGCCGCCGAGGGCGCGCGGCGGATCGAATGGGCCGACCGCCAGATGCCGGTCCTGGCCGGTATCCGCGAGCGGCTGGCCGCGGAGCGGCCCCTCGACGGCTGGCGGGTGAGTGCCTGCCTCCACGTCACCGCGGAGACGGCCAACCTGGTGCGGACCCTCGCAGCAGGGGGCGCCGATGTCGTCCTGTGCGCCTCGAACCCATTGTCCACCCAGGACGAGGTGGCCGCAGCCCTGGTCGCGGAGCACGGGATCGAGGTGTTCGCCATGAAGGGCGAAGACCGCGACACCTACTACGCCCATATCAACGCGGCCCTCGACCATCGACCCCAGCTGACCATGGATGACGGGGCCGACCTGGTGGGCGAGCTGCACACCAATCGATCGGACCTGCTGGGGGAGGTTAAAGGCGGGACAGAGGAGACCACGACCGGGGTCATCCGCCTCCGCGCCATGGCGGCCGAGGGTGCGTTGCGCTACCCGATTCTGGCCGTGAACGAGGCCGCCACCAAGCATCTGTTCGACAACCGGTATGGCACCGGGCAAAGCGCCATCGACGGCATCCTGCGCGCCACCAACGTCCTGCTCGCCGGCAAGATGGTGGTCGTCGGCGGCTACGGCTGGGTGGGACGCGGCATCGCGAGCCGGATGCATGGCATGGGCGCCAACGTGGCGATCGTCGAGATCGACCCGATTCGGGCCCTGGAGGCGGCCATGGACGGCTTCAGAGTCATGACCAGCCTGGAAGCGGCCGCGGTCGGGGACATGTTCATCACCGCCACCGGGTCGCTCCACGTGTTCGGCGCAGAGCACTTCCGACGCATGCGTGATGGCGTCATCCTGGCCAACGCCGGCCATTTCAACGACGAGTTCGACCTGCCCGCCCTGGACGCCCAGGCCGCGGAGCAGCGCGACGTCCGACCGTCCACGCGCGAGTATCGGCTGGCCGATGGGCGGCGACTCTACCTCCTGGCCGAGGGCCGTCTCATCAACCTGGCCGCCGCCGAGGGCCACCCCAGCCTGGTCATGGACATGTCATTCGCGAACCAGGCGCTGGGCGCCGAATGGCTTAGCGGCCACCACGACGAGCTCGAGCCGCAGGTCTACGAGATCCCGATCGAGATCGACCACGAAGTGGCGCGGCTCAAGCTGGCCAGCATGGGGATCGCCATCGACCGCCCGACACAGGAGCAGGAGGCTTATGCCGCCTCCTGGCAGCAAGGGACCTAACTCGCGGGGCGTGGACCTCGCTCAGATGTGGGCTTCGAACGTCCCCCGGATCGTGCCGGACCCCACCTGGCTTCCATCCGCGATGACCATGAATGCGTTCGGGCAGTCAAAGGTTCCGGCCGCACCCGTCGCGTCATCGCGGGTCAGGTTGAAGGTGCAGGCAGCCGCATCAGTCGTGACGCTGGCCTCCTGGTTGCCGAATTGGACGGTATTCCCCGAGTCGTTGAGCTGTATGAACAGGACCGTCGTTTCGCCTTGGTTGGTGAACGACAGGTAGGTGCTTCCGTTCTGGTCGAAGAAGCTACCCTCAGGCACGAAGGCGAGTTCCCCGCTGTCGCTGTAGTCGCCGCTGACCTCGTATTGGACCGAGCCGTTCGCACCCCCGCCTCCCCCACCGGGCTGGCTGGCTGCCGGCTGTGACTCTGCCGCGGGCGGCTCGCCGCCGGACGACTCTGATGGTTGCTGGCTGGCAGTCGGGGCGCAGGCGGCCAGCAGCAGCCCGAGCCCGACGAGAAGGACGAATCGGAACGGTGTGCGGTTCATGGGCCCCTCCTTCGCAGCGGCTTCCTGGAGCGTGAAGCCGCTATCGAGTGGCGGTTAGCGATCCCTCGATGTTCACCGAGCCGCCGGCGGCGCCAGACGTGTTGAACGATGGCGAGTTCGGGCAGCTGAAATCGGCATCGATGTTGTTGTCCTCGGCACTGTGGTACTCGACGTCGCAGTTCATGGTTGTTCCCGCACCGGCCACCACATCGGGCGTGGTCACCGAGATCGCGAACGAGTCCGAATAGATGGCCACACCAACCGACAATTGGGAATCCGCTGACACGTAGAACAGCACCGTGTTATCGCCGGTCGTGTAGCTCTGCGTCGAGATCAGCGGCGCGTCGCCGGTCACGTCTGCATCTCCGGAGATCGTGACGTGCACGTCCCCACCGGTCCAGGCGCCATCCGGGAGAGTCACGCCGATGCCTCCGGTCCCGCCGCCTCCGCCCCCACCCTGACTCGCAGCTGGTGCCGCAGATGGCTCGGATCCGCTCAATGCGCCCGGCTCCCCGCTGCCCGCGGGTGAGGCGCACGCGGCCAGGAGAAGTCCGACGACCACGGTGACGATCAATGGGCAATCCGGGCGGCGCATGGGTGGGGATCTCCTATGCGGGTCATGGGCGGACCTCGCCCGAGGTCCGCATGGTAGCCGTCTGGCGCTACACTCGGACCCTTGATCGACTCTGACCGCCATCTGTTCACCTCGGAATCGGTGACTGAAGGCCATCCGGACAAAGTCTGCGACGCAATCGCGGACGCCATCCTCGACGACGTGCTGGCGGCGGACCCATCGGCACGGGTGGCGATCGAGGTTGCGGCCACGACCGAGACGGTCATCGTGCTCGGCGAGCTGACGACATCGCACCTGGTGGACGTCGAGGCCATCGTACGGCGCACGGTCCGGGAGATCGGGTACGACGACCCCAGCCTGGGCTTCGACGCCAACACCCTGTCGATCACCTCGCTCATCAAGGGACAGTCTCCCGACATCGCCATGGGCGTCGACCATGCATACGAGGAGCGGTCCGGGGACGACCCCGCGGAGCTGGGCGCGGGCGACCAGGGAATGATGTTCGGCTACGCCACAGATGAGACCGCCGACCTGATGCCGATGCCAGTCCAGCTCGCCCATGAGCTGTGCCGCCGGCTGGCAACCGTCCGTCGCAACGGGCTGCTCCCGTTCCTGAGGCCCGATGGCAAGAGCCAGGTCACCGTCGCGTACGCGCCCGATCGGCGGCCGATTGGCGTGCGGACGGTGCTCATCAGCACGCAGCACGACGACATGGTCGATGTGGCCACCGAGCTGACCGATGCGGTCCGCGAACAGGTGGTGGACGTCGTCATCTCACCCGACCGGCGCGATGGCGAGATTCGCCTGCTGGTGAACCCCACCGGCCGCTTCGTGCTCGGCGGGCCGGCCGGGGACTCGGGGCTCAGCGGCCGCAAGATCATTGTCGACACCTACGGGGGCATGGCCCGACACGGGGGTGGAAGCTTCTCCGGCAAGGACCCCACCAAGGTCGACCGCAGCGGCGCCTACATGGCGC
>DATKBC010000004.1:0-2859 GCA_035514415.1 Pleomorphomonadaceae bacterium | reverse complement strand
GTGACCTTCGATGGGCGGCCCCTGATGCTGCAGGCTCCGGGCGCCGTCCACCTCGCCATCCACAAGCCGCGCGGCGTCCTGTCATCGGCTGCGGCCGCCCGGGGGCGCCCGGCGGTGGTCGACCTCGTCCACCCTCGACCGCCGGGGCGCCTGTGGCCCGCCGGCCGCCTGGACGTGGAGTCGGAGGGGCTCATGCTGCTGACCAACGATGGGGCCTGGGCTCAGCGCGTCCTCCATCCGCGATACGGCATCCAGCGCGAATACGCCGTCCAGCTCGACCGCATTCCGGCACCCGACGACCTCGAGCGGTTGCTGACGGGGTTCGATCTCGAAGACGGTCCGGCCAGGCTCCTGAGCGCGGCGCCGGGACGGCGGCCGCGCCACATTGAGATCGGGCCGGAGCCGGCCGCCCCGTGGCTCATGGTCCGCGTGGGAGAGGGTCGCAAGCGAGAGGTCCGCCGCCTGTTTGCCGCGGCCGGCTATCGGGTCCATCGCCTGGTCCGGACCGCCATGGGACCGGTCACCCTGGCTGGGCTGCCACCCGGCGCCTGGCGCCCGCTCGAGGCGGGGGAGGTGGCGGCGCTCAGTGGGACGGCGCAGCCGGGGCCGCGCGGCGAATGGGGCGCGAGCCTGCAGATCGCCGTGGACGGAACGTCGGGATCGGGCAAGAGCACCGTCGGCCGGGCATTGGCGGACCGCATCGGCGCGCGTTTCGTGGACACTGGGCTCCTGTATCGGACCGTGGCCCTGGCGGCGCTGGAGTCCGGGGTCGATCCGGATGACGAGGCCGGTCTGGCGCGCCTGGCACGCGCAGCGGACATCCAGGTGCGGCCCACCGACGACAGCACGAAGGAAGCCCGCGACCGGGTGACGCTGGATGGACGCGACGTCACCGCCCACCTGCGCGAACCGCGCATCGAGCGCGCCGTCCCGGCCGTCAGCCGCCACGCTGCGGTCCGTCAGGCCATGCTGAAGGTCCAGCGCGATGCGGCGCGCGGCCGCGAAACGGTGATGGTGGGCCGCGACATTGGGACCGTCGTGCTGCCGGATGCCGATCTGAAGGTGTTCCTCACCGCGTCGGCCGACACGCGGGCGCGACGGCGCGCGGCGCAGATGGGTCGGCCGGACCGCGTGGCGGCCTATCGGCGCGAGATCGAGGATCGTGATCACACCGACACGACCCGGCCGGTGGCCCCGCTGCGTCGCGCTCCAGGGGCCCTGGTCCTGGACACAGGGGAGCTGGATGTCGACGCCAGCGTGGACGCCATCGTCGCCGCCCTCGGACCGCGCGCCGCCCCGTGAAAGCCACGCTACCGAGGCTGTGGGTGTATCGGCCGGTCGGCTTTCTCATCGGCATCCTCCTCCGCGTCCTGGGCGGGGTCCGGAGCGTCGGGCTCGAGAACCTCCCGCGCTCGGGCCCGGTCATCCTGGTTGCCAACCACTACACCCTGGCTGACCCATTGGTGGCGGCGTATGGCACGTGCTGGCGGATTGGGCGGGTCGTGCACATGGTCAGCAAGGTCGAGGTGCGTCGTTGGCCGTTGATCGGCTGGCTGGGCACGCAGGGTGGCGTGATCTACGTCAACCGCCGGGTCGGCGATCTGGGGGCACAGCGCAAGGCACTCGCGGCGCTGGCGGCCGGCCGCGCGCTCCTCATCTTCCCGGAAGGCACCCGCAGCCCCAGCGGAGCGCTCATCCCGGGTCGCAATGGGGCGGCCCTGCTCGCCATGCGGAGCGGCGCTCCCCTCGTCCCGCTGGGCATCACCGGGACAGAAGGCATGTTCAGCTGGCGCGCGATCTTCGGTCCTCGCCCGCGGGCCACGGTGCGAATCGGTCAGCCGTTCTCGTTGTCCCACCGACCGGAAGGACCCATCGATCGGGTTGAGCTGGTCGAGGGCACCACCCGAATCATGCGGGAGGTGGCGGCCCTCCTGCCCCCGGCTCGAAGGGGCGTGTACGGCTGATCAGGCGGTGCGCACCTAGAATGGAGGCACCATGAGCGCCTCGTCGGCGACCACGCTTCCATCTCGTCCGGAGGTCCGCATCGCGGAGCGGGCCGGCTTCTGCTACGGCGTCCGGCTGGCCATCGACAAGGCCCGCAAGGCATCCGAGGCGGGGGAGGAAGTCACCACCCTCGGCCAGCTTGTCCACAACCCGGGCATCAAGGCCGACCTCGAGGCACGCGGGATCCACACCGCCGAGCTGGCGGACCAGGTGGAGGGCGGGACCCTCGTCGTGCGGGCGCACGGCGTCCCGCGCGAGGAGCTGGAAACCCTGCGCGCGAAGGACGATCTTCAGCTCATCGACGCCACCTGCACGTGGGTCATCCAGAGCCAAAAGGCGGCCCGCGAGCTGAGCGAGGCCGGCTACACGGTCTGCATCATCGGTCACGAGAACCATCCCGAAGTCCGTGGGGTCCGCTCCTACGCCGGCGAGAACCACGTCGTCGTGGACGACATGGACCGTTCCACCTGGGAGCGGGTGCCACGCACCAAGAAGCTCGGAGTCCTGAGTCAGTCGACCATCCTGCCGTCCAAGCTCGAGGAGTTCGCGGCCTTCTGCCTGCGTCGATGCCACGACATGCGCGTCGTCAATACCGTGTGCCCGGTGACCCTGACTCGCCAGGACGACTCGGTGCGCCTGGCGGCGGAAGTGGATGCCATGGTCGTGGTGGGCGGCAAGAACAGCTCGAACACGCGCGAGCTGGCGGTCAAGTGTGCCCAGGTCCTCCCTGACACGATCCATGTCGCCGACGCCGATGAGCTGGAGGCCGATTTCGCCGGCTGGCTGGCCGGCAGGGCTCGGATCGGGATCACCGGCGGCACCTCCACCCCGGAGGATGACCTCGAGGAGGTCCGC
>DATKBC010000003.1:0-3261 GCA_035514415.1 Pleomorphomonadaceae bacterium | reverse complement strand
CCGAACCCCGCCGCCGTTGGCCAGCTCATCCCAGATCTGGACCGTGTTCTTGCCGAAAGTCGGCTCCCCGATGAGGGTCGCCCGATCGGTCTCCTCCAGCGCGGCAGCGACAATCTCCGAGGCTGAGGCAGACCCGCGGTTGACGAGGACCACGACCTCGATCGAGGGGTCGGTCGCCTGGCCCCCGTCGGTTGCCTCCCACTCGATGACCTGGTCTCCGGCCGATTCCTGGGTGAACAGGAGGCCATCGGCCACGAATTCGGAGGCGATCTCCTGGGCTGCGGTGATGTACCCACCCGGGTTGTCCCGCAGGTCGAACACGATCTGGTCGGCGCCATCGGCCAGCAGGTCGCCGAGCTGTTCGCTGAACTGGTCGGACGCGTTGGCGCTGAAGCCATGGAGCGCGATGTACCCGACCTGGTTGGCGAGCATCTCGCTTTCGACCTCCACCACCACGATCTCGGCCCGGGTGATGGTCAGGTCGAACACCTCATCGCCGCGCTGGAAGGTGATCGTGACCTCCGTCCCCTCCGGGCCGCGCACCTTCGTCACCTGATCCTGGATCGTGCTGCCGTTCACGCTCTCGCCGTCGACCGCCTGGACCACGTCGCCGGACCGCACGCCCGCCGCCTTGGCCGGGGACCCGTCGATGGGTGCCACCACCACCAGAAGGCAGGTGTCTGACAGGGTCGCGCAGGCCTCCCGGTCGTCCGGGTCCTCGGTGTTCTCGACCGCCAGCTCCGCGCCGATGCCGGAGAAGGTGCCCGACAGGTCTCCCAGCGAGTCCCGGTACTCCTCCGCGTTCATGTAGCCGCTGTACGGATCCGCGACGCCGTACTGGAACAACCCTTCCAGGGCCCCCTCCACCAGCCTCTCGTCGTCCAGCTGGTCGACGTACTGGTCGTGGAGCTTGTCGTATGCCTCGCAGAACGCGGCGAACGCCTCGCTCGGAGCGGCACATGACGCGTTGCCGCCGGCCGCCAGGTAGCCGCCCATGAAGAGGGAGGCGCCGAGCAGGGCGGCCAGCCCAAAGAGCGCGGCGTAGCGCAGCGAGCGACCGGCTCCAGGGCGGACCGGTGCCTGGGTCGGCACGGGCTCGGGGGTGGGAACGGCTCCAGGCTCGGGCCGGTCGGTGGGCGTCGCGTCGTCCATGTTTGGGGGGCGGGAGTGTAGCACCGGTCAGATCAAGGCCCGGTTAGGCCCGGGGGCCGTTCCCGCAACGCTCGGCCGTCGGTCAGACCCCGGCTGCCAGGTGGGCCCTTACGCTGATCCAGCTGCCCAGCATCCCCACCACCAGGCCGACCGACAGGATGAGGACCGCCACGAACGTGAAGAACTGGGCGCCGACCGCGGTCGGCATCTGGAAGATCTCGATCAGCAGGGGCTGGATGGGTCCCCATACCAATGCCACCAGGAGGACGGTGAACACGGCGCCCAGCAGGCCACAGAGCATCCCCTCCATGATGAACGGCCAGCGGATGAAGGCGTCGCTGGCGCCCACCAACCGCATGATCTCGATCTCTCGACTGCGTGAAAACACCGCGATCCGGATCATGTTCACGATCATGAAGACCACCGTCAGGCCGACCAGGATCATGGCCGACAGGCCAGCCAGCCGGACCACGTTCGTCACGCCCAGAAGCTTGTCGTACTGCTCCTGGTTGGTCGTGATCCGCTCGATCTCGGGTCGCTCCCCGAGCGCGGCCGAGACCGATGTCGCGGCGGCCGGGTCGGTGAGAGCGACCTCGATGCTCGCGTACAGGCTGATGTCGGATCCCCCCGTTTCGAGGGTCTGGCCGCGGTCGGCGTACGCCTGCTCCAACCGCCGCATGGCCACCTCGGGCGACACGTACTCCATCGACGCCACCCCGGGCAATCCACTCACCTCGGCCACGAGCTGGTCCACCGCCTCCGGCGCCAGCCCGTCCACCAGGCGCGCCGTGACCCCCACCTTGCTCTCGATATAGGCCAGGCCCGAGTTGAGGCCGCCCAGCACGATGACCAGCCCGGACAGCAGGACGAGCATGAGGATCACGGTTGCCGTCGCCGCCAGGCTCATCATCTTGTTGCGCCAGAAGCCCTGCCCGGCCCGGACCACGGTGAAGCCGAGGAACCTCAGGAATCCCATCACCGGGGCATCCTACCCGCGACGGTAGGCTGCGCCCACCTCATCGCGGACCATCCGGCCCTGCTCCAGCGCGACGACCCGGCGTCGGAGCGCGGTCACGATCTCCTGGTTGTGGGTGGCCACCACCAGGGTGGTGCCCAAGGCATTGATCTCCAGCAGGAGTTGGACGATCTCCCAGCCGGTGACCGGATCGAGGTTGCCGGTCGGCTCATCCGCGATGAGGATGGCCGGGTCGTGGACGAGCGCGCGGGCGATGGCCGCCCGCTGCTGCTCGCCGCCGGAAAGCTGGGCCGGCAGCTGCTGCGCCTGGTCCTCGAGCCCGACCAGCGCCAGCAGGCGCGGCACCCGGCGCCGGATCTCCTCCAGTGGGGCCCCGGTGACCTCCAGGGCGAAAGCCACGTTCTCACGGACCGTCTTGTTGGGCAGC
The DNA here is from genome assembly GCA_035514415.1 of Pleomorphomonadaceae bacterium. GTDB lineage: Bacteria > Chloroflexota > Limnocylindria > QHBO01 > QHBO01 > DASTEQ01. The sequence goes on along the minus strand of DATKBC010000003.1, from coordinate 706 downwards.
AGCCGGAAATCCTGGAACACGACGCCGATCCGACGCCGGAGGCGGTGCACCTGGCTTCGGCTGACTCGCGCCAGGTCGCGGCCGGCGAGGTAGACACGGCCCGTGGTGGCCACCTGCTCGCGGATGAGGAGCCGAATCAGGGTCGACTTGCCGGCTCCCGACGGCCCCACCAGGAAGATGAAGTCGCCGCGCCGGATTTCGAGGTCGACGTTGATCAGGGCCTCTTTGCCGTTGGGGTAGGTGACGGTGACGTCCACCAGCCGAATGAGCGGCTCGTCGTCGATCAGGCTGGCAGCCGCCGGCCGTGCTCTCGTCACCGATCGCCCATCGGTCATGCCGCGCTGTCCCCGTTCTCGCCGATCTGGGAACGCAGGTAGCCGTCGATGAACGGATCGAGCTCCCCGTCCAGGACCGCGGTTGGGTTCGAGGTCTCGACCCCGGTCCTCAAGTCTTTGACCATGGTGTACGGCTGGAGCACGTAGCTGCGGATCTGGTTCCCCCACCCCGGCTCGATGTGCTTGCCCCGGAGACGGGCCAGCTCCGCTTCGCGCTCCTCCTCGGCTCGCTCGACGAGCTTGGCGCGCAGCACGGCCATCGCCCGCTCGCGGTTCTGGAACTGGCTCCGCTCGCTCTGGCAGGTGACCACGATGCCGGTCGAAATATGCGTGATCCGAACCGCCGAATCGGTCTTGTTGACGTGCTGGCC
>DATKBC010000002.1:0-5503 GCA_035514415.1 Pleomorphomonadaceae bacterium | reverse complement strand
GACGCCCATGCAGCAGGTCGAAGGCCTCGACCACGTCCACAGTCTCGGCACCGATAACCTCGGCCGCGACATGCTGAGCCGGCTGATGGACGGTGCGCGAATCAGCATGATGGTGGCCCTCGTGGTGCAGGCGGTGGTGCTCTTCATCGGGATCCCGGTCGGCGCGGCGGCAGCCTGGTTCGGCGGCCGCATTGACACCTTCCTGATGCGCATCACCGATGTCGTGTACGCGTACCCCGACCTGCTGTTCATCATCCTGCTGGGGGTCGCATTCCGCGAGACGTTCTTCGGCAGAGCGCTGGACGGCCTGCTGCTCGTCTTCGTGGCGATTGGCCTCACCAGCTGGGTCACCATGGCTCGACTGGTCCGCGGCCAACTGCTGAGCCTCAAGGAGACCGAGTTCGTCGAGGCCGCCAAGGCGATCGGCGTGTCCGACCGACGAATCGTGACCAGGCATCTGCTGCCGAATGCGCTGGGTCCGATCATCGTGGCCGTCACGTTGGGCATCCCCGGCGCCATCCTGGCCGAGGCCACCCTGGCGTTCATCGGGATCGGGGTCCAGGCGCCTCGCGCCAGCTGGGGCAGCCTGGTGGCCGACGGTCAGGCCTACCTCCGGTCCTTCCCGCACATGGTGCTCTTCCCGGCCATCGTCATCGCGCTGGCGCTCATCAGCTTCACCTTCCTGGGGGACGGCCTCCGCGACGCGCTCGACCCCAAGTTGAAGGGGAAGCAATAGGTTGACGGTCAGCGACCCACAGGCCCCACCCGGCGGCGCCGCCGTCACAGAGCTCCCCGACTCGATCGAGATCACGACCGAGGAGGGCCGGCGGCTAGCCGAGCGGCTGGCCGACAACCGCCCCCACGCGCGCAAGCTGCTCGAGGTGCGGAACCTGTCGACCCAGTTCTTCACCGGCGAGGGCGTGGTCCACGCCGTGGACCAGGTCAGCTTCGACGTGGATTACGGCGAAACGCTGGGGCTTGTCGGCGAGTCGGGTTGCGGGAAGAGCGTCACCGCGCTGTCCCTGGTTCGGCTCGTGCCCGACCCGCCGGGGCAGATCGTGGAAGGCCAGATCCTCTTCGACGGCATCGACATCCTGAAGCTATCGCGCGCCGAGATGCGCCGCCTGCGGGGACGGAAGATCGGTTTCATCTTCCAGGACCCGATGACGAGCCTGAACCCGACCTTGCCCATCGGCTTCCAGATCTCCGAGTCGGCCCGCACGCACCTGGGCCTATCGCGCAACGCCGCCGCGGATCGGGGGGTGGAGCTGCTGTCCAAGGTCGGCATCCCGCGCGCCCGCGATCGGATGGGCGACTACCCGCACCAGTTCTCGGGCGGGATGCGGCAGCGGGTCATGATCGCCATCGCCCTGGCATGCGATCCCATGCTGTTGCTGGCCGACGAGCCGACGACGGCCCTGGACGTGACCATCCAGGCTCAGATCCTGGACCTCATCCGCTCGCTCTCCGCCGAGTTCGGGACGGCCGTCATGCTGATCACCCACGACCTGGGCATCGCGGCCGGCATGTGCCACCGGGTCAACGTCATGTACGCCGGGCGGATCGTCGAGACCGGCATCGTCGACGATGTCTTCGAGAAAGCGCGGCACCCATACGCCTGGGGCCTGTTGGACTCCCTCCCGCGGCTGACCGATACCCGAGCGGGGCGCCTGCGCACGATCGAAGGCATGCCGCCCGACCTCGTCAATCCGGGCGCCGAATGTCGGTTCGCCCCGCGCTGCCATTACGCCCAGGATCGCTGTCGCGCCGAGGAGCCGGAGCTCACCCCGCGCGACGGTGAGGGTCATCAGGCGCGCTGCTTCGGGACCGAGCCGGGCGGGTGGATCCCGTGACCGGCCCCGAAACCGGCAAGGGGGCGGGGCCGCTGGTCGACGTCGACCAGCTGAAGGTCTACTTCCCGATCTACGCCGGCCTGCTCCAGCGTCGCAGCGGGGACGTGCGCGCCGTGGACGACATCACCTTCGCGATCGGCCGCGGCGAGACATTCGGGCTGGTGGGGGAATCGGGATGTGGGAAGAGCACCACCGGGCGGGCGGTGATTCGACTCCGCAACCCGACTGCCGGGACCGTCAACTTCGACGGCCAAGATCTGATGAGCCTGTCCCGCGAGGAGCTGCGGCTCGCCCGTCGCCGGATGCAGATCATCTTCCAGGACCCGTATTCGTCACTGAACCCGCGGATGACGGTGTCGTCCATCATCGGCGAACCGCTGGACACCCATAACCTGGGCAGCAAGAGCTCGCGCCAGGAGCGGGTGGCGGAGCTGCTGCAGCTGGTCGGGCTCAACCCGAACTACCGCAACCGCTATCCCCACGAGTTCTCCGGCGGCCAGCGCCAGCGGATCGGGGTTGCCCGCGCTCTGGCCGTCGAGCCGGAGTTCATCGTGTGCGACGAGCCGATCAGCGCCCTGGACGTCTCGATCCAGGCCCAGGTCCTCAACCTCCTGGTCGAGCTCCGGGAGAGATTCGGTCTGACCTATCTGTTCATTGCCCACGACCTGTCGGTGGTCCGCCACATCAGCGACCGGGTCGGGGTCATGTACCTCGGCAAGCTGGTGGAGGTCGGCCCGCCGGACATCATGTACGCCGGTCCGGGGCACCCGTACACCCGCGCCCTGCTGTCCGCGGTCCCGATCGCCGATCCGAAGACCGAGCGCAAGCGCAAGCGGGTCATCCTCGTCGGCGACGTGCCCTCCCCGGTCAACCCGCCGCCCGGATGCCGGTTCCACACCCGGTGCTGGCTGTACGAGAGCCTGGGGCGACCCGATGTGTGTCGAACGGAGGAGCCGCCGCTGCGCGAGGTGCGGCCGCAGCACTTTGCCGCGTGTCATTTCGCGGAGGACGCGCTGCGCAGCGACATCGGCGTGGCCCACCTGGATGAAACGGCGAAGCCTGCCGCGGCCGCGGCCGCCGCCGCTACTGCGTGAAGGAGGGTGCGACCGGACGCCCTGGACTGGCGGGCTGATATGCTGGTGCGACTTGGCTGGCCATTGGGCCCGCCCATCGCCCACACCCCTGTCGGATTAACGAGGAAGCGGAGGGTTACCTGGATGCGCAAAGTCTTCCCCCTGTTCGTAGTGCTCGGCTTGCTGCTGGCGGCCTGTCAGCCAGCCGCATCGGAGTCGCCGGCGGCGAGCGAGGGTCCCGCCGAGAGCGCGGCGGCCTTCTCGCCGATTTCGTACCCCGAGGACGGTCCGGCGGACTGCGACTACGGCGGCGAATTCTCCGAGATCACGGCTGTCGATGAGCTGACGGTCGAATTCACGCTGTGCTACCCCGATCCGGCCTTCCTGTCCAAGATCGCGTTCGCTGCGTTCGCGATCGCGGACACGGCCGACCTCGAGAACAACATGGTCAACCACCTGATCCTGGCGGCCCCGAACGGGACCGGGCCCTACGCCCTGACCCAGTGGCAGCGCGGGATCCAGCTCGTCCTGGACAAGAACCCCGACTACTGGGGCGAGAACGTCGGCGCCGACCAGCTCGTCTTCCGCTGGACCACCGAGTCGGCCGCGCGCCTGCTCGAGCTGCAGGCGGGAACGGTGGACGGCATCGACAACCCGGCACCCAACGACTTCGACACGATTCGGAACGATGCCAATCTTCAACTCATCGAGCGCGACGCGTTGAACACGTTCTACGTCGGCTTCAATGAGAACTTCGAGCCGTTCGACGACCCTCGCGTCCGCCAGGCTTTGGCGATGGGCATCGACCGACAGCGAATCGTGGACCAGTTCTACCCGCCGGGCTCAGAGACTGCGTCGCACTTCACGCCGTGCTCCATTCCGCTCGGCTGTGAAGGTGACGAATGGTACGAGTTCGATGTTGCAGGAGCCCAGGCGCTGCTGGCCGAAGCCGGCCTGCCCAATGGTTTCTCGACCGTCCTGAACTACCGCGACGTGGTCCGTGGCTACCTGCCCGATCCGAACGTCGTGGCCGTAGACCTCCAGGAACAGCTCGGCGAAAACCTGAACATCGACATCACGATCGAGGTCCAGGAGTCGGGGACATTCCTCGACAATGCGACGGCCGGTGCGCTGAGCGGGCTTCACCTGCTCGGCTGGGGCGCTGACTACCCCGATCCGACCAACTTCCTGGACTACCACTTCAACAACTCCGCCAACCACCAGTTCGGGGACATTGACGCCTCGGTGACGGAGCCGCTCACCACGGGTGGCACCACGCTCGATACGGAGGTGCGTCGCGCCGCCTACGAGGAGGCCAACAACGCGATCCGCGAGACCGTACCCATGGTGCCGATCTCCCACGGAGCCTCGGCCACCGCGTGGCTGGCGGATGTCGCGGGCGCCCACGCATCCCCGCTGGGCAACGAGTCGTTCGCGCACGTGACTCCCGGTGACCGCGCCCAGATGGTCTGGATGCAGAACGCGGAGCCCATCGCGCTGTACTGCGGCGACGAGTCGGACGGAGAGACCCTCCGACTGTGCGAACAGGTGATGGAACCGCTGTACGTGTACGAGGTCGGCGGCGTGGCCCCGATCCCGGCGTTGGCGGAGGAATGCGTCGGCAACGCGGACGCAACCTCGTTTACCTGCAATCTGCGCTCCGGCGTGACCTTCCACAATGGCGCTCCATTCGACGCCAATGACGTGGTCCTGTCGTACGCGGTGCAGTGGGATGTGGCGCATCCGCTCCACATCGGGCGCCAAGGGAACTTCGAGTACTTCGCCGGATTGTTCGGCGGGTTCCTGAACGTTCCGGAGGAGTAACCGAGTTAGCCACCGGCGGGCGCGAGCCCGCAGACGAACCGTCGCAGCGGGCGCCACCTCCGGGTGGCGTCCGTTGCTATTCCCCACCTCGGGGCAGCGCACTACACTCGGAGCCAATGCTCCAGTTCATCCTGCGTCGGCTGCTGCTGACGATCCCGGTCCTGGCCGGGATCGTGTTCGTCGTGTTCGCCATCGCGCGCCTGCTGCCCGGCGATCCGTGCCTGGTCGCCCTCGGCCAGCGCGCAACCGTGGAGGCCTGCGCCGCGTTCCGGGATCGGTATGGTCTCGACGAGCCGATCCCGGTCCAGTTCGGCATCTTCGTGAACGACCTGGTCTCGGGCGACCTGGGCACCTCGATTGCGTACGGGCGACCGATCTCCGAGATCCTGGTCGAGCGGATGCCGGTCACGATCGAGCTGACCCTGTTCGCGCTGACGATTGCGACCGTGGTGGGGATCGGCCTGGGGGTGGCCTCGGCGGCCCGTCGCAACTCGAAGGTCGACGTGGGGACCATGATGTTCGCGAACTTCGGGGTCTCGATCCCGGTCTTCGTGCTGGGCCTGATCCTGATCTTCTTCTTTGCGGTGGTCCTCAAGGACACGCCGCTCGCGCTGCCCCCCAGCGGGCGGCTGTCGGCGGGCGTGATCATCGTGCCCCTGGCCGAGGCCTGGGGCCTGGCGGCTCTCGAGGGTCCGCTGCGTGTCCTGGTCGACTTCGTCGGCAACATGTACATCGTCAGCACCCTCATCACCG
>DATKBC010000001.1:0-11744 GCA_035514415.1 Pleomorphomonadaceae bacterium | reverse complement strand
GCCGCGGTCCGGACCGCGGTCGGCATGCGAGACCGGTTCGCGGACCTCGCGGCAGGGTGGCGGAAGCGCGGGTACGAGCTCGGGCTGGGGATCGGGATCGGGGTCGGGTACGCCACCTTGGGGCGCATCGGCTTCGAGGGCCGATACGACTATGCGGGTGTCGGAGTGGTGGTCACCCTGGCCTCACGCCTCAGCACCGCGGCCGCGGCGGGCGAGATCCTGATCAGCCAGCGGCTGCACGCCATGGTGGAGGACGCGGTGACGGCCGAGCCCGTCGACGATCTGGGCTTGAAGGGCTTCACCCACGCCATCACCGCATACCGAGTAACCGGACTGCGGGAATAGGCGCGAGACTAGAAAACGGCGCCCAGGATCTCCGCGCGGAGGCCCGGGAATCCGGCCAGGAAATCGGCCCGATCCCGCTTCAGCCGCTCGACCCAGCGGCGGTACTCGTCGGCGCGGCCGGTCCTCTCGTAGAGCAGGCGCGGCCGCAGCAATTCCGGATCGTCGATCCCGGGCACCTCGGTCGCAACCTGGTACCCGAAGTCAGGGTCACGTTCCCAGCGGATGGATTCTTCGGCGATGGCCTTGACGATGGCCCCCGAATGCTCGATCTCGAGCTTCTTGGAGCGCGGATCGTCCTCCGACCCGCCCACGCGACCGGTGTTGACGAGGTACACGTCGAAGGGGTGCGTCGCCATCAGCTCGAAGAATCGGTTGGCCTGCTGCTCGTCGCGATACGGGTAGAACGGGTTGGTACCCGGCACCCGGAGCGCCTTGCCTTCCTCGGCCGCGCCGCCGGCTGAGGTCCCCTTCGTCTCGCCCAACATGAAGTAGGCGGCGGCCTGCTCGCGGGAGAGGAGCGCCACCCCGGGAATGATGTTGTCGTTGCGGTTCAGGATCAACAGTTCGTTGACCGGGCCGATTTGTCGCGGATCGCGCCAGATGCCGAGCGAGGCCATCGGGAACGTGGCCCGCCCGTTCTTGGTATACGAGGCGTCGAAGAAGTCGACCGGCCCGTCGACCTCCTTCTGGGACACGTTCTCGAGGTAGGCGTCCGGCTTGGTCACCGCGGCGTGGATGGCCGGCTCGTGACGGGGGTCGAGGCCAAAGGTCTTGGCGAAGCATCCGTTCTCGGTGCCGACCACCTTGCCGCCCGGGAACAGGCCGATGAAGTCGTCCTGCACCGGCTGCGACCCGTTCTGGCGAGTGAAGGTCGTCGTCGTCTTGCCGGTTCCGCTGAGACCGATGATGAGGATCGTCCGCTCTCCCGCATCGGTGGGCACCACCTTGCAGCCGGCGTGCATGGCCAGGCCGCCGGCGGCATACACCTTGGCGTTCCACATGCGGAGGCCGCCCTTCTTCGACTCCCCGAAGTAGTCGGAGTTCATGGCCCGGGTGATGCCGGATTCGACGTCGACCGCGATGAGGCGATCGTCCTGGTAGCCGGCGATGGGCAAATTGGGGGTGTAGATGACCACCAACTCGGGTACCCACTCCGCGGCCAGCCGATCCGGTGGGAAGAACAGCTGCTGCTGCATGCCGGCGATGTTCGCGTTGGCGGCCTCGATGTACAGGCGGGCCCGCGACCGGTACTCGGGGTCGTTGCCGATGAACCCGTCCACCACCACCATCTCGCGGTTCGCGATATACGCGTCCTGGAGCGCGGCGATCCGTTCCCCCTCCGCACGGTCAATGGTCTGGTCGTCCGTGATGGACGGGTCATCGGTCACCAGGTAGGTGCAGGCCTTGGAGCGGCTGACGACTCGAGTCTGGACGTTGTAGTTGCCGAAGGCAGTCCGACGGGCCTGCGGCATGCGGCTGGTGAGCTCCTGGAGCTCGGCCGGTGTCGGGTCGTAGATGACCGAGCGGGCGTTGGGGAGGTGGGTGCCGTTGGGCCCCGCAGGGGCATGCGCCGGGTCGGCGACCACGTTCATGCGGCCTGAATTCTCCTCGTGCGGGTTGAGTGGCGGGCGCGATCTCGGGGGCGCCCGACGGTCGTTAACGGCGACATATCGTACCAACTCGGGGCTGCCGCGGCCCGGTCAGTCCAGGGTCAGCTCCCACATATCGCCGAACACGCTGGCACCCGCCTTGCCGCCGAACAGCAGGACGCGACCCCGCTCCGGATCAGCGACCAGCTCGGCCCCGGACCGCGACGACGGCCCGGCCACCCCCGGCACGATCTGGGTCTGGGTCCCGTCGTCCGAGAGCAGCCACGCGTCTCCCAGGTAGGTCCCATCCAGGGCTTGGCCCCCGAAAATGAGCGCCCCATGCTCCAAGCGGGCGGCCGCGTACAGGTTGCGGGCCGATGAGGTCCCATCCTGGGCGAGCTCCCGCCATACGTTGGTCCCGGGGCGCGGGCCCACCGTCAGCTCCCATCGGTCGCCGAGGGACGTCACCCCGTTGGTCTGGCCGGCATACAGGGTGAAGCGCCCGTCATCCGTCCACCAGCACCCGTGCAGGCACCGCTCAATGGGCCGCGCACCGACCGGCGTCTCGTCGCTCCAGGTCTCGGTGCTGAAGTCGTAGGCGCGGGTGTCAGCGAACCTGGCACCTTCACTCGTGAAGCCGTGGCTGATCCAGAGCCGCCCGTCAAGGCCGAGCGCGCCGCAGCTCCCATAGCGCGGGACGGGCGCCACTCCGTTGGCGGCGAGCGCGCGCCAGCGGTCGGCGCCCGGGTCGTAGGCCCACAGGTCGTTGTAGAAGGCCGCGTCCTGGCCGGCGAAGACGACAAGCCCGATCCCCGGCACCCACGCGGCGTTGTGCCCGAAGCGAGCCGGTGGCCCGCCGCTCAGCTGCCGCCACGTGTCGGCCGAAAGGTCGTAGGCCCACAGGTCGGCGTACGAACCCGGACCGCTGGTGTCGCGGCCGCCGAAGAGATACGCAAAGCGACCTTCGCCGTCCACCGTCCAGGTGTGGTTCTCGCGGGGCGCCGGCGCAGCACCGGAAGCCTGAAGCTCGCGCCAACCAACCGGTCTCTGAGTCGGAGTGGGCGCCGGCGTCGCCGTCGCCTGTGCGGAGGGCGAGGGGCCAGGTCTCCGCGATTCGATGGCCGAGGGGGAGGCGATACAGGACGTCAGTGTCGCCACGCTCGCCACGACCAGGGCAACGGACCCAGCGCTCCGGCGGGACACCTTCCGCATCGGCCTCGTGTTACGCATTTCCAAACAGCGGGATCTTGGCCCCGTTGATCACCGCCGCGTCATCGGAAAGCAGGTGCCTGATGGTGGCCGATATCTCCTCGGGGGTCGTCCATGAGGCGGTCTTGGGGCCTGGCTCGGCGTCGCGCTGGTGGTCAACGTCGATCGTCCTGACCAGGACCAGGTTCACGGTCGTGCCCGTTCCCGCCACCTCGCGCGCCAAAGTGCCGAGAAGAGCCTCCTCACCGGCCTTTCCAATGGCGTACGGGGCCACGTTCTTCGTGGGCGCGGAAGCGAGGGGCGAGGACACCGCCATGATCCGCCCCCAACCACCCGCCGTCATGTGCGGAACCACCGCCCGGACCATGTTGAGCGTCGTCCACACGTGCTGGCTGAGCATCGCCGCGACCTCGGTGTCGCGGGTCTTGATCACCGGCTCGCCGCCGTGGTAGCCGCCCACCAGGTGGACCAGGATCTCCACCTTTCCGAACCGATCGGCGACGGAGGCAACGGCCTCCTCGGCCTGCGCCGCCTTCCGCAGGTCAGCCGCAAGTGCCATCCATCGGTCCTCCGCCAGCCGGAGTTCCTTGCCGAGCGCCTTCAGAGGACGCAGCCGCGACCCGACCAGCGCCAGGCGCATGCCCGCCGCGGCCAGGTCACGGGTGACGAACTGACCCAGCCCTCCGGCCGCCCCGGTGATGATCGCGACTCGCTCAGGCTGCGCCGTCCGCGACCTCCTCGATCTCGGCGATCAGCTCGGGGGCCATGCCCTCCACGATCGGCCGGTCCAGCTGCTCGGTCAGGTGCTCGTAGCCGGCCAGGTCGATGTAGTGGCCGGACCGGCTCGCCTTGGTGGACAGGTAGAAGAGGTTGTGCTCGTTGGGCGGCACCACCAGCGGCATCCGTCCCTTGATCCGGACGCCGTGCTGCTCCAGCCCGGCGATCTTGCGCGGGTTGTTGGTGATGAGCCGGATGGATCGGACCTGCAGCAGGCCGAGCATGTGGGCAGCCACCCCGTAGTCGCGCTCGTCGTCCCGGAACCCGAGGGCCTGGTTGGCCTCGACGGTGTCCAGACCCTGATCCTGGAGGGCATAGGCACGAATCTTGTTCGCCAGGCCGATGCCACGGCCCTCCTGGCGGAGGTACAGGACCAGGCCCGACTCCTGCTCCCCGAGGAAGCGGAGGGAGGCCTCGAGCTGGTCTCGGCAGTCGCACCGCAACGATCCGAATCCGTCGCCGGTCAGACACTCCGAATGGATTCTGACCGGGATGTCCTCGCCGTCCCACGGCCTGCCCTTGACCAGGGCCGCGTCTTCCTTGCCGTCTCGATCGTTCCAGAAGACCATCACCCGGAAGTCGCCGTACCGGGTCGGGAGGTCGGCCACCGCCTCCATCCGCACGCAGACGCGGTCGGGTGGCAGGTCCGGGCACGCGTGGTCCCGGTTCTGCTCCAGCAGCTCCTCGAGAGTCGTGCTCTCAAGCGCCACGTACGTACCCCTCCGTGCTCTGTTTGGCAAAGTTGCGCAGGACGATACCCCCATCGCCGATCGAGTGCATTTCACGCTAGGCTTGGCCCTCCCGTGGACGCCTTCGCCGACATCCAGCTCGAGACCGACCTGACCGTCATCGGTTCCGGTCACTTCTTCCGGGTGGGCGAGGAGCAGTTCGGGGTGCGCGGGCTGATCGCCATCGAGAGCGTGGGCCCGTACACATCGGTTCAACGTCTGGGCCCAATGATCATGGTCCACGACGGGTTCTTTCAGCCCGGGTTCGGGATCGGTCACCACCCGCATCGGACCAACGAGCGCCTGTTCTACATCCTGGCTGGCCGGGTCGAGCACGACGATTCGCTGAACCACATCCGCGGCACCATGGACGAGGGCGACCTCGGCCGGCTGACCGAAGGCGTGCGCGGCATGCTCCACCAGGAATGGAACGGGGCCGACGACCAGGTGACGCGGGCCTTCATCCTCGTCTACCACCCCGACACCCATCCGCCCATCCCGGTCGCCGAGTTCGCCGTCCTGCGCGCGGCGGACCGGGTTCGGGTGCCGGAGGCGCCGGGCGTCGAAACGCTGGAGCTGGTCGGCCCCAAATCGCCGTTCCGCGTCAACCATTCGGGCCTGCGCCATTACGCCGACACGACCCTGACCGATGGCGCCGCCCTCGATGTCACGCAGGAAGCGGACCGCGGCCTCCTGCTGTACCCGGCGGAGGGGAGCCTCCGCGTCATGCGGGACGGCAGGGACGATGTCGTGCTCAGCGCGAGTGGATCGATCCACCCCGAGGGACCCGCCAACCTGGCCGTGGCCTGGAGCGGCGATCGCGGCCGGGCGATCCGGCTCCGAGCCGAGGACGGACCGGCCCGTGTCCTGCGGGTCGAATTCGACCGCAGCGGCGACGACCTGGTGCTGGGAGACCACTACCAGGCCTAGCACAGAAACCGTGCATCAGGCTCATGCACGACCGATACTGACCGCGCCATGGCCATGTTCCGCAAGGCGATCGAGGAAGCCGAAAAGGCCGCCCAACAGGTCGGCCAGAAGATCCAGGATCCGGCCACCAAGGAGCAGGCGCGCCGGTTTGCGGGCCGCGCACGACGCGGCCTGACCACGATCGTGGAGCGGATCGATCCCGGTCTGCTGGCCGACGTCGTGATCAAGGCCACCGCGCTCCAGGAGAAAGCCAACGCCGCGCTGCGGACCAAGCGGTCCCCGTACCGGATCGGCGAGGTCGTCATCTCAGCTGCCATACCGCCCCAGGTCAGCTTCGCCATCGTGCGCATCGATGACGTCGAGGAGGAGATCACGGGCGACGTTCGCGAGTCGTCGGAGCTGGTCCAGCCCGTCGCGGGTGAGGAGAGTGCCGTGCTGGCTCTCGACGGTTCAGCGCCGCCGGTCGATGAGGTAGGCGACCCGGCGGAGGACCAGGCCTGAGCCGCTGATCTGCCCCCGCCACGTCAGCGGTAGTGGCGGTCGAGCTCCGAGTGATACGTCCGGCCCAGCTCGTCAGCGTGGGCCCTTGCCCAGTCGCTGAGGTGGATGGTCCCCTGCGGCGGCTCATCGGAGACGAGCAGGCTCGCCGTCAGCTCGGTCACTTCGTCGCGGGTCAGCATGACGTCGCGTACCAGGAGCCCCAGGACGCGGCTGCCGGCGAGGGATAGGGGCGACGGGGCGTGCACCAGCCTGGCCCGGCTGCGGACGGTATCGGCCAGGAGGCGGACGAACTGGTTGAACGTGAGGATGTCCGGCCCGGCGGCATCGGTCACCAGGTCCGCGGAAGCCTGACCGGCCTCGACGGCAATCCGCGCCACGTCGTCCACGTGGACCGGTTGAAGCCGATAGCGTCCATCGCCCGGCATGACGAAGACCGGGAATCGCCGCAGGACCCAGCACAGGTTGTTGACCAGGATGTCGCGGCTGCCGAAGGTCAGCGTGGGTCGGACGATGGCGTACGACAGCCCTGAGGCGCGCACCTCCGCCTCCAGCCGAGCCTTGGCCCTGAAATACGCAGTTGGAGCCGATTCCGACGCGTTTACGACGCTGACGTGGACTACGCGCCGCACGCCGGCGCGGCTTGCCGCGTCGAAGAGCCGCAGCGTGCGCTGGATGGCCAGCTCGAAGCTCAGGTTTCCGCGCGCGAAGCGGATCCAATGCGTGTTGTACAGGGTGTCCACCTCGTGGAGGGCGTCGACCACCCGAGCTGCGTCGTCGAGCGTGACGATCGCCGTCCGGATCCGGCTGTCGGCGTCCGGAGGGCCGTGGCGGCGCACCAGCGTCACCACGTCGTGCCCCTCGCCGAGCAGGCGCCCGGCGATGGCCCGGCCGGTGAAGCTGAACCCGCCGGTTACCGCGTCAAGCATCGGCCACCACCCTACACTTCGTGGCCCATTCAGAAACGCGCGCGGAGGACCATCCAGTGTCTGACAAGAAAGCGGCCGGGACCAAGGACGATCCGTGGGTCCTGAAGACGCCCCCCGGCACGTCCGAGTACCGAATGTGGCGCGACGAGGCGGCTGACCCGCCGGCGCTGGTGTGCCAGGTCGGGTCGACCCAGCTCAAGTACCACCTGCGCGCCATCGAGGACCTGCAGGCCGCGCTCAAGAAGCACGGCGATTGGATCCCACTCGGCGCCGCCGACGAGCAGAAGCCGGCAGCCGACGGGACCGTCGAGGCCTGGGGCCGCTCAGCCAGCAACCCGGTGGGCGGCTGGTACGGGCTCCGAAAGGGCTACCGCGGCCGATTCGGGATGTACCTCCCGCCCCTGCTCGAGGCGCTGGACCTCGCGGAGCTCACCCACGACGCCAAGAACAACCGGATGCGCGCCCGCTAATTAGCTGCCACCCCGCCTGGCCGCCGGCCTAGCCGCCGGCTCGAGCGACCCGTCGTTCGGCCGAATCGGCGACCCGCGCCTCGAACCTCCGAGCGGAAACCTCGAGCGCGTCGAGGTGTTCCTGTAGACGCTGCCGGGCCTCCTCGGCCGCAGGGATGAGACCTTCCAGCTCGAAGATCCTCCAATGTCGAAGGATCGGCACGAGGACGTCGTCGCGATGGCCCCGGAGGTCGTAGATGCCGGCCCTGGCCATGAGGGCCGCCTTGCGCACGAACCCCGCGATGCCCGCGCCGGGCATCTGGAAATCGATGGCCTCGTCGACGATGGCCTGCACCGCGGCGGACGGCTCGATCTCGAGTGCGGCGGTCATGATGTCGCGGTAGAAGACCGCATGCAGGTTCTCATCGGCCGCGATCCGGATCATGATCCGATCGGCGACTGGGTCGTCCGAGAACTTGCCCGTGTTGCGATGCGTATTCCGCGTGGCCAGCTCCTGGAACGTGACGTAGGCGAGCCCGTGGAGCAGGCCGGGCCTCTTGGGGTCGTATCCCCGCTGGAGCTGCGCCATCCGGCCGCGCTCGAGGAGCACCGGGTCGATATTCCTGGTCACCGTCAGGTAATCCCGGAGGACGATGGCATGGCGTCCCTCCTCTGCAGTCCATCGTCCGACCCAGTTGATCCACCCTCCGTCGCCCGGGCCGAACATCCCATGGATCAGGCGGTGATACGAGGGGAGGTTGTCCTCGGTCAGAAGACCGACCTCGAAGGCCGTTTGGGCGACGCCGGTCAACCGCGGCTGGTCCGGGGTCCAGGGCTCCTTGTCGTAGTCACGGCCGAGCCGGTACGGGATGTAGTCGTGCGGGAACCACTCCTGGGCTACCTTGAGGTGCCGGTCATACAACCGGGCGGCCTCCGGTTCCAGCGTCAGCAGCAGGGCGCGCTCTTCGGTGGTGGGGGGCATGCGACTCTCGGTGGCAGAACAGGGAAGTGGAGCGGGAGACGGGGCTCGAACCCGCGACATCCTGCTTGGGAAGCAGACACTCTACCGGCTGAGTTACTCCCGCCCGGCGCTGCGCTCGTGGCGCGCGCGAATCCTACCTAGTGGACCGTGGCCGTGTCGAGCGCGCGCACTCGCTTTGCCAGGGTCTCGAGGACCCGCATCTTCAAGCCGGGGAACTCGTCCATCAGGCTGTGGAACTCGCGGCGGGCGAGTATGAGCAGGCGACAGTCCGTCACGCAGGTCGCGCTCGCGGTACGTGGCCCGCCGGCGATGAGCGCGATCTCCCCGAAGAACTCGCCCGGTCCGCCATTGGCGAGCAGCTCACCGTCACGATCTAACCGGACCTGGCCACTGACGACGATGAAAAGCTCCTGGGCCGTATCCCCCTGCTTGAAGAGGACACGACCGGCGGGCAGGTCGACCTCTTCGACCAGCATCCCCAGCCGCTCAACCTCCCGGGCGTCACACATGGCGAACATGGGGACGGTCTTCAGCAGCTTCAGCTTCTCGTCGGCGGCCATCGCGCGCAGCATAGCAACCGCGCTCGTCGGTTCGAACCCCCGGCTCGCCCCGCCGGTATGGTTCGGCGAATGGCCTCCCGTCCCCGGTTGCCCCTGCTCCCTGTTGGCGCACTGGTCGGTCTCCTCGCCTTTGCGGCGTGCCAACCCGACTCCGTCACGCCATCGCCCAGTCCCAGACCCTCGTCAGGCGGGTCGCCATCGGCCAGCTCCGGCGAGCCCGCCGCCGACCTGACGATCAGCGAGGAGCTCCGCGCGGCCGTCGAGCCGGAGGGCATTCGGCAGCACCTCGACCAGCTGTTGGAAATCGCCGACGCGAACGACGGAATTCGCGCGGCCGGCACCGCGGGCTACACCGCATCGGTGTCGTACGTCGCGGATGAGCTGCGTTCCGCGGGTTACGAGGTGATCGTCGATGAGTTCACGTTCCCGTTCTTCATCGAGACGGCGCCGGCCGAGCTCACTGCCAACGACCAGACCTTCGTCGGCGCCGACCACCTCCATGCGCTGATCTTCTCCGCCTCGGGTGACATCACGGCCCCGGTCGTGGCAGTGGCCGTCAGCGACGATGGCCAGCCCATCGGCTCCGGAGGATGTGACCGAGACGACTGGGTGGACTTCCCGGCCGGCGCGGTGGCTGTGGTCGGCGCAGGGCCGTGCGCCCGCCGGCAGATGGTGGATCACGCTCAGACTGCGGACGCCGCCGCGCTGGTCGTGAGCTCACCGGCATATGAACCGGGCAGCCTGCGGCGCCCCACTCTGAGGACGCCGGACGGAATCGACATCCCGGCGATGTACGCGTCGGGTCCCGCCGGAGCCGCCCTGCGGCAGGCCGCGACCGCGGGCACATCGGTCCACCTGTCGGTCCGTACCTTGATCGAGGACCGCGTCACCGCGAACGTGATTGCCGAGCGCCCCGGCATCGGCGCCGGCAATGTCGCGGACGAGGTGGTCATGGTGGGGGGCCACCTGGACTCGGTGCTCGACGGCCCCGGCATCAACGACAACGGCTCGGGGACGATGACCATCCTGGAGATGGCGCAGCAATTGGCCGAGCTGGAGCCGACCCCGCGAACCGTGCGGTTCGCGTTCTGGAGCGCCGAGGAGCTGGGCCTGTACGGATCGCGCGACTGGGTTGGTCGCCAGTCGGATGACGAGTTGCACGCCATCGTCGCGTACCTGAACTTCGACATGCTCGCCTCGTCGAATTACGGCCGGTTTGTCTACGCCCCGGAAGGGATCGCCGATTCCGAGGAGATCAGCGCCGCCTTCGAGGCCTATTTCCACGCCGTTGGCCTGGCGTACGAGACTCTGGACCTGGGCGGCGGCTCGGACCATGCGCCGTTCGACGACGCCCTGGTCCCCAACGGTGGGCTCTTCAGCGGCGCGTCCGAGCCGAAGTCCGATGCGCAGGCCGAGCGGTTTGGCGGTTCAGCCGATCAGCCCATGGACCGCTGCTACCACCTCGCCTGTGATCGACCCGATCAGATCAACGAGACGGCCCTGGACGAGATGTCCGACGCCGCGGCCCACGTCCTGATGCTGCTGTTGACCGGCGGGTAACCCCGGGCTCCGGCTAGAGCGCGGCGAGCGCCTCCTCGAGCCGGGTGGTCGCTTCGGCGGGAGTCGTATCGGAGCTGAACCACATGGGCTCGCCGAACACGACCTCCACGTCGCCCCGAGGCGAGGCGCCGTTGTGGTTGCCATTCCGCGTCCCGGGCCAGAAGGCGTCGAGCCAGGACATCCGGTTGATCCGCAGCTTGGTGGGCACCACGGCGGTCGCACCCTCCACGGCCACGAGTCCAGTGCCCACCAGGAACGGCTGCATCGGCCCACCAACGGTCAGCTTGCCCTCGGGGTAGATGAGTACGCTGAAGCGACGATCCAGCCGGGCGCCGAGCAGCTCGAGGCTCCGCCGCACGCCGCCCTCACGGGCAATCGGAAACGCATTGGCCAGCATCCCGCCGGCCAGGGCCATGGCCGGGTTGCTCCACACCCGCTCCGCCGACGCCGCCACCGAGAGCCGCCAGCGCCATGCGAATGGCAGCGACGACATGACGATCTGGTTGTCGGTGTGCAGGCAGTGGTTGGAGGCGAAGATGACCGGGCCTTCGAGGCCCACCAGGTTGTCCTGGCCGCGGATGCCGATTCGATAGAACAGGTTGAGGACAGGCGCCGTGATCAGCTCCTGGACGGCCATCCCCAGCGCCCGCGGCAGTGGGTTGAGCGGCCAGCCCAGGATGCCAGTCTCGTGCGACAGCTCGCGGGAGGCGTCCACCAGAGCGGCGATCTGACCCACGGTCGCCTCCGGATCCAGGGCCGAGTCGTCCACGAAGACGCCGAGCTCCTCCTCGATCACCCCCAGCAGCTCCACGCGCTGGAGGGAGTCCATGTTCAAGTCCGATGACAGGCGCGCGCTCGGCAGCACGGCTTCGACCGGAACGTCGGCGATGGAGGCCACCAGGGGGACGAGGGTCCCGAGCGTCCCCACCGCCGTTGCCGGAGCGCCGGCCGGCGGCTGATCAGCTCCGGCACCGGGAGCCGCGACATCTGTGTCCGCCACGACCGCCGCCGCGGTGGCATCGGCCTCCAATTGGGCGATGACCTCCCGTTTCTTCACTTTCAGGGTGTGGGTGCGCGGGAAGTCGTCAGCGGCCCACAACGAGTGCGAACGGATCTGTTGATGGGCGCCCAGCTTGGCGTTGGCATCCCGCACGACCGCCTCGACCAGCTCCGGCTCCTCGCCATCCT